>JAAUTG010000177.1 GCA_012031785.1 Saprospiraceae bacterium | reverse complement strand
AGCATATTTAGAAATTTGTTTCTTTTTATATCTGTAAAATGGCTCATCATCGCCAGCGATGACGTTTTTGCCAGTTCGTGATTTTATTCTAAGTGCAACTTCTGACCAATAAGTTTCTGGATGATATGATTTTAACATAAAGTATGTAATTTGCAAATAAAATGATAAATAATTGCAAAGTTAAGTATTTTATTAGAACAAAAAATCTGGAGTGCACCGTTAGGTACGCTCCAGATTTTTTGGAGATTACAGTACTTGAAGTACATATCTATAAATTCCAATACTACCAAATTTTATTCCGAATGCTCTTTTCTTAACTATTTTAAGGGTAAACCCTACTTTATCAACTGGTGTTTCCTCAATTTTTGCTCAAGCGTATCTAAATTATTGGTTCTACAAATAATTTTTCCTTCCTTTGACAAGAGCAAGTAAGTCGGGTAGTTACTTACCCGTAAGTGCGAGACCAAATTATCGTTTTTTGTGCTATGGATGTTGAGATGGTTTACGAAAGGTATTTTGTATGAGTTAATCTTCTCATAAGTACGATTAACAAGGCTTTCATTGAATACAAAAGCAACAAATAGAATACTCAAATCAGTAGTAGATTTTTTTAACATATTGAGTAGCATAGGCATTTTTTCAAGGCATGGACCACACCATTCTCCCCCAAAAGTAGAGTAACCTGAAATTATCTTTTGCTAAGTTTTTCTCTGACCATATTCTATCAAGCAACAAAAGGGATTCCTTGCTTAGAAAATAATTTTCTTTATAACCTGTTAATTTGCTGCTTGACGTTGCTTTTAGGACGATAGTATTATTGGTGGGATTAAATACTTCCAATACATATCCCATAGAATCTACTAAAAATGGCTCGTTTAATTCGTAGCGCTGTGGTATCTCCTGGATTCGCTCTAGCTGTCGTATGGAATCTACTGCTATGAAATAAAATTCTGTATTTGCTGCGTTGTCCAAATAAAAAAGATTGTAATGCTTGCTATTTACATAGAATTTGCCGCGATATGTATTTTGAACAGAGATGGATAATAATATCCTATTTGCTTCCCTTTGAATATCGAGTGACCAGATGATAGGAACATTTGGAAGGGACTTGTCCAAGTCCTGAGCGGATACGAATAGCATTTTATCTGATTTTTTTATTGAATATGTTAGATTTTTTACTTGCTTTGTTTGGGTAGGAATGTTTAACCTCAGCAAAAAACTGTCCGCCAAAGTTTTCAACTCCGCGTCAATGTAAGTTTCGGTGTGTAAAAGCCCTTGTAAAGATTTAGGTAACAAGCTAGTGGTTAGAATTTTTGTTGTGTAATTTCCGTTGCTGTTTGTTGAAAAAACGTTCCGTATATTCACGCGCTCCCCAAAAGCCACTTTGGTTGGCAACGAGTCATAAGGCAAGAAGTCCAGCTGAATGGTTTGGCTATAACATAAGCTACTCAAGATTAATCCCAAAACATAATACTCGTTTTTGCTAATGCATTTCGAGACCATAAAAGAAACCCTAATAAACCTACTCGGTCACTTTTTTTGTTACAGTAATGTTTATGTTTTATCATGTCATTTTTTTTGTTGTTGGAGCGCATGGCTTTAAAATGAAAAAGTCTCAAATTTATCTGTATTGGTTTACAAATTAGATGAGATGAAAAGCAAAACTTTCATAGTTAACAAAAATTATGAGCGTCTGTAAATAATGATAAAATATTACCATAAAAATTTTGTTAAAATAAAAGTTTTGCTACACTTTTGGTTTGGTTAGAACTTATCTTAGACCAATAATATTTAAATCAGTACCATCTTTACAACCTACACCTACTTGTGAACCAACTCTGTACACGCCACATGTACCAGTATCACAGGATACACTTCCTCCAAATCCATCAGACCAAGCACAAGATATTGCTTTTTCAGAGCTAAGAGATAATCCTCTCTCTTCTTTTAAAATTTCCAATTCCTTTTCTGTCAACAGTCTTGGCAAAATATCCTCTTCAGCAGGTATTTCTACTTTACTTTCACAAGAAATGTAAATACTTGCAAACAAAACAACGACAAGAATTAAATACCCAAACTTTTTCATAACTTTGTAAAGTTTTTTAATAAACAAATGGCACTCTTGCTGTCCTCGGCCAAAAGTGGCAGCATTAGTGCTTTCTTCCTATATTGAGATGCACCATCAATACCAAAAAAATACGGCTAATCAAGCGTAAGGCAATGCCCCTATTTTCCCTAATTAACTTGATGCAAAATTACATCCTAATCACTTACCCCGCAAGTGCGAAAATTGGAAAATGTTGGAAAAAATTGGAAAATGTTGGAACATATTATATTTTTTATAAATATGGGGGGGGGGGGTAAATCGTGGTTTTTGCAATATTGCTCTACTAAAGGTTGTAAAAAATTCTTTTCTTCTTCTTCAAGATAAGTTGGTAAACCCAGCACTGCATAAATAGGAAGTTGGTCTTCGAGATACAGCATACTATACCGTACAATTGAAATATCTTTTTTCTTTAGCAGATTCGTAAATGTTCTCGTACAACCATGCCCATACAGTTGTGCGAGTTGCTCTCTTGTTAATGGTCTCATGCCTAGTAAGTTTTGCTTTGTTCATAACAATTGCCTATTGTCGCTTAGATTGGTTTATACTAAGTTGACTTCAGTACAGAAGCAAATGTAATATAAACTGAATAAATAGTAAAATAATAAGATACAAAAAAAAGAAAAAATAACATATTTTATAAAAGAAAAGGTTATGTGCCTGTTCAAAATATTTAGTGCTAAAGATTCCCTTTTCACAACAACATTCATCGAAAACTTTTGAATACATGCGACTACTCCGAATGTTTTATTCCAAGCAAGTCATAAAAAAACCAAATCCAACCGAAAAAATGTTATTTTTTAAAATAAATACTATGTCTTCTGCACTTGTTCAAGAAATACTAAAATCGCCGGATGCTGTTTTGCAATTGGGCTATCTGCAAGCAGCAATGGAAGAAGAAACTATCCGCAGAAAAGAATTTCGGGAATGGATTACGGAAGAAATCAAAGCAGAGTTCGTCAATGGAGCAATAGTTGTACATTCGCCTGTCCGTAGGCAGCATTGGCAAACGAGTGATTTGCTGTCTCGACTGTTAAGTTTTTACGTTTCTCTGAAGCAGTTAGGCAGCGTAGGCACAGAAAAAGTGATGATTAGCCTAAGTCGCAACGACTACGAACCCGATTTGGTGTTCTTTTCAAAAGAAAAAGCCGAACAATTTACCGACGAGCAAGTGTTGTTTCCTGCTCCCGACTTTGTAGTAGAAATACTTTCCAAAAGCACCGAAAAGCTAGACCGCACCACCAAAAAAACCGACTATGCCTTGCATGGCATCAAAGAATATTGGATTATTGATACCCACAAACAAAGCGTGGAACAATACCTCCTGCCCAGCGAATCCGATACTTATTTTCCTGCCAAAGTGCATCAATACGGCACAACCATCAAAAGCTATGCCGTTGAAGGCTTTGAAATACCAGTGGCTGCCATTTTTGATGAAGCCGCTAATGTGGAGGCGTTGCAAGCGTTGATGCAATAAGTTGAGTTTAAACACAAAATCACTCTCCTAGCGGTTGTGAAATAACAACTTTTCAACTTTTGCGAGAGCAATTGAAGTTTGTTTAGTAAGTAGGTGTGACTATTGAGGCGACACTTGTAAAATCTGAATCTGCTGTATAGGGTTACAGCTTCAATCTGATTAGTATGGCTTAATCAATGATACCTACTTACTTAGCAATGAACCATCTATTTTTGAGCAGTTTTGGCTTTCTTATCAAATTCTTTGAATATTGCTTTTCTACCGTGTTCCTTACAAATTGGGCATAGGTAAGGGTTGTGTCCTCTTGCTGGGCAGTACGCCCTACCAAAGAAAATAATTTGTAAGTGCAATTTATTCCACTTTTCTTCTGGAAACACTTTCTTAAGGTCAGCTTCAGTTTTGACTACATTTTTGCCGTCACTCAAGCCCCACCGATAAGCTAAGCGGTAAATGTGTGTATCCACAGGGAAAGCAGGAACTTGGTAGGCTTGTGACATGACAACGGATGCAGTTTTTATGTCCGACACCTGGCAGGGCTTCTAATGCTTCAAAACTTTTGGGCACTTCACCCTCGTATTGTGTAATTAGAATATTGGATAAATCGTATATCGCTTGTGATTTTTTGGCGATAATCCGCAAGGACGAATGATTTGTTTGATTTCTTCCACTTTCAACTGTGCCATATCGAATGGATTATTGGCTTTTTCAAAGAGTTGCGGAGTGACTTTGTTCACGCGCTCGTCGGTGCATTGCGCGGAAAGCAGCACGGCAATCAGCAGCGTGTAAGGGTCTTGATGGTCGAGTGGCGCGATTACTTCAGGATACAATTCGTCCAAATACGCTGCGATGAGCGTTGCTTTTTGCTTTTTAGTCATATCGAAATATACCGTAAGGTGTTTCTAATTGCACAGCACTTTTGGCACTTGCTCGGACGTGACCAATAATTTGTGCTTCTACTTGAAAAGAACGTGCTATATCAATGATTTCATCAGCATATTGTTCAGGAACGTAAATTTCTAAGCGATGCCCCATGTTAAATACTTGATACATTTCTCGCCAATCGGTTTTCGCTTCTTGCTGAATTAAGTCAAAAAGCGGTGTAATTGGGAAAAAATTATCTTTTATCACTTCCACGCCTTCTATAAATTTTGCTACTTTGGTTTGTCCGCCGCCAGAACAGTGGATGATGCCGTGAATGGCGTGGCGAAAGTGCGCTAACACGCGCTTCAACACCGGTAAATAAGTGCGCGTTGGAGATAATACTAATTTTCCAATAGGGATGACTGTATCGTTTATCCGCATGGTGTCGGTTACTTGTTTTGAGCCAACATACACTACTGATTCAGGGGTATTGGGGTCGAAACTTTCAGGATATTTTTGGGCATATTGTTTCGTAAACACATCGTGGCGAGCAGAGGTCAGTCCGTTACTGCCCATGCCACCGTTGTAGGATTTTTCGTAGGTAGCTTGCCCAAACGAACTAAAGCCGACAACTATATCTCCAGCTTGGATGTTATTGACAATCAAATCTTTGCGATTCATTCTTGCGAACGTGGTGTAACCCACATCCACGGTGCGCACAATGTCGCCAACGTCCGCTGTTTCGCCGCCAGCTAAGGTGATATGGATGTCAAAATCACGCATTAGGTCTAAGAAATCCGTAGTAGCTTGAATTAAGGTTTCAATTACAGCTCCGGAAATCAAATTTTTATTTCGCCCAATTGTAGAAGAAAGAATAATATTGTCCACACATCCTACGCAAGCCATATCGTCCAAGTTCATCACAAGAGCATCTTGTGCAATACCTTCCCATACGCTCAAATCGCCAGTTTCGCGCCAATAGAGATAGGCTAAACTAGTTTTTGTACCCGCAGTGTCGGCGTGCATAATGTTGCAGTAATCGTCATCGAAAGCCACTAAGTCGGGTAATATTTTACAAAAGGCATTGGGATACAAGCCTTTGTCTAATTTTTTTATAGCTTGGTGTACTTCGTCTTTTGTGGCGGAAACACCGCGCTGGTTGTATTTATAGTTCGGATTCATGTGCTGTATAACGTTAAAACCGTTTATTTCGTTGAAAGTACCACGCTACTAGAATACTGAGCAGGGCAGAAATCAGGGCAACATACACGACTGCAAAAGGATTTTGTTGAAAAGGCAAATCAATATTCATACCATAAAAACTTGCGATAAAAGTAGGCACACTTAACACAATGGTCACGAGTGTTAATCGTCGAACATCTACGTTTAAGTTGTTGGAAATGATGGAACTGTAAGCATCCATTGTGCCGTTGAGGATATTGGTATAAACATTTGCCATGTCGTGTGCTTGGCTATTATCAATAATAACAGATTCAAACAAGTCGGTGAGGTCTTCGTCTTCTTTAATAGCAAGAAAGTCAGTGCGTTTAATTTTCATTTTCAATAACTCATTGGCGCTCAACGAACTTACAAAATAGACCAAACTTTTTTCAATACTCAACAATTCTTTTAATTCTTGGTTGCGACTAGAAGAATAGAGTTCTTTTTCTATTAAGTTGCGGCGCAAATTCAATTGTTTTAGGCAGGTCAAGTACCGATAAACGGTTTGTTCAAAAATTTGAAGCACAAACAAACGCTCATCCGAAGGATTAAAATTTTTCACTTTTTCACTCAAGAACAACTGTAAAACAGGATTTTCGTAAGGCGAAATGGTAATGATATGCACTTCTGTTAAGATAATACCAATAGGTATGGTAATAAAAATGGCATCATTTTCCGCTTTATCTTCGTTCAATACAGGGGTATTTAGCAAAATGAGGCGTACTTCTTCTTCTCGTTCGTAACGCGAACGTTCATCAATATCAAGAGAATCCGTTAAAAATTCGATAGGAAAATCATACTGTTTAGCAATTTCCTCTAATTCCTCTTGACTGAACGGTGGAGTTATGTTTATCCAACAGGCAACATCCGGCTGCTCCAACTCTTGCAAATACCCATTTTTGCGAGTGTAATATTTAATCATTTCTGCCGGTTTTTTTAATTGACAAATTTACGGAAGTTATTTGGAACTATGACTTGTATTTGGTGATTTATCACTAATTTCATCTCATCTTTTTAATACCTCTGCGAGCGGTTTATTTTATTCTGTCCTAAGATTTACCTGGTATTTAGAGTTGACGCTTAAAATCAATACAATTAGCACAGGCAAGTTAAATAACACAATATTCTACCATTTCCAAATTTTTAAAAATTTTTTATCTTTCTTTTAATTTACTATCGCATTACAAAAATATAATGTGTTGGGTATTGACTACTAATAAATTTTTACCTATATTTGTCAACGAACAAGAGTAGTTTTTGTGTTTATTTGTTTGGGTTAGAGACCCTTGCTCCTTGATGGGCAGGGGTTTTTTTAGTTAATCGTTTAGGAGATTTCGAGACGATGGCAGTTAAAGAGTAACTTTTGATGCTTTAAAGGCTTGCATTTGGTGAATGTCTCCGTTGATGGTATCATATTTTGCACCTGTCACGCTGCTAAAAGAATTAGGCACATTCTCTAAACGCATTACGCCCAATAGGGCGATAAGCAATGCTTCTTTAAATTCAATCACTTGTTGGCTCGGGGTCACTAATTTTACGGGTAAAATCCTATTGATTTGTTTGTCTATAGTTTGCATCAAAAAATTATTGTAAACCCCACCACCAGTTGGTAATAGTTGGTACACGGATTGAATGGGCAGTTGTTCTTGTGCTTGAATTTGAGCTACTGCCAAAGCGGTTTGTATGGCTATATGTTCACAAGCAGTGCGCAACCTGTCTGCCACAGGATAATTGGTTTGTTGAAAAATGGGTAGTAAGAAGTGCTGTACCCAGTCATTGCCTAGTGATTTGGGATAGTTTTGGGACAAAAAAGGTAGTTTATTGGATTGCTCCAACAATTCAGGAATAATATTTCCTGTGGCTGCTAAATTGCCATTGTGGTCATAAGCCAATCCTACTTCTGTGGCTAAGGAATTTAAAATTTGATTTGCACCTGTAATGTCAAAAGCCACCAGACGTTGTGGAGTTTGGCAAGTAATGTTGATAATACCACCAATATTCAAGCAAAAATGATATGCAGCAAAAAGATACTTGTCTGCCACAGGTGCCAAAGGCGCGCCCTGACCGCCAGCAGCTATGTCTTTTGCTCTGAAATTGCAAATTACAGGCAAGCCTGTGGTCATAGCAAGAGCGGAGCCATCACCAATTTGGCTGGTGAACAGATGATTAGGATAATGAAAAACGGTATGCCCATGAGAAGCAATAAAATCAGGTTGTAGCTCATATTTTGCCACAAACAGATTGACGAGTTGTCCGATGTAGCGACCATATTCTGTATCCGTGGCAGCGAAATGAAAGGCAGTATCATGAGGTAGTCTTTCTAACTTGTTCACCCAAGTTTCGCTGTAAGGGATAGTTTCGGCTACCTGAATTGTCCAAGCGGCAACTTCAAAAGGTTCATTTTGAATAGTGATGGTACAAAAAGCTATGTCCAAACCATCTAGTGAGCTACCCGACATCAAGCCTAATACGCGATAGCTTTTTTGTTGCTTCTCGTCAATTATCATAAATTTAATCAACTATGACTTACAAAAGTTAGTTATTTGTTAGATTGACCATT
This sequence comes from Saprospiraceae bacterium, assembly GCA_012031785.1. GTDB lineage: Bacteria > Bacteroidota > Bacteroidia > Chitinophagales > Saprospiraceae > JAAUTG01. The sequence continues at coordinate 1,511 of JAAUTG010000177.1, read as the reverse complement.
TGAAGCTGAGCAACGAATCTGTGATAAAATTGACTTAGGCAAATATTTAAGTAATTGGCTATTAAAATTTTACAAATTTAATAGCCAACCTTAAAATCTCATATTTTACCTATTTCAGTTGTCCAGCTTCGGTTATTTGGTTTTCTGTCAGGGTCAAAAGAACCTTGTCAAACAACCAAATAACCAATTGCGTAAAGTAACTACCCGCAAAACGAATGCAACTTAGTAGATTTTATTTGCCAAGTGTGGTAGTGTACTGAGCTACGGCTGTAATCTCGTCTGCACTTAAAATTTCTTTGTAAGCTGCCATTGTGTTTCTGCCGTTAGTAATCACATTGATGCGCTCTTCAACTGCCAGTTGAGAATTTTGTAAGTTATACGCTCCATTTACGCCCATATCACCGTTAATACCATGACATACGACACAATTTTTTTGAAAGATTGCTTTGCCATCCACCGCAGAGGCTTCAGCCACTTTGTCACTCTTTGCTAGTTTGTTTTGGCTATTGTCACTGCCACCACAAGCCCAAATGATTCCACCAATTAATACTATGACTAATAATTTCTTTAACATGACGAACTTGAATTATTTTTAAAAAAATTGCTTTTTGATAATAGTCAACCTGTTTCTTTATTCTCACCCATAAAGATAAGCGAGATTTTGTTAGATATGCAAATTAAAATAGAAGATACCATCTTTTTTTACATACCTTGACGAAATTTTTACTTTGCTTTTTCCAATGTGAAACCAAAAGTAGAACCCAATCCTTGGGTACTCCGGACATTGATGGTTTGCTTATGCACTTCAATAATGTGTTTTACAATGGACAACCCCAATCCAGAGCCACCTTGTTCCCTGGACCTACTTTTATCTACCCTGTAAAATCGGTCGAACACATGCGGAATATGCTCAGCAGGAATACCAATTCCGTTATCAGCCACCTCAATTAGAACATGACGATCCATATCGTAAAAGCTTACTTTTGTTTTTCCGTTAGGGTTGCCATATTTGATGGAATTGTTGATGAGATTGATTAGCACTTGCCTAATTTTGTCTTCATCCGCAAAGACGCGGTAAGGAGATGCAGCACCATCTTTGAAAGAAAGTTGAATGTTGCTTTGTTTTGCTTGCATTTCCAGTTCCTCAAAAACATCCTGCGTCAATTTACGAACGTCAAAATTTCGCATATCCAGTAGCATCTCTCCTGATTCTAACTTGGCAATGGCTTCTAAATCCTGTACGATGGTATTCAGACGTTCTGCACTTTTTGATACTTTTTGTAAGAACTTTTGACACAATTGTTCGTCTTTCCAAGCGCCATCTAGCAGGGTATCCAAATAGCTTTGCATAATGAAAATAGGCGTCTTTAGCTCATGCGAAATATCTCCTACAAATCTTCTGCGGTATTCTGCCCAAGTTTTGTACTTGGCGACCTCCTGTTCTTTTTTGTTCGCCCAATCTTCCACTTGCTTTTCTACTTCGTCAAAGATGTTAGTATCCAAGTCAATAT
>JAAUTG010000176.1 GCA_012031785.1 Saprospiraceae bacterium | reverse complement strand
ACACTTGTTGTTTTGCCGCATAAAGTATGATGCCTAAACTTACTGCTACATTAAGGCAAGGCGTGTGACCTAAAGCTGGAATATATATCGCCTCATCACAAACTGCGATGATGGCTTCAGGCAAGCCCTCTCTTTCGCTTCCCATCAAAAGCAAATCATTAGGTTGAAACTGAAACTGCGATAAATGTTGAGCAGAAGAACTGACCTGGGTAGCAACTTTCCGACCTGCATATTTGGATAGAAAAGTCAATGGCTCTACTACTTGTTCAATCGTGATATGCTCAATAGCACCAGCCGTCCAAACCCTTGCCAAATGATTCATATCTGCGCGAGTAGCTTTATTTTTTGGTGGTTCGAGTAGTGTATTTCGGTCGTAAAGATATACGGTTTGAAGTCCAAAAAATTCTGCCGAACGAATCATACTCGACAAATTAGGACGATATTCTGGTGCGTAGAGCAAAATATTAATCATTATGTAGTATCAAATTTTCCTAATTTTAAGTAGTCTGATGACACTTTCGATAGGCATAAAAACCAACGAACTAAGCAATTTTACAACCTATTCATTATCAAAAAGCAAACTCATCAGTCGTCATTTAACCAGTTGTTTTAAAACACTTTTTCGTATAACTTAGCTTGGCGTTCTTGTCCTATGCTTGATTTATTTTCCAATATCTCAAACACGTTTTGCTTGATAGTGTGTGCAATATCACCTGTGGGTAAGTCATTGCAATCCAAGCCAAAAGGGTCTTCTATTTCCTCCCCTAATAACTCTATACCAACTAAAGCGAAAAAAATAAACATAACTAAAGGAATAGTAGAAAAATGAAACGTGGTCACCAATGCAAAAGGCAACAATACCCCATACCCTATGATGAACAATCTCAAATACACTACATACGAAAATGGAATTGGTGTTTTTTTGATGCGTTCGCAAGCCCCCAAAATATCCAACAACGCTTGATGCTGTGCTTTGATATTGATATAATCACCTTCATTAATGTCGCCTGCTCGATGGGCTGCTGCGATGCGTTCAAAAATTTGAAGTGCAATAAAATTTGGAATATGACCTTTACTAGCGTATGCTGCACGCTCCATATCGGAAAGATAAATTAACTTTTCCAATTTTGTCCCCTCTCGGAGATGCTCCACGAGCGCGATGCAAAAATTAGAAATTTGAGTTGCCAAAGTATGCCGCACTTCGTCGTCGTGCATGGGGAACATACTATGAATGTAAATAGCAAGATTCCGTGTATTATTCACCAGTGCGCCCCATTGTTTTCTTCCTTCCCACCATCGGTCGTAAGCAGTATTTGTTCTGAATACCAAAAAATACTTAATATGACACCCAGCAAAGAAAAAATGGAAGTATTCATCTGAATGTACGCTATCCAATTGAAATATTCCACCACAAAACAAACCAACGTAGCGTATATCCCAATAAGTAGCACTGAACGAAAAATTTTCACCATCGTCCAACTAGCTGTTAAATGGGATAAATCACTGAACCAATTATCATTTATTTTGTAAAAAATCATAATTTTACGTATTAGGGCGAATAGTTATCCTAACAGACTTGCACTTCAAGACCCTCATGCAAACCCATAGAAGAAAAAAATGTTTGCTTTAGTAATTGATGTTACGCAAGTTTTAGAACCATCCTAAAAAGGAAAAACAAGTTACCTCAGCAAAAAGAACAAAAAAGAGCAATTATATCCAGCTTTTTCTTTTTGTCAAATAACTGTTCATCATTTTAGAGACTAAGCGCATTAGTTTGATGATAGACGGCTCCAATGTCTATGCTATCTGTAATCTGGTGATAGCTGGTTTGACGATGTTCTATTTCGGACTTCCCAAATGTTTTACTACAAATCAACAAACGCTCCATCCAACAAATAACCAAATTCATTTTTTATCTTTGCGCTATGAAAAAATGGATGTTTGTTTTGGCAATAACTGGAATCTTTGGCTGTGCGCGAGAAGCAAAAGAGCAGATTCAAGCCTTCTACCTACCTTTAGCAGACCTTACAGAAGGAATAGTTTACGAATACGAATCAGTAGGACGCGATAGTTTTCCCCCTTACTATTTCTACTTTAGAAATGCTTCGCAAGAAGAAAACACCTATCTCGTGGGTACCCAGTACGACCATAATTTTATACCTCAACAACTAACACGAGAGGCTCAAGTAAAAAATGGAATGCTCATGGAAGAAGCATTTATCTACGTTACAGATAGTATGCAAAAACAAGTCCAGCTTCCTACTACCATCGAATCAGGAAATCTTTTCCCATTTGAGGTACGTGATTCGTTAGGCGTATTTTTGTATAAAATAAGTTGGTATAACCCATTTGATTCTACAGGTACAACTGTTATTCGAAACCGAAGATTCATGGGCTACACCAACTTTGAATGGCATTCCGAATTACATGAAGCCGTGCGTTTTCAAGTTCGGGAAGTCATCATCACTCAAAAAGAAGGTGACTTAGAGATTGAGTTGATTGGGGAAGAAATTTACATCAAAAATATTGGATTGGTGTTCACAAGTAAAAAAGCGATTGGAAGCGATTTTGAAATAGGCTATCAGTTGAAAGATCGCTACCCCATGGACATGTTAGAAGCTAAATTTAGGCAAATGCTTCAATAAATGTTTTAAACCAGCAAACGATTTTTTTCAAAAGATTAGACTTTTTAATCATGCTTTTCGTTTCAACAACGGACTTTCAGCAAATTATCCTCCCAGTCAGTACAAAACATAATTCATTAAACACTTTTTTAATTCAAAAACTTTATGTATCGCAATATTACGCTAATATTATTTATTGTGACCACTAGTTTATCAGCAGTCGCCCAAATCTTTTCACCAACGCTTACTTGTTTTAGTAATGATACGCTGTTTTGGAATCTGCCAGAAAATAACTGTGGTAACTTTCAATCCTATCAAATTTTTGCTGCTCGACAAGTCGAAGGTCCTTACACGCTCCTTGCGACTATCGCTGACTCTACGCAACAAACTTTTGAACACTCGTTTTCAGGTACAGCCATTTGGTACTACTACATGACTAGTCAATACGATTGTCCCAATCAAACCATCATACCTTCTGATACGCTCTCCAATCAACCACTTGAAACGCCAAGCATAAGACGAGTCACTGTGCAAGAAGACAGTACCGTAGTTATCGAATGGCAAAATATTTCTAATTCGAATGCCAGCTACGCCTTATATCGAAGCACCGCCACAGGTACAGAACTAATAGCTCAACTGCCTAGTGGAACTGACACTTTTACAGACACCACCGCACCAACTGGGGTATCTTCGATTGCTTACACCGTGGCTGCACAAGATACTTGTGGAAACACCAGTGCGCCAAGTCTATTTCATCGAACCATTCACCTAACCGTAACGCAAGCCGAATGCCAACCATTTATTAGTTTAAACTGGAATACCTATCGAAACTGGGAAAATGGAGTTGATTTCTATCAAATTTGGTTATCAGAAAATAACGCTGCCCCATATCTAGCTAAAGATTCTATTCCTCGTTCCGATTCTACCTTTCAATTTACTAGGCTAGATAATAACCTTAATTATTGCGTTTACATTAATGCTAAACAGCGTTTTCAAACAACAACTTCTACTTCAAATGTAATTTGTTTTCAACCCAATATTTACAAACCCAGTGCTTTACTCGCTATTACAGATATTACTGTGACACAAGATAGTGCAGTAGCCATACAATGGATTTGGGACACGCTGGCAAACATCACTGCTTACACCCTAGAGCGTTCAGAAGACAATGTTTCTTTCACCACCATTTTTAGTGATGCCATAGGAACTTCTCTACCCAATAGCCTCCTTTATACTGATTTTGATGCTGCTGTCAACGAAAAACCTTATTATTACCGAGTAACCACAAAAGATGTTTTGCGATTCTATAAGTCACTCTAATACAGCAGCTACTGTGTTTTTATCCGTAGAAGAGCAAAAAGAAAACGCCAATACTTTTCTCTGGACACCTTATGATATAGAATTTGAAACTCGACGACGTTACGAATTACAACGTACCCTAAACAACAGACTCGTTCGTATTTTTCTCGGCACGCAAGATAGCGTTTACACGGATGCTATTGCTCTTACAGAGGGTGGTAAAACCGAAATATGTTATCGTGTTTTTGTAGAAGCTGCGTTCCGATTGCCTAACCAAACCATCGTGGAAACTACATCTTTTTCTAACGAAGTATGTATTACCCAATTTGCCAGTGTTATTATACCCAACGCTTTCGCTCCTTCTGGTAGAAATCAAGAGTTCAAGCCGCTCTTCCGAAATAAAGAAGTACAAAATTACAAAATGCTTATCTATGACCGTTGGGGGCAATTACTCTTTGAAAGTTTGCAAGCCAACACTGGATGGGACGGCAAGAATCTAGCTGGTGAAGCTCAAAAAACAGGTGTTTATACTTACACCATTTCGTTCAACGAAAACGATGGTATCCTAATAGAAAAAAAAGGAACCGTTTACTTAATGCGCTAGGAATGAATGATAATCACTACTAAATATCTTGCAGTAAGTTTCTAAAAATCAGTAATTTAGATTATTTTATATCTTGCTCAAACTATAGTTAATTGACGTTTGTGATGTTAAATATAGTTTGAGCAACCCCGAGCATTAATACTTTGTATGGTGCAATTTGTTACTTGTTCTTGATTCGTTTGTCTAAATAATTATATTTAGGCAAACCATAGAACTTGTTGCAATTCCAGTATTCAAAAAGTGTTAAACCTTCTTTTTCTTGAAACATATTGCGTAATACTACGTCCCTACAAGTAAGTAATTAATTGCCATAATTCCTCCGTTTTGGTTGTTTTACACTACACTAGCACACCAATTTAACCCATTTTCAAGATGAGCTATAATTATTTACCATCCCCTTTTAAAGAGGGTTAGTAAATAGGTATGATTAAGTAAGCGACATTGGTAAAATTGAAAAACTACCAGTATTGATGAAGTTTACGTTTTAGAAGCGTCTATTGAATAGTTACACCTACTTATGGATGATTAATTTTAAATTTGCCTGTTCATTTTAGGTGACTTTCAAAACGCTTATAGTAAACAAGCCAAAGTCGAATTTTCAATATTTTAGGACTTCGCTGACTGCCATCTAAACTAATGGATAAACTGATTAATACAAAAATGTATTCTTTAAAAATGACCATTAGAGAAGAAATACGTCTAGTAAAATCGTTTTAATGTAATAACCCTCGAACACTGATGAAGTGATAGAATAGTCACAAAAACTATCAAAAGAACCATACAATTTAAGTATTCTATGAACATGAAACAAACGCTACAAATGATTCGCTTTAGATTCATCTGTTTAATAGTTATCCTGCTATTAAGCAAAAGTGGTATGACTCAAAATACAAACTGTAACCTTCAAAATGGAAACCTTGTAGTAACTACCACGAACGACACTGGACCTGGTTCATTAAGAAATGCCATTGAATGCGCCAACAGTTTGCCAGGTAATAATCGCATTATTTTTAACATTGGAAGCGGTGGAAGACAAATCATTTACATTGGCGCAAGTACGGGGCAACCACTTCCAGCGCTGACGGATGTAGGAACAATTATAGATGCCACCACCCAGAATGGTGATGTTATACGTCCAAGAATCGTCTTGGATGGCAGTAGAACCCAGTGGAATGTTCCTATCAATGGCATATTTATACAAGGAAATAATAGTCAAGTGTATGGGTTAGAGATTCGTAACTTCCCTGGCGATGGCATAGAAATTTTTAACGCTAGAAATGTCATTATTGGCGCACCTAATAGGGGTAATGTAATATATAGTAACGGAGAAGAAACTGATTTTTACCCTAATGCCAGTCCAAATGGTCCTTGGGAAGGAAGTGGAATTTTACTGCGAAGTGAATCCAAATTTTGCCAAATCCAAAGCAATATTATTGGTACAGATGCTACGTTTGCTACCAATCTTGGTAACGAATATTGTGGTATTCTCATTCAAGGACAATCCTCAAACAATATTATTGGCGGTAACTCCATAGATAGTCGAAATATTATTGCTTACAACCCAGTGGGCGTGAGAATAGATAACTCGGGAGTATGCTCTATTTTTAGCAACGGTATCTTTTGCAATGATCAAGATGGCATACAATTCAGTAATGGCGGTAATTTGAACAAAATTGCTCCTCAAATAGAGCTTGCAACCACTCAAACTATTGCAGGAAAATCCAATCCACAAGACCTCATTGAGTTATTTGTTAATAGTTCCACTAATTGTCAAGAAAAACCTTGTCAAGGGCGCGTATTTATCGGAAGAGTGACCACCCTGCGAGACAGTACATGGAGTTTCAATGTAAGTAACTTAGACTTCGCTCAGTTTGATCTTCTTACTGCCACCGCTACGGACGCACAAGGGAATACATCAAGTTTTGCACCTTGTCGCACCCTCATTTCTACTACAACTACCTGTGCCAACGCGCAAGGCATAATTACAGTAACTAACACCAATGATGACGGAGTAGGATCACTTCGAGCTGCCATAGACTGTGCGAATAGCACTACGGGTGCCAATATTATTCGATTCAACATACCCGGGAACAGTCGTCATACTATTTTCGTAGGTTCAACTACAGGACAACCATTGCCTGCCCTCACCGACGTAGGTACGGTTATAGATGCTACCACTCAAATCGGTTTTGGTTCAAATAATAACTACGAACCTAGAATTATTATTGATGGCTCGCAGTACACTTGGAATTTTCCACACAATGCCATTTTTATTCGTGCAAATAATTGTGCCGTCTATGGCTTAGAAATTCGCAACTTCCCCGACGATGGCATAGATATTACTGCTGCTCAATTTGTCACCATCGGCGCACCTAAAAAAGGAAATGTGATTTATAACTGCGGCATTGCTCAAGATTTCTTTGATACCGCAACTCCAAGAGGTCCGTGGGAAGGATGCGGCATTGTACTCAAACGCAATACAGCTAACTGTAAAATTTCCAGCAACATTATCGGTACAAACTATGACCGCACCATTACTGTAGGTAACGAGTTTTGTGGCATTAGTTTTGACGATGCAGAACGCAATAACATAATAGGAGGAGCAACGCCAGAAGAAGGTAATATTATTGCATATAATCCAACTGGTATCATCTTAGAATCGCCTACAAGAAACATCCAAATCATTAAAAATAGTTTTATCTGTAACGACACTGTTGCTATTGCCCTTATTGGAACAGCCAATCAGCAAAAAAGTCCGCCTATTATCACGGCGTTTACCCCTCAACAAGTTTCGGGAACAGCGGCTGCTGGCGATGTAATAGAAGTGTTTATATCTAGCACCAGCACCTGCCCCAATCAACCCTGTCAAGGACAAACCTATCTGGGCACTACCACTGCCAATAACACTGGAAACTGGATATTGAGAGCGCCATTCACCAATAACATTAATTTAGCTTCAACTGCGGTAATCACTGCTACTGCCACTGATAATCAAGGTAATACGTCCGCTTTTGCCAATTGCTTCACCACCACTACTACCACTTGTGGCAACCTCAAAGCAAGTATCCTTAACACAAAAGGTGCTACCTGCGACCAAAATAACGGTACATTCTCTGTAAACGTCACAGGAGGCACAGCCCCTTATCTTTACGACATCGGTCGAGGAGCAACCCTGAGTCCTAACTTCAGTGACCTAAACGCAGGCACTTACGCTGTCACAATTACAGATGCCAATAATTGTCAAGCCACTCAAGCCATTCGAATAGAGCGCGTACCGAGACCTAGTGTCATTATTATAGACCAAGAAAATGCCATCTGTGGACAATCCACAGGTGCATTTACAGTAGTACCACTTCAAGGGCTACCACCTTACACTTACAATATTGGAAATGGTAACGTTAGCGATGCCCGATTTGAAAACTTAGCTTCTAGTACCTACACCCTCACTGTAACTGATGCTAGTGGTTGCACCGCTACCGAAACTATTACAATTGGTGAAACAGAAACGATAAAACTAACCATTACTGACATTATTGATGCCAGTTGTGGGCAAAATAATGGTCGAGTAACTGCTAGTGTTACTGGCGGAATTGCTCCAATTACCTATAAAATTGGAGAACAAATTTACGCCCAAGCTGTGTTCGATAACCTAGCTGAAGGCATTTATACCGTTACTGCAACAGATGCCAATGGCTGTACTGCCATACATGATTTCACGATAAAAGCATCTCCGCTTCTGACGCTGAGCGTAGCAAACATCCAAAAAGCCGATTGTAGCCAAAGAGGTGGAGCAATTACAGTCCAAACCACAGGCGGAACAGTACCTATCTTATTCAATTATGGCAACGGTATTACGACTAACCCCACTTTCTCAAATCTTTTTGTTGGCACTTACCTCATCACTGCGACCGATGCAAAAGGCTGTACTGCTGTCACTACTGCTAGAGTAGAAGCTGGTGCGCCCTTTGAAGTAATGGTTCTAAACCTTCAAGATGCCAGTTGTGGTTTATCGAATGCCTCCTTCTCTGTCAGTGCGCAAGATGGTCAAGCCCCTTACCGCTATGCGCTCAACGAACAAACCAACACAACAAGCCCTAATTTTCAACAAATTAGTCCAGGTCAATATACCCTTACCGTCACAGATGCAAGAGGCTGTACGGTCAATAAAGAACTCACAATTAATGCCATAGCACCACCATTAGTTAATGTGGTCAACGTAACAGATGCAAACTGTGCCACAGGAGGCGGCTCATTTAGGGTATTCCTATCAGGTGGCGTGTTACCTGTGGTTTATGATATTGGAAGTGAGCAAACCAGCAATCCAAACTTTGCAAATCTACTTCCCAATACCTACACGCTAAAGGCAACAGACGCATTGGGGTGTACTGCCACCAAAGAAGTGGAAATTAATTTAGTAGGAGCTTTGGAACTAGAAGAGTTACAAATTGATGATGCAACTTGTGGTACTAATGATGGTTCGTTTGAAATAAAAATAAAGTCAGGTACAGCTCCTTATCAATACAACATCGGAACTGGCAATCGTTCCACCAATTTATTTACTGACTTAGCGGCTGGTACTTACAATATCACCGTTACAGACGCGCTAGGGTGTTCGCGTACAGATTCACTCACAATTGGATCATCGAATCGAATGACTGCTTCCGTACTTAATCTCGAAGCGGCTACTTGTGGAGCAGATAACGGTAGCTTTGAAATCAAAGTAGAGACTGGTCAAGCTCCATATCGCTACGATATTGGCAAAGGCTTCACTAACACTTCCTCATTTAGTAATCTAGCTGCTGGTAGTTACGAAATCACTGTTGAAGATGCTGCTGGTTGTGCAGTAACTGTTGAAACGGAAATAATTTCCTCATCCAGTTCTGTATCTGCTAGGGTAAGTAATTTACAAATTGCAACCTGTGGACGCTCTAATGGTAGTTTTACAGTCAACACAACAGCAGGAGTAGCCCCATTTCAATTTTATAATATAGGTTCTGGAAATGTAACAAACAATACTTTCCTTAATCTAGGAGAAGGAGTATATCAACTTGTAGTCACTGATGCGAATGGATGTAAATTTGAGCAACAAGTCGTATTAGAAGAAACTCCTCCTGTCACGGTTGATATTATTGATAAAACAAAAGCTACTTGTGGCTTTCCTAATGGTACTTTTGAAATAGAAGTGAACACGGGATTAGCTCCGTACAGTTACAATATAGGC
>JAAUTG010000175.1 GCA_012031785.1 Saprospiraceae bacterium | reverse complement strand
ACCAAAATGTTGCCATCAAGCATTACTTAAATTTTACCTTACCCTTGGGCACTAAGGTGCTGGATTTGGAATCGCAGTATGGATTTGTTCAATACCTTTCAGCACTTCTTCCGACAATTGCACGTAGATACTTTCAATATTTTCTTTCAACTGCGCTATCGTGGTGGCTCCAACAATATTGCTAGTCAAAAAAGGGCGAGTATTGATGAACGCTAACGCCATTTGTGCTAAACTCAATCCATGTTGCTCCGCCAATTCTAAGTATTGTGCAGTAGCTTGATGGGACAGTGTTCCATTATATCTGGACATTTGCTTGAACTGGTTGAGGCGGTCTGTTGACTCGTCTTGTTGCTTATGGTACTTGCCAGAAAGCAAGCCAAAAGCAAGCGGCGAATAAGCTAATAACCCGCAATGCTCCCGAATAGCAATTTCGGCTAACCCAATCTCGAAAGTCCTATTAAGTAAACTGTATGGATTCTGAATACTCATGGCTTTTGGTAGTCCAAGTTTATCAGACAAATGCAGAAAGTGCATCAAGCCCCAAGGTGTTTCGTTGGATACTCCAAAGTATCTAATTTTACCATCTTTTATGAGTGCCTGTAAGGTTTCTAAAATTTCTACGAAGTTATCTTCCCATGGGTCGTTTTTATCGTGCGTATAGCCGAGCTTACCAAAATAGTTGGTTTTGCGTTCAGGCCAGTGCAACTGATACAAGTCTATATAATCAGTTTGTAACCTTTTAAGGCTTCCTTCCAAACCCAAATGAATTTGTTTTTCATTAAACACCAATTCCTCCCTAATGTAAGTCATGGTGGTAGAAGGACCTGTAATTTTAGTGGCTATAATCAACTGGTCTCTATCGGGACGATCTTTTAGCCAAGTTCCGATATACTTTTCGGTCAAGCCATTATTGGTGGCTTTGCTAGGCACTGCATAAAGTTCAGCAGTATCAATAAAGTTGATGCCTTGCTCCACTGCATAATTCAACTGTTCGTGGGCTTCTTGTTCTGAATTTTGCTCTCCAAAGGTCATTGTTCCCAAGCAGATTGTGCTTACTGACAAGTCGGTGTTTCCTAATTTTCTATATTCCATAAGTTTGGATTAGTAAATGAATTTTGGAGTGTGCTTTGTGAATCCCCAAAGCAATTGCTAGGTGTTTCTTCCAAAATTCTATGATAAATACTTATTGATGTTACGCAATTCGCTATTTGGCTATTTGTTGGGTTATTTTAAAAACTCGTATTTGCGTTCAAATAGAGTTACGCTAAGCAATAAGTCAATAAAGCAGAGCAAAAGCATTTATTAAGATTTGTTAATCAGTTTTTTAGAAATTAATTACGTGTAATTAGCTCTAGTTTTTGTTCAAACCAAGTCGAATAAAAACTATACGTTTTGACGAATCAACATTTCCAATAACTTACTTGTTGCTAAGGATGCTCAAATATAAACTTAAATTAATGTGGCAGGGAAAAAAAACTTTTCGTGGCTGTTATTAGGACTTTGTAGCTGTTTGCTAACAGCTTGTCAGTTGGAAAAAATAGAAATTATACCTGCTTTTTATCATTGGCAAACCAAACTAGATTTGATAGCGGCTGAACAGACTTTGCTAGATAGTTTGCAAGTAAAAAAGCTATACATAAAATTTTTTTGATATAGATTGGGACGAATCTCAACAGAAGGCTCAAAATATGGCAAACCTTCAATGGAATAGTTCTGATTTTCAAGATTTTGAGGTTGTGCCAACAGTGTTTATTACTCCATATACTTTAGAAAAACTAGATGATACGCAACTCGCAGGCTTAGCTACCCAAATAAGCACGAAGATAAAATCGCTGTTGCAAGCCCATTCTGTTCGTGAAATTCAACTGGACTGCGACTGGACGGCAAGCACGAAAGAAAATATTTTTCGCTACTCCGTCAAATACGCTTACATTTTGCAGATGCAATACTTAGTAGCACTATAAGGTTACACCAAATTAAATTCAAGGCACAAACTGGCGTACCACCTGTGGACAGAGGAATGCTGATGTTCTACAACATGGGAGAAATTACAGATTGGGAGACAGAAAATTCAATTTTGGATGTGCAAATAGCCAAGTCCTATCTTTCTGATTTAGAAAACTACACCTTACCGCTAGATGTAGCACTACCCATATACCGTTGGGCAGCCATCTATCGAAATACCCGATTATTTAAGCTAGTTCACCAACTTTCTACTGACGAACTTGCAGATTCTTCAAATTACGCGCTCGTAGCTCCAAAGCGTTATAAGGTCAAAACCAATACCATTTTACGAGGACATTTTTTAGAACCACATGATCAAATCAAGACAGAAGCTGTTAATTATTCGCAGCTTGTAATAGCCACCAAACTCTTGTGTGATCATTTACCCCTCGCCACTCGTTCGGTCGTGTTCTATCACCTGGAAGAAAAAACCATCCAGCATTTTTCTGCAGCACAATTAAACGCAATAACAGACTTGTTTACAAAATGAGTAGCCCTCAACTTCTTTCGTCATTTGCATTTGGCTACTTGCTTTTACAAAGGATTTTCCTACTTACGTGGAAAACCCATAAGTTGAGGATACTTAAAATCAAAATTGTATTTAGGCAAAAAGCAAATGGTGCCTCTCACCAGTAAGCAATTAAATGCTTGTTATATCCTCACTCAAAACGTCCACTTTCTCACAGATTTGGTTCTTTCAGATTTTGTGTCCTTAAAATGTAACTTATCTTTCTTTCAACGTTTTATTGTATATCAACTAGGTATAGATAGTTTGGTTATTCGAATATTTAAAATCTTGATGTTCAGATTCTGCCCTAAAGAAGTAATCAAAGTGAAAAACGATTAGTCACCAAAGCAAAGTCAAATAATCAAAAAATAAAAGGATTGCAAAAACGAGAAGTGAGCATCAGAAATTATCAACCAGTAAATGCAAGTTACGAGTTGAAGACACACTTGTTAAATAGCTTTTACGCGCTAACCATCGCACGGATGTACACTTTTTTGTTAGCAAAGCGAGTGTGCTTGATACTTAGTTTGTTAATATTTGGAGTGCTTGTCCATGCTCAAGAACTGTTCAAAGTAGAGACTACCACCGCAGCAGGTTTTTACCAAGAACCCGTAGCCGTGAACTTGGTCGCGCCTTCGGATGCTGTCATTTACTTCACCACAGATGGCTCTGTACCGACAAAAACCTCTAAGCGCTATACGAAACCTTTACTCATACAATCTTCTGTTGTGTTACGAGCAGTCGCTTACAGGAACACCACACGCAGCAAAGAGTGGATAGCCACCTATTTTATTCAAGAACCAAGCACCAAATTCGCTACGGTTTCCCTTGCCATAGACCCTGCTATCTTATTTGACCCCGACTTTGGATTGTTTATGGATGGCAGCAGCGCGATTGATTCTATCTGGTCGAAACCAGGTGCCAATTTTTGGTCACGCGATGAGTTCCCGATGCACTTAGAAATATTTGAAGCTGACAAAACTTGCATATTTAGCAGTGACGCAGGTTTCCGATTGTTTGGGGGATTCAGCCGATTATTCCCTCAAAAATCACTTACACTCATTACAAGAGAAAGTTATGGAGAATCGCGCATCAATTATCCTATTTTTGGAGCCAATGGCGCAGATAAATTTAAGTTTTTGGTATTGCGCAATTCAGGAAGCGACTTCGGAAAAAGCCATTTTCGAGATGCGCTGATGACAAGTTTAGTCGAAAACTGGGATATAGAAACTCAGGATTATCGTCCCGCACATGTCTATATTAATGGCGATTACTGGGGTATTTATAATATTCGAGAAAAAATTAACCGCTATTTTATCGAATCACATAGCAAAGTAAAACGCGATAGTATAGATTTGATAGAACATCGAGACGTGCTAAAATTAGGTAGCCGATTGCATTATAAACATCTATTAAACTTTTTAGAACGTAGCCCGATGATTATCGAGGGCAACTATGAGTATGCACAGTCGTTGATGGAGGTAGATAATTTCATGGACTATCAAATTGCACAAATCTACTTCGATAACCAAGACGCTGGCGGTAACATCAAATTTTGGAGACCTCGACGTGCAAATGGACGTTGGCGTTGGATTCTCTTCGATACTGATTGGGGTTTTGGGCTTCATGATCAATACGCTTACAAAAGTAATAGCTTGGCTTTTCATACCGATATCAACGAAAAAGAGTGGCCCAATCCTGTTTGGAGTACGTTCATTTTAAGAAAAATGCTCGAAAATCCTACTTTCAAATCAACTTTCGTCAATCGCTTTGCGGATTATTTGAACAAGGATTTTGAAGCAGATAGAGTGATATCCAAAATTGACTCTTTTTACCAACTTCTGCACGAAGAAATGCCGCGCCATTTTAAACGCTGGAATTTGAGTGCTGCTACTTGGGAAAAACAAGTAGCGCTGATGAAAGATTTTGCAGAAGCGCGCCCAGAACATGTTAGAATGCACTTGATGGATATGTTTGAAACTGGTAATCAAGTGAATGTGAACTTGGAAAGCACTCAAGGCGGTAAAATTCAACTAAACCATCACGTAGAAATTACAAATTCTTTTTCAGGTATTTATTTTGAGAATTATCCTATCCATCTCGCTGCTATACCACATTACGGCTACCGATTTTCGCACTGGGAAGGTTTGCCTGACGACTTGTCTGCAACCACTGCATCGGATTTGCCAGTAAGTTCACAGTTGCAGCGTTTCACCCTTCCCTTGTATCAAAGAAACGCAAGCCTAAAAGCAGTATTTGAACCTTATCAACATCCTTTGATGGATCAAGTGGTGGTTAACGAAATCAGTATGAACAATAAACAATCTGGAGATTGGATTGAAATTTTTAATCGTAGCAAAGTCCGTGTTGACCTTTCGGGATGGATAATTGGAGATACTAAGCACGAATTTATTTTACCCCACATCACTATAGGACCGAAGGATTATTTGGTGCTTTGTCAGGATTCAGCTAAATTTTTTAAGGTTTTCCCTAACGCTTATAACGTGGTAAGTGGTTTGTCGTTTGGGCTAAATAAGCATGAAGAACACCTACAATTATTCACCAACGACGGTGCGATGGTTGATAGTTTGCATTATCAATTGCCGCCTTCGGATTCCTCTACGGTGTTGTCATTACTGCTGCCTAACTTGAACAACGCAAATATGGACAATTGGTCTATTCGCCAGCATGTGGGAACACCAAACGCTGGGAATCCCTATTACATAGAAAGTAAAATACGTCAAGAGCAACAACTTTGGATGCAGGTGGGAGCAGCGTGCGGTATTATTCTAATTTGTATTTTACTTTTAGTATGGAAGCATCAGCAAAACATTCGTCTGAAAATTGCAAATGGAACTAACGTAGCTAAAAGGCAAAAACTAACTTCCTAAGCCCAACATATTAAGTTAAAATTATACCACTAGAAAATATATTAATTTTTTTAGCGATATAATGAGGTGAGAGCGACTAACAATTGTGCGAGAACTACGAAAACGACACATCTTCTAAGCTGACTTAGAAGGTTATTATCTTTTTCCAACAACTTGATTTAAGATGCACACACATTACAATTACAATCGCTTTCAAAGCCTTGTAGCTTGCTTTATTTTCGCTTTCTGCGCAACAATTTCCGCGCAAACTATCACTGTTACTCTCCAACCTTTTAAAGACAACACCTTGTATCAAACCAGTGATGGTACTTTGAGCAATGGTG
Organism: Saprospiraceae bacterium; assembly: GCA_012031785.1. Classification (GTDB taxonomy): domain Bacteria; phylum Bacteroidota; class Bacteroidia; order Chitinophagales; family Saprospiraceae; genus JAAUTG01. The sequence goes on along the minus strand of JAAUTG010000175.1, from coordinate 4,033 downwards.
CTGGCGAGCACTTATTTTGTGGAAAAACTGCTGTAGGATTGCTTCGCAGGGCTTTGATTCAATTTGACATAGCTGCTATTCCGCTGGATGCAAACATTGAATCTGTTACCTTAACCATGCAGGTTTCTAATGCAGTAGGAGGAGCGCGAGCAGTAAAATTGCACCGTGTGGTAAGAAATTGGGGCGAAGGTGTCTCCAATGCAGAAGGACCAGAAGGCATGGGTATAGCAGCCAGTGATGGCGATGCAACTTGGTTGCACACTACCTTCCCCACTGAAAGTTGGTACACGCCTGGCGGTGATTTTTTGCCTAACCTTAGTGCAAGTACAAACGTGGATAGTGATGGAACTTACAACTGGACAAGTGACTTAATGAAAGAGGATGTTCAGGCTTGGGTAAAAAATCAAGAACTTAATTTTGGCTTGGATTTTAGTGGGAGATGAAGGTACAGACAAAACCGCTAAACGATTTGACGCAAGAGAAAGCGACCAACCTCCAACCCTCACCATTCGCTATACGAAGCGTCAAAACGATTCAAGGTTGCCTGCAAAGATTCAATTTATTCACAACGCAGCCGACCAAATGATTGCCAACCTCAATGTTTCTATCAATGAGCAAATGATTGCGACAGGTTTAGCTTTCCGTTCTGCCACGCCATTTGTAGAAGTTCCAAGCAATCGAAACCTCGTTTTAAAATTACAGCAAGCAGGAATATTGTGGGACAGCGGCGCGCTCAGGTCAATATTCCTGTTCGATTTGAAGCGGGCAAGACTTACGTTCTATTTGCCAACGGAGTTTTATCGCCTAATTTATTTGACAATCGAATAAATCCAGACATTAAAGTCAATCTATATGCCCTCGAAAATGCTAGAACGACCTCTGAAGGTGGGCAAGGCTACGTAGATATTGTCGCTTTTCAAGGAGTCACCGACGTGCCAGCCATAGATGTTTTTATGCCACAACTCCAACAAAAAGTAGTTGAAGAATTACAGTATGCTCATTTTACAGAATACGTGTCGCTGCCTGCCATTGCAGGACAAGTACAAATGGACGTAATCGCCACTCGACAAGGTGTTAAAATTGAATCCTATTTAGGTGATTTGTCTCAGTTTGCAGGTCAAGCGGTCACCATTTTTGCTTCTGGATTTTTAAATCCCAACAACAACAGGTCAGGCGCATCTTTTGGGTTATTTATTGCACAACCAGATGGCAAAGTGGTCGAAATTAATCGTTTGGCACTCGAAAATCGAACAGAATTATCAAAAGATACTACCCAAGTAGAAGTGCTATCCAATGAACTGGAGGGACAAATTATTTTGAAAACAAAAGATTGGGCAGAAGAAAAAGTACAGATAGAATGGTATGACTTGAACGGTCGAGTGCTGCAAGTACAAACTGCCACTCCAGTTGAAGATATGTTTCAAATTGCTTTTCCTTCTAATTTACCTAGTGCCTATTACTGGGTAGTACTGCGCCAGCCTGGCAAACGCATTGTAAGGCAAGTTTTAGTGAAATAACCTTTTACATCTAGGATAGCTGCTTTTTGATGTACTTTTAGGAAAATATAGATTACAGCAGATACCTTGAGAAAAAATAACTTTGGAGAAGTTGAATATTTGTAGAATATTGGTTTGGTCATCTCATCTACAAATGTCTTACTTCTCCAAAGCTATTGCTTATCAGCAATTTCTGCAAAATGTAGGGTTATATTTTTGATGAATATTAAAGCGTTTCATCTTTTTTTAAAACTTTCTTCTCTTTTCAAGTACAAATTAGCGGACCTCGACTTCCTATTACGAAATCATATTCATTTACAAAATAAATTCGTAGTAAGATGTTCAAAAAAATGTCAAGCCTAAAGTGGTCGTTCTCTGTGGTTGTTCTACTTGCTTTACTCATTGCAGCTTGTCAGCAGGAAGATTTAAACTTCAATTTTAACAACAGTAGAAACCATGACAACTTCCAAAATGGATTTGGTGGAGATTATTATGGCAGGCACCATGAGCCTTGTTTTGAATTGGTTTTTCCAGTTATGCTTAACTTTCCCGATGGCACAAGCGTAGAAGTTGCAGACCAAGATGCTTTACAAACGGCACGAAAAACATGGAGAGAAAATAATCCAGAGGCGGAAGGTCGTGCGCAAATTGCCTTCCCATATCAGGTGACTTTGGAAGATAGTACCGTTCAAACTGTTGAAAATGAGGAAGATTTGGCGGCACTATTAGAAACTTGCCGACCACTAGACCGCAGAGCGCGTTGCTTTGAAGTAGTTTATCCAGTAACTATCATTTTTCCAGACAGCACTACCGCACAGGCAACAGATGCACAAAGTTTTCACACCTTAGTACGCGAATGGCGCGCTAACAATCCAAGTGTAGAAGGTCGTCCTGAAATTGCTTTCCCATACACCATTCAGTTAAAAGATAGCACAACAGTAACCGTTAATAGTACTGAAGAACTTACAGCAGTTGCTGGTGATTGCGTAGAAGATGCAGTAAGATGCTTTGAATTGGTTTTTCCAGTAACTGTTCAATATCCAAACGGAACGACCGTAGAAGTGGCAGACAGAGAAGCGTATAGAAGCATTTTAGACACTTGGCGCGCAGAAAATCCAACTGCTCGTGCGCGTCCAGAAATAGTTTTCCCTTACAGCGTAGAATTGCGCAATGGAAATGTGGTAGAAATCAATAGCTTGGCAGACTTGAAACGCCTTGAACGCTACTGTGACATCAGTAGAGGAGGACCAAGAGATCACGACCGAAACGGAAGAAATGGACGCGGAGGAAGAGGCGGAAACTAATTTAAAGGTTATTTTCCAAAAGTAAAAAATGTTTGGGAAATGCGCGTTAGTGCATTTCCCATTTTTTATAAAAAATTGATTATCAAATATTAATATTAATAGTAAGTATTAGCTTTTTGAAATCTTATTTTTATTTACACGCAAAATAGGTCTAACATCTTTTCTATCGCTACCTTTGTTGAAAATCATTCAAAAAAATGCCAATGAATATACTGCTAGAAAGCACAATAACATTACTAAATCATTGTCATTTATTCAAACCAATAGCATGGAAAGCCGATTAAAAATTGCTATTCAAAAGTCGGGAAGATTAAGCGAAAAATCAAACGAACTTTTGGAAGAATGTGGCATCAGTTACAGCGTAGGTAGTAGAAGTTTGCTCACCAGCGCAGATAATTTCCCCCTAGACATTCTCTTGTTGCGCGATGACGATATTCCGCAATATGTAGAGGATGGTGTAGCGGATATAGGTATTTTGGGAGAAAACGTAGTAGAAGAAATGGCAAAAAATATCCAAATCGTCAAGCGTTTGGGTTTTGCGAAATGTAAACTTTCTTTAGCTATTCCTAAAGAAATTGACTACACCGATGTTCGTTACTTTGAAGGAAAAAGAGTCGCCACTTCTTATCCTGTGATTTTGCAAAAATATTTAGGGGCTAAAGGAGTAAACGTAGATATTCACCAAATTAGTGGGTCGGTTGAAATTGCACCAAGTATTGGATTAGCAGATGCTATCTTCGATATTGTCAGCACAGGTGGTACGCTTCAAAGCAACGGGTTGAAAGAAGCGGAAATTTTGATGCGTGCAGAGGCAGTGCTAGTCGGAAACAAATACTTGAACGTGGATCAGCAAGCCATTTTGGAGGAATTGTTGTTCAGAATTGACGCAGTGCTTGGCTCAAAAGGGAAAAAATATGTTTTACTTAATGCCCCTGCGCACCAGCTTAATAACATTATCGAACTATTACCTGGTGCTAAAAGTCCAACAATCACGCCATTGGCAGTAGAAGGTTGGGTGGCTATTCACGCGGTAATGAATGAAAATGATTTTTGGAAAATCGTTAGACCACTGAAAACATTAGGTGCAGAAGGGATTTTAGTGATTCCTATTGAAAAAATTATTCCATAAAGTGTATTGGTCTTTAGTCTTTGGTAGGTTAGTCTTTATTTACTCCATGTACTTCCCCAACACCAAAGACCAAAGACCAAACACCAAAGACCAAACACCAAACA
>JAAUTG010000013.1 GCA_012031785.1 Saprospiraceae bacterium | reverse complement strand
CAAGTTGGTAGCACTACGCAAGCTGGGCAGATTGGTCCACCGCAGTCCACGCCTGTTTCTTGACCATTTTGAATGCCATCCGTACAACTTGGAGTAGGTGCTCCATTACAACTCATGGAAGTAGCCACAACCTGAAGTGGGTTTTTAGCAAATCTAGCATATCGAGCGGCTTGTTCTTTGGTGGTGCTTGGCGTTAGATAGTATTGAAATCTAGTCTGATGGAAAAATTTTACATTTTGCGGTAAGCAGGAAGGTTCTTCTGCGAAAGCGTAGCGATTATCGGTACACTCTTTAGTGCGCATACAGAAGCCTGCTGAATTGTAGGATTCCATGTCACCAGTACATTCTCTTGGTTCAGATGCTCCTAGATCACTTTGGTAAGCAGCAACAAATGCTTCTACTTGACCAGCTTCGTATTGTGCTTGAGTACCAAGCATTAGGTCTGTGCTGAAAGTATATGACGTGGCAATTGAACCTTGAGGACCAGTAGTTAGTTCCCATTCGTTGGGTTTGTCTTTTACAAGGTTGTCTCGCACTCCGTCAATCACTACCCCATTAGGGTTTTGGTCGTTGTAGAAAAGCATCCCAATAGCATTTCTATTCAAGTCATAAACATCGTAATAACCATTAGCGGGATGTAAACGATAAAACATCACGTTTTCAGTACGGCATTCAGTAAAGATGGTAGTTAATTGAGTGAACGTACCACTGTTTGCGCCCATTACCGAGCGAATGCCACGAATCGGTCCGTCAATGTTAGCTACAATTGGTCCTTTGCCATTAGAAAAAGTTACTTCGTTGCGGTTGCAGGCTGTGACGTTGATGAAGTATTGATGATGGTCGAGAATATCTATTCGATTGGCGTTGCCAGCTTTGATACGCAATTCATCGTTTACCCAGCGTCGGGAATAGTGTAAGTCGTAATTGACTGTAGAAACGTCTGATGATTCAGGATTTGCGCCATCTTCCTCAAATACACAGACATCATAGAGATTTTTTATAGTTTTCGTCGAAAATCGTAGTTGTAGTTTGACGTAATCTTTATTTGCATCTTGGCGCAAATTACCTGTCTTTCGGAATAAATATACATACCCCACAACGGTATTATCCAAAGGGTCGCGGACTGTAATTTGGCATCTTGTGGAGGCATCTACGCCAGCAGGACAGTTGGATGCTGTGCTTTGACTACCGGCATCTCGCGCCATAAACGCAATTTCATCATCAGCATCTATATTCGGATTCGCTACATCTGGACCTGTATAAGTGTTAGCATCAGCGTAAAAAAGTATGTCCCAAGCCACATTCTCGTCAGACTTGTAAAAACAATTTCCCGTTGTAGGTCCATACGGAGTTGCAATATCTAAAAGTATCATTTCATCTACCTGCACTGGAATTTGCTGCCATTGGTTGTTCTCAAAACGAAAAGCGACAATTTGAGTGGGTGGCAATCCAAGCATACAAGTTGCTTGGCTACCTTTCAATACAACAGGGTCACAATCACGGGTTTGAGCAAAGATAGAAGTGTTCAATAGTAGGAAACCAATTAGGTAAACTAAGTTTTTCATTCGCATAATTTTTTTAGTGCCAGTGTTTGGTGGCATAAAAGTTAGCCCTTAGATGATTGCTGATAATAAATTACTAAATGACTTTTAATTATTGTTCGTATCACAAAAAATCATCAAGGAAAAAAATTAACAAGTGATACTTATGCTTCTTGTACGAAAGTAATAGCTCGTTGTTTTAATCTTACTGCTGACTTATCAGCTAGGTGGCATTTTTCCTTAATCTAGCTAGTGCATTTTTGACAGTTAGGTGATTAACCTGTTTTGTATATTAGAACTTCCAGCTAAATATGATTGTTTAGGATTACAGTTAATTGCTGGTAACTCTAAACAACTCAGGGTCAAAATTAAAAATTATTTTGAATATTTAAGTTCAATTTATAACAAAATTATATATATTAACAATTTGATTGTTTGAGTTGTTTTGACACTAGAGTGGTCATTATTTGGGCAAGCTATCATCCATTTTTATTATATTTTGGCAAGTCCTTTCAATTACTTGAACTTTCTGTTTGGCTACTTGTCATTAAGCAAGTATAATAGTGTTAATATGGTAATTTGCAGAATTTTAATGTGTTGGCTATAACGCGACTTATGGTTGGTCATTTGTTGAGCCAACTTTCATAAAGGTTTCAATACGTAACTTTCATCTGTTTTGCTGTAACTTGAGAAAAAAATTGTAGAATATGTATTTTCATCTAACAGAAGAGCAATTAGCAGTTCAAGAAGCTGCAAGAGTTTTTGCGCATAAAGAGCTTAAAGAAGGTGTCATTGCACGCGATAGCTCGATGAAATATCCGAAAGAGCAAATCCAAAAAATGGGCGAATTGGGCTTCTTGGGTATGATGGTGTCGCCAGAGTATGGTGGTGGCGGTATGGATACTTCATCATACGTGCTGGCGATGGAAGAAATATCCAAGATAGATAATTCCTGCTCTGTGATTATGTCCGTCAACAATTCTTTAGTTTGTTGGGGTATAGAAACGTTTGGTAGTGAAAGCCAAAAAGTAAAATACTTAACTAAACTTGCAACTGGGGAGTGGATTGGTTCTTTTTGTCTTTCTGAACCCGAAGCAGGTAGTGATGCCACCAGCCAGCGTACTACTGCTGAAGACATGGGAGATTATTATTTGCTGAACGGTACAAAAAATTGGATTACTAATGGTGGTACTTCCAAAGTGCATTTGGTGATGGCGCAAACTCATCCAGAGAAAGGACACAAGGGTATTAATGTACTTATTGTAGAATCGGATTGGGAGGGCGTTACGATTGGCGCAAAGGAAGATAAACTAGGTATTCGTTCTTCGGATACTCATACGATTATGTATAACGATGTGAAAGTGCCTAAAGCCAACAGGATTGGAGAAGACGGGTTTTGGTTTTAAGTTTGCGATGAAAACTTTGTCGGGCGGTCGCATTGGCATTGCTGCACAAGCACTTGGTATTGCAGCGGGTGCTTATGAACTCGCAGTGGCTTATTCTAAGGACAGGGTAGCATTTGGAAAACCAATTAGCCATCATCAAGCCATTGCTTTTAAGTTAGCGGACATGGCAACTGAAATTGAGGCAGCTCGCTTAATGGTCTATCGTGCAGCTTGGATGAAAGACCATGAGATGGATTACAACACGGCTAGTGCTATGGCAAAATTGTACGCTTCAGAAGTCGCTATGCGCCATACTGTGGAGGCGGTTCAAATACATGGTGGTTATGGATTTGTAAAAGAATACCACGTAGAGCGGTTGATGCGTGATGCAAAAATCACACAAATTTATGAAGGCACTTCCGAAGTGCAAAGAATTGTCATCTCTAGAAATATTCTTGAAGGACAATTGTATATTCCCGTGCTTGGCGGTGAACAATTGATTGGCGTTTGATGTAGTAGTTAAGTTATGTGTTCTCTAGGATTGATATGGGACGGGAGCGAAAGCAAAAGTGCCAGAATATTGGTTTGACAAGATTCACCACACATAGCCTAGGTATTGAAACCACCGTTGATGAGAGGTACTTTTCAGATTGTAAAACTTTTTGGTATTCCTGTTCAAGTCCATTGGACGTTTGCTTTGTTAATTGCTTGGACAGTATATTCGAGCTATACGCAAGGAAACAGCGTAGCGAGTACGATTTGGCAAAGTTTGTTAGTCGTTACGCTATTCATTTGCGTGGTATTGCACGAATTTGGACACGCTTTGACTGCTCGGCGATTTGGCGTGAAAACTAAAGATATTATTGTATTACCCATAGGTGGTTTGGCGCGACTGGATAGATTGCCTGAAAAGCCAAGCCAAGAATTTTGGGTAGCCATAGCTGGTCCGTTGGTCAACATCGCCATTGGAATACTGCTGTTCGGAGGATGGCTGATTTTTAAATCCTTCTTCGGAACTATTGGTTGGACTGGAAGAAATGAGTGCCACCTCTTTTGTTCCGATGCTGATTTTTATGAATGTGCTTCTTGCTGTTTTCAATTTAATTCCCGCTTATCCGATGGATGGGGGACGTATTTTGCGTTCTTTTCTGGCTTTTTGGCTTAGAAGAAGCACTGCCACAAAAATAGCTTCTATCATCGGGCAACTGTTCGCTGTGTTTTTTATCGTAGTCGCGCTATTTCCTGTTCCTTACTTTGAGGGCTTTCGAAGTCCATTTTTTGCTTTACTCGGTGTATTTGTATTTATCACTGCTTACCAAGAGTACACTTTTGCTAGGCAGGAATCCAAACTCTCTAATACTAAAGTTAAGGACGTTGCGACTGGTAACTTTAGTTTATTAGCACCTTCTGACACACTTCGGGAGGTGTATAGTATCCTTGACTTGAGGAAGTTTCATTATTTTGTGATAGGGGAGGAGATAGGACAGATATTTGGGGTGCTTACACCAAATATGATTCAACTTTTAAGTCGAAATGCTACCTTAGATACGCCAGTAATTGAAGTTATTAGTACAGATTTTGAAATATTATCCTCAGAAGACTCCTTGCTAGATGCCATCAAAAAGTACCAAAGCAATCCAAACACAATTCTTTTTCCTGTCGTTTTGGGAGAGCGTGTTGAGCAAGTGTTGGATGTAAGTATGATTGAGCAATACTTAAAAGGGAAAAAGTAGATTCTTTGGTCTGCTTATTTGGCTTCATAGTGTATTTCCAAAGAAAGATATTTTTTTGAAAGCATCGTAAGGGTTTTTGGGTACAAGCTAAAATTCAATTTTTCTATGCGCGTGATTGGCTATATAGAGCATCCTTCTCTGAAAATTAGTGTGTTTAAGATGGATGAGAAATATGTAGTAAAATTTGAGTCGGGGTTTTATGAGCAAATTTTTAAATTCAAAGCAGACGAATACATTAACGGCTTGGAGGCAGTTCAACGTGTAATAGACGCTGAATTTATCAGTTCCGTAGAGCGTTCTCTTCCAGCCATGCATCAGCTAAGAATGCAAGCTCTGAGTAGATTACTACCACCTGTTCAAGAAAATGAATTTGATAAACTGTGGTAGAATTACTCGCTGAACTAAAGTTTGACATTGATGATTGATGCGATCAATGATTCGATTTGTTGTTTTTTGCCCTTGATGGAGAAATTGTTTGCTTCAAATCTGCTGTGTGGGAACGTTTTTCTCTAAATGATAAAGGTTTAGCTTCTAAGTTTGTTTTAATCTCTACCTGTCGCTCTTCGTTCATCCAAAGATAAAGTTCAAGCCATCCTTTTACTTTTGTCATAGCCATAAATTTAGGTTGATGTTGCTACAAGGCTCAAGGCACACAAACAGTTATAGAAATTAATTTGATATAAAAGAGCAGATGATAAGTCCTTAAAAATCGAATTAACCTATTATAATATCAGACAGGTAGCTATTGCACTGTCAGCTAACGATTACTTGATAATCGCTTACTAACGTTCAATTATTCCATAAATATCGGTGTAATAAATTGATCACCCAAATATTGTACAGTAGAAGTTGTCTGTATTCAAGCATTTAAATTGCAGGGCGTAAAATAGGTTGCCAGCGGCGTTGGTAAAGAAGAAAAGTTAAGAAAGAGACCTTGTTTAAGCCTCTACGATGGACAAATTATTTTGTTTAACAAAATCTCTTGGTGTGATGCCTGATATATCCTTGAATACCTTATAAAAAGTAGATTTATTCTTGAATCCGCACTGTAAGGCGATACCAAATAATGTTAAATTTCTGAATTTTGGGTCAATAATTTTTGATTTGGCTTCTTCCACACGATATATATTAAGAAAGTGTTGAAAGTTACATCCTGCTCTGTGGTTGATAACCTGTGACAAATACTTAGTATTCGTTTTGAGCATGTCGGCAACGGTTCGCAAAGAAACCTCTTCGTTGAGGTAGAGTTTTTCTTTTACTAACAGGTCTTGTAAGCGAGTAAAAATCTTTACTTCTTCCACTCCTTTAAGGCTACTGGACTGGTACTTCTCTTGCAAGTTGAGCAATGGAATGTGTTTTTCATCTTGCACCACATTTCCATCTACTTCAAAAGCAATAAAGTGGATGAGTTCTTCTTTTTCGTTGAACACAGGATAAATGACTAGCTTACAAAGGTAAACTTCGCCATTTTTTCTGTAATTCATAATTTCTTCTTTTATTGGAACCATGGCTTCTAAGCCTCTTCTGATTCGTCTTATCACAGTCTGCTCCGATTTAGAGCCTTGCAAAAGACTAGGCTTTCTACCCACTACTTCTAGTAAAGTATATCCTGTAATGTCAGTGAAATCTTGGTTCACCCAAATAATATTTCGTTCAGCATCAGTCAAAATGACAGCAATAGGAGGTAGCATATAAAAAATATTAAGGAACAATTTTGTTTAACTTTAGGGAAATAATCTTCCAATAAAGCTACACAAGGTTTAATTTCTTGGTTTCCAAGACTAAATATACGTCCTATTACTGAATAATCAAAGTAATTGAAGAATGATATTCTTCAATTACTTAATTACGATTTGATTTTGTTTAACTTTTTTCGAATATTTCAATGGATAACACTAAACACGATTCCTGTCCTTGGAGGGATAGTTTGAATTAAAATACTTCCCAACGTCAACATTGACGCAGGAAGTGGTGCTTGGGAATAGGTTGAGGCTTGATTTCAGACAAAAAAACAAAAGTCTTTGGATATTGGATTTTTGTATCCGCAATATCGCGATTCGATTAAGATAACTGATTAGTTTACAATTAACTAACTACAAAGACTTTTATCCATCAATATTTATACTTTATAAAATTTCTTGTACCAAGCTATAAAATGCTTGATGCCTTCTTTCACTGTGGTGGTGGGTTGATAGCCAAATTCATCAATTAAATTTTGTACATCTGCATAAGTTTGTTCTACGTCGCCTGGCTGCAACGGCAAGAACTCTTTTTGAGCTGTAACACCGAGTTCATCTTCAATAGCAGTGATGAAGTCCATTAAAGGTACAGGCGCGTTGTTGCCGATATTGTAAATGCGATAAGGTGGTATTAAATCTTTTTTTGGTGGCTGGTCAAGCACTTTGAGTACCCCTTGAACAATGTCATCCACATAAGTAAAATCTCGTGCCATGTTGCCATGATTGAACACTTTGATAGGTTTGCCTTTTAGAATAGCTTCCGTGAACAGAAAGTAAGCCATATCTGGTCTGCCCCAAGGTCCGTAAACCGTAAAAAAGCGCAGTCCTGTGGTGGGAATTTGAAAAAGGTGACTATACGTGTGTGCCATTAATTCATTACTTTTTTTAGTGGCAGCGTACAAAGACACAGGTTGATCCACATTGTCAGTAGTGGAAAAAGGAATTTTTTGATTTGCACCATACACACTAGAACTGCTGGCATACACCAAATGCTGCACAGGATAATTTCTACACGCTTCCAAAAGATTGATGAACGCGCTAATATTACTTTCGATGTAAGTGTGGGGGTTTTCAATACTGTATCGAACACCAGCTTGTGCAGCTAGGTGAATAATACCATCAAAGCGCTCATTTTGAAAGAGTTGTACCACTTTTAAAGCATCTTCTAAATTGATGCGAACAAATCGGTAATTTGGATATCTGCTACTCTGAATCAAACGATTGTAACGGATTTCTTCCATCGGAATACCGCTATCTTCCAATCGTGCAAATTTCAAATTTAAGTTGTAATAATCGTTGATGCGGTCAATACCAACTACCTCGTCGCCGCGCGCCAAGAGTGCGTTAGCGACATGGAAACCAATAAAACCAGCTGTACCTGTTACAAGATATTTCATAAGATTTTAAAGATTTATTTTATATTTAACATATTTAATGATTTAGATTATTTTACTAATCTATTTTCTTCGATTACAATTGTGATAGAATGTACAAAATAAATGTAAACGAGCATCAAAGGTAAAGTTTTAGAAAATGATGGAATGAAAATAATGAATGTAACTACAAAGAATAGAGTGCTTGTAACGATTTGGAAGTTCGGATAGAAGGGTTTATTTTTGCGCAACATGATTGAGCAGTGATGAGCTGTAGATTATGTCTTGATTAATTACAAGTTAATTGATTGACCATAAATAGGCGGTGAAAGTAAACTAATTACTCACGCCCAAGAAATACCTGATGGCATGACATCAGCTAGAACAATCAAAATTATCTAAAACTTATTGATTTTTTGAGTAAAAGCTAATGTGAATTTGATTAGCTTACTTGATAATTCAACAAAACTAAGCAAACAATGCGCAGGAAAATTGCTGCTGGAAACTGGAAAATGAATACCCAAATCCAAAATGGATTAGATTTAGCACAAGCAGTGTTGGAGGGCGAACGTCCGAATCACGTTCACATCATTTTTGGTGTTCCTGCTACGCACTTGGCGCATGTACAGGCGGTTGTAAGAAATGCTAATCAAGTATTTTGTGCTGCCCAAAATTGTCATCAAGCGGAAAGCGGTGCTTACACGGGCGAAATTGCAGCATCTATGATTGCTGCAATTGGTGTACAATACGTTATTTTGGGACATTCTGAACGTAGGGACTACTTCGGGGAGAACGACCAGTTAATTGCTAAAAAAGTAAAAACTGCTTTGGCAAATGGGTTACATCCTATTTATTGTTGCGGCGAAAAATTACCTGTGCGCGAGGCAGGAACCCATATTGCTTTGGTGAGCGAACAAATAGAAGAAGCATTATTTAGCTTATCAGAGGATGATTTTAGAAAGGTAATTATTGCTTATGAACCAGTTTGGGCAATTGGAACAGGCGTGACAGCTTCTCCAGAGCAGGCGCAAGAAATGCACTATACCATTCGCCAGATGATTACGGGTGCCTATGGTCAGTCCGTAGCGAATGACACTTCCATTTTGTATGGTGGCAGTGTGAAAGGGGCAAATGCGGCGGAACTTTTTGCACAACCTGATGTAGATGGCGGCTTAGTAGGTGGTGCTGCTTTGAACGCCAGTGAATTTTTGACGATTATCAACGCGCTGTAAATAGCTGTTGATAAAGCAAAAGAGACAGGCATTTATGAATGTCTGTCTCTTTTTTGCTATTTGAAGCGTATGAATTTAATTTGCGCTTTCAGATTCTGTACATACTTTTCCACCAAGGACTTGTAGTAAGGTTTCAAGTTTGGTGAAATAGTTTGATATGGATTGACCTCTGCTTGGCGTTTTTTAGATATTCTTCTAGTGAAGGTGGCGTCTTCTTTGGTTGTTCTGCTGGTCTCTCCGCTTTTCGTTGATTATCATATTCACGCTCGCGCTCTGCTCTTTCGTTTTCCAACAAGCGCGTGAGTATGTCCTGTTGGCGTTGCATCATTTCGTTACTCAATTTTTTATTCACAAGGTCTATTTCTGCCTTGTTCATTTGTTCCATCAGTTCTTCCAATTCTTTGCTGCCTTGTCCACGCTCTTGCAGTTCTTTTTGTTTTTTCTTTTTAAGGCTTGGCGCAGTGCAGCTTGACGAGCAGCCATCTGTGCAAAATCTTTGCTAGACGTACCTTTGCCTTCTTTACCTATTTGCATTTGCTCTTTCATCTGTTCGTTGAGCTGTTGCTGACCTTGCGAGATTTTATCTTTAGGAACTTGCCCGTTTTTCCCTGCGATTGTCCAGGAGTGGTACACATTTGATTACCTGGCATCATGCTTGCCATTTGCTGCTGCATTTGCTGCATGGTTTCGCTTAACATTAAGGCAAGGTCGTTCACATTTTTCATTACCCTACGCTGGCGTTCGCTGGCTTGAGGCTTTTCGCGTTGTTCTAACTCTTCTAATGATTTGCTCATGTTGCGCTTTATCTCTACCACTTTTTCTGTGACAAAAGATTCGATTTGAAAAACGCGCTTGCTCAACGCTTGAAGACTATCTTCAATTAACGTAAAGTCGTCTTTTAGTTTGAATTGTTCTTGGGTGAGTTCTACATATCGAGGGGTATTGACATCAGTAGTTTCTAATGATTTGATTAAATCCTCTTGGTCAAAAGAAAGCCCAACTAGATTCTCCAACAACTGTCGCAGCGATTTCATATCTTCCTGCATTTGGTCCATTTGCATGCTTGACATTTGTTGTGCCATTTGTTGTGCAGTGCGACGCATTTGCTGTGCAGCGTTTTGCTGCGACTGAGATGCTTTTTTGTTTTGATTTTTCTGAAGTTGCTCTTGACTATTCTCTAGTTGTTGTTCAATTTTTTCCATTTCTTCTTCTGACTTGCCCAAGTCACGCTTATTTTCCAACTCCTCATTCTTCTTTTCAATATCCTTCATGTCTTCTTGTATCTTCTCGAACTCCTCGTTGATGTCCTCTTGTTTTTTCTCCAGTTCTTCTTGTTGTTCTTTCTGTTGTTCTGGAGTCATTTGCTCTTTATTTTCATCGCTCTGCTTGGTTTCTTCACTTAGTTTTTCTTGCTCTTCGGCTAGTTTTTCTAGTTCTTCCACCATTTGTGTCATTTCCTGCTCCAATTCCAGTTGTTTGAATAGTTCTAGCATTCTATCCAATTCCATTTCTGTTTGTTCGTCGTTTAATTGCATTTCTTCCATCATCTCCAATGCCCCGTCTTTCTGCAATTTTTCCATTAATTCTTGGATTTGACGCATCAGTTCTTCCATTTCTTCGCTCATTACCTCCTCGAACATTTCTTGGAGTTGTTCCTGCTTTTCCATGATTTCTTCTGACTGTTGGTCAAATTCTTCTTGGTTTTGCAGATTCTCTTCATAAGCTTGTTTTGCTTCGCTGATTTGCTTTTCCAATTCTTTTTGACGCTCCAACAGTTTTTCTAGTTCTTTTTTATCTTGCCAGTCCAACTCCTTCTTTTGCAGCATTTTATCGCGCATTTTTTTGGTGTCCTGTTGCAGTTTACGACTTTCCTCTATGGCTTTTTGTAAATTTTCTTTTGATGTCTTCATCGTTTTCTTCCGCCATTGCTTCGTACTCTTCTAGTGTTGGCATAGCAAAAGACATAACCCCCTGTTCTGGCTGGCTTACTCCCATTAACGCCATCGTTGTCATACGTTTCAAAATAGTAAGTAACTTCATCACCGGGCTTAAGGTTAAGCTGCTGTACGTCAAACAAATGCTCGTACTGAATCTGATTACCTTCAGGCTTTTTCAACTTTAACGATTGCAGCGGCAACTGTTGTCCTTTGTCGGTTTTGATTTGATAGTTAAACGATAAATTCAACAACCCGTAATCATCAGAAGCATCGCCTATAAAATAAATCAACTCTTTGTTGGTGCTATCTATAAACTGTTCTACCGAGATAGTAGGGTATTGGTCTGGAACAACGGTAATGACATAATTGATAGAATCCGCGTTAGGCAGTTGCTGGTTAGAAATATACAGCTTGTAAGACTGATTGTTGACCACTTTCTTTCTATAAGTATAACGGTTGCGAGAAAGTGATTTTGCTTGATTCAACGCAGTTTCTTGTGAAAACTGTAATGTAATTGCGTCTGTGTTTTGGGCATCAAAAATCCAATCTATATTTGTTCCTACTGGCACTGTCAAGTCGCCAATGCCGTTGAGCGATTCTTTTTTTCTACCTATATAATCAGGGTAATCAAGTTTTACTTCAAAGTCAACAATATTAGGCTTCTTCAATACATCTAATTCAAAATTTTCGGATATCACACCACTGGAACTCAATTTGAAATCTGTATTTTTCTGTACATTGTTGAACGTATAAGTAAACGTGGTTGCATCCAGTTTGGTCAAGCGATATTCGTAGTTATCTATTTGAATGAAAACTTCGTTAGGTAAAGCTTCTCCATCAACTTTTACGGTAATTGGAAAGTCTTGATATTGAATGACTTGTAGTGTGTCTTGGTCTAAGTAAAAATGGAAAGGTGCAGGACGCTCGTATGTTTTTCCATAGTTAATGAGCCTTGAAGTGCTTTCGCGGAGTAAACTTGGAGCTGCAAAAGGATAATCAATAGCAACAGCAAAGGAGGCAAAACATACTTCAAATTCTGCCTATTTTTACTCAAATCAATGGCGTTTGGGAATGGCACCAATTTGATTTCCTCTGACTTTTGGTCAATACTTGCTAAAACAAGCGATTGATTTTCTGCATTTTGTGCTTGATGGCGAAGTTGTAAAATATTAAGCAATTTGTCTTTCACACTACCAAAATGCTGTCCAATTATTTCTGCTGCTTTTTCATGGCTAATGACACCGCCTAGTCTAAAATACTTTGTCAACGGCAGCACAATCCAAGTGAAGAAAGCTGCCAAAGTAGCTGCAACAAAAGCGTAAAACAAAGCTGTTCTCGCCACGCTGCTAATGCGGACATCACTATACTTGAACAGGTAATACTCTACAAAATTGAAGCCCAAGTACATCACCAGTAGCAGGGCTGTGGCGTACATAGCACCTTTGATTAACTGGTTTACGTAATACTTTCTAATAAAAGCGTCTAATTTTTCAATCAATAACTGGTAATTTCCCTTTTCCATTGCTTGTATGTGTTTTTTTATCTCACTTGGCGTAATCATTTTGGCTCTAAAACGGTAATCGCCTCACTTTTGCTGTGTCTGGTATGGTTAGTAATTGATTACTAGTCCATATCAGGCTCTAAAGATAAGTAAAATTTTCTTTTCTAACAAATCTTATTGAACCTGTAATCAAAGTGCTGCCATCTTATAACGCTTAAATCCAAATAGAGTTTTGTGTAAACAAAGTGTGACGAAATGAACTTTAAAACCACTCCGTCACGCTTCAATCCCTTTTTTACAAGGCACATCCTTTATGCTTGGTTCAGTAAAATAACTATTTTGCTACTATCTTTTTTTGCCACTTGTTGGTAAAATTCACGCCAAGCCTGACTTTCTTCCTTTGGAATTTTCGTGGCATGGACGAGTAATCTTCTGATACAGATAATTTTGTTAGTAGCCTGTTGAATTTCTAGCTCATAAGTACCATAGGGAGTTGCTAGTTTAAAATTATCTCCTACACTTTCCACTTTTGCACCCACTGGTAAAACGATAGCGATGGTGTCTATTTCCACATAGCCTTGACGCACATCAATAGGATGTTGGCGATTTTCGGAAATAGATGGAACTTTGTGGAAAGCATTGACAAAATTTACGGGCACAAACAATCGCTTGCCGCTTTTAGAAGCGTAGCGTGCTAAAACAGCCGTGTAGTATAGGTTTCCTATTGGTTGATCGTTTGGCACAAGGTATTCGAAGCTTTGCAATTCTTGGATAGGCAAATCACTCGATTCCATAAATATTTTTTTTAATTCTTCCTTTCCTTTTTCAAAAAGTAGTAACGCCAATCGTCTTGGAGTGTTCCGCCGTATTGAATACTGTTTTTTATAGTTGCCGCTCCAGTTGTTTCTAGATGAATCTCGGTGGCACTAATTTTTCGATTCAAGTCGTTGGAAATACGTGGTGTTCGAATCAACTTTCCGCCTTCCTCTGTCACCAAAAGTACGTTGCGGTCTGAGGTAAATGAACCCAAATAATTGGGTGGATTAATCGGATTAGTACATTCTAACCAGTAGTTTAGTTTTGGAATATGTAAAATAACGTGATTGAAGCGTGGAAAAGAAAAATCTTCTTCTACTTCATAAGGCAATCTACTTTCGCCAGCATAGACCAGCACCGTGTAGGCTGGAATATCAATTACCTTTAGCATAGCTTTCATAAAGTTAGAAAGTGCCTTACAATCGCCATATTTATTTTGCTCCACATAGGTTGCATCAAAAGTCTGCCAGCCGCCTATACCAAGTTTTACACTTACATAGCGCATATTTTGTTGCATGTAGCGGTATAAAATAGCAACTTTTTCTTCTTCGCTACTTGCTTGGGCAGTAAGGGATTTGATGGTATTATACATTGCTGGAGATAACTTATCGCGGTCTTTGTTGATTTCATACATGAATTTCCGAATGCCTGCCAATTCGACATACTTCCTTTGTAGCCGGCGACTTCAAACTCGCTTGGTACGAAATAAGCCATCGCTAACAACTTATTGTAGTCGGAGACAAAACTTTCTGATTTCACAGCGGCTACGTTTGCTGCCTGCCAAGTGTTCATTTCGTAACCGTCTATGTTGGAAGTTTTAGGCGTAACTTGGAGGTTGTATAATTTACTTTTGAAGCTAATTCCTTTTGGTAGGATAAGGGTGTAACTGGAGGCTATAGTAGCTGTGTAAAACGACTGAACATCCCAACTAGGGTACACAAAAATACTTTTAAGTGCTATCTCGTATTCATATTCAATAGTGTAGGGATAGGTGCCGTAAGTAAAATCAATATATTTAACGCGATCATCTTGGTACATCGTACCACTGCTTACTGCACTAAAATCTTGTATTTCTTCTTTTTTGATTTTTCGGATGAGGTTACCTTGCGCATCATATATGCTGGCTTCTAGGCTTTTTACTTTAGAGTACATGTCGTAACCTACACCTAAGTTGTCGTACATGGCTTCTTGATTCAATCGCGTAACCACCATTTTTACACGATGCGTAGCATCACTTGGGGATGTTACTCGAAAAATACACTCGTAATTACGAATCACAGCGTTAGCGTTTTTTAGCAAGCTGGTGTCAATTCGGAATATGGCGTACTCTGGTTTGTTGGTGGCATAGCAGTTCCACGCTACTAAGCCAAGGACGAACAATAAAATTATCTTTTTCATATTAGCAGGTTTGATTAAAATTCTGGAATTGTGATGATCCAATTGAGGTTATGTCGCTCGCTATATTTGCTTTTAAAAAGGCTTTTCATACTTGCAAAAATTGAGGATGCTCAAAGTCAACTGTATTTAGGCAATACAGCAACTAATTTCGTAACTTCAGTGCAACTGAAGCTACGAAATTGGTTGCTTATCTTATGCCTTCTTTTTTAGTACAATCATCTCATCGTATGTAGCCAACATAGTGTCATAGCAAAGTTTAAGTGCTTCGTAATCGGATGGCTGATACTGTAATCGCTTTACATCTAAAATAGCTACAAATTGTACTTTGTTGTTTAAAATACTCATCGAAAGACGAAAACTTCCTCCTTTGTTAGGTAGCTGTACCGTTGTATTTTCTGGTAATTGCTCTATTTCATAGCCTGATGGAATTTCTAGCTGAAACACATATTGTTGAGAAAAGCGGTAATCATAATCCACAGGATAATATCGCTTTTCTGACTTGAACGGATTGTCCTTTAAGGCAGTGTAAATCATAGGAGAAATGTATAAAAAATGCTCATTCTCTGTCACCCAATCGTTAAGTTCAAACTTAAATTCACTTGTAAAATCTTCTGCTACATCCTGATAATTATTCACGATGAAAGAATCCATCGCCATATTTACACCATTCACATTTAACCTTTTCAGCCAATATGCTCCTGTTTTTTCATCTCGAAAAGCCATACGTTCCTTTAGCGCATAGTATCCTTTGCTCTTACTCGTAAAACGTCCAACCAGTTTATTGCCCTCTATCGCGCAGCGTACCACGAGACTTTCTTTACTAATTGGTATTTCAATTTCAATCCACTCATGCTTAGTCCTATCAAATTGCCAGCCCATATAATTCAGGGCATTCACACTCGGATAACCCATAGGGCGTAATGGCTCACCAACATCTAATAAAAGCCATTCCCCATCCAGATTCGCACGCACCAACACATAATTAAATTGGTCTAAAATAGGGTGTTGTGGCAGCAGTTTTCCATGATTCCTGGTGCTAGTGAGTATAGGATAAGCCTCAATCTCTAATTCCCTCAAAATGCCAAGTAACAATAAATTCATTTCGCTCTTGGTGGCGCGTCGTTTGTCAAATACTTTATCAAGTTTTTCGATGGTATAAATTCCAGAGTTTATGCCGCTCCATTCTATATTTTCTGCCAAATAAGTATATGCGATATTAGCTTTTTCCTTTTGAGACTTGGCACCTAAAGTCATAGGCAGTATGGTTTCAAAAGCATTTTTAAAGTTGTTTTTTTTGGCAAATTGCTCCCCCAAAGACTCATTCATCCAGAGTTTATCCCGAATTTCATCCCAAGAAGATAAAACAGGTTTGGCGTAATAATTATTACCTCCTCGTGAACCATCAACATATAATATTTTATCCAACTGAAATCTAATCTTATTCTTGTAATCTTCCTCTGTCGTCATATATGCCTCTTCTTTGAAAGCAGGAATATTTTGCATTTCATAAGTAGGCGCATCTATTTTGGCAATAGTATGCTCTCCTAAACGGAAAGAACCATCTGGCTGTTTGATTAAATAATCTGCGCCCTGAAAAAGATAGATGTAAACTAAACGCTCGTTGATTGTTGAGACAATTTTACTGTATCGAACAGGTATATTTTGCTGAAAATACCAATCCTTTAAATTAACAATATCTTGAGAAATCAACTCGTATTCATATTCTATGATTGAACCTGGCTGTACATTAGGAAACGTGAAGTTCATAGCTGCCCAATAGTTATTGATATCCTCTTTGTAAAAGTCAGATTTTTTTAGTTCGATGGACTTGCCGTTGGGCTGTAAGATTTGCGCTTTGATGTTGCGAATGAAATCTCGACTGTTTTCCTTATAATAAGGAATAGAAATATTAGCATAGTCCAAACCAGCATCCGTGAGGATTTTAATTCGCCGATGATGTACCAAAGAATACTCCCACGGATCAACCGAAGCATACAACTTCCCTAAGTCATGTAGAATGACTGCCTCCGCTGTAGTATCCAACGGATACTTTTCCATGCTAAAATCACTCATGGGGCATTTTCCCCATTCGGTTTGAAACTGCCCCATCGCGCTAACACTAGTCAACAAAAACAAAAACAGATGAAAAATTTTCATGATGGTTAAATTTTTAAGTATGATAAATAGACTATTATGATTAAGTTTTAGTCTTCTATACTTTTTCAGCACCAACTATTCAGCGCTCCTTATCTGCTACTAGGTGGAAGAAGTTTTTAATCACCTCATATTTCCCAAGCGCAAAAAAATAACTGGTCAACTTTAATCATTCATAATGGCACTGTAAGGCTCTTGTCTCCTACGACAGTTTTTATTTGATAATTCATTTACCGTTCCATCGGCTTGAAAAATAGGTACTTTTAAGTTCATACCGCCTTTTCTGCCAAAATAAGGAATGGAGATATTCCGTTTGTCGAACGCAAACCACTAAAGCTCCAGCCAAGGTAAAGGTATTGTCTTCGTAGCTCGTCCTTGCGCTCCACTTAATTGGTGATTTTTGAGTAATGGCAAGCAAATGAGCAGTAATACGTACTACTTCTAGCAAGAAAATACATGTCATACAAAAGTTGGTATTTGAAGTATTTGGAAAAAGGTTGAAACTGTCTCGGTAAGATAGATGCCAAATTGTAAGAAAAGAAGGTACATGCTCATGGAATTAAACTCAGTTTCTTAGGAAACACGAGCTAAACAGGTAATTAGTTATAATATCTTAGGTTGCATTAACTTAAATTAGGTTACTTATTTCCCTCTTATTTATACGCTAAAAAGTCAAAAAGTTACACTTTTAGGGTGACGATTTTTGTAAAGGCTGGAACATATATAGCAAACGGTGAGCTGAAAAGGTTAATAAACAGCAAAAATTAGGGTATAAAAAACGAGTTAAATTTATGGAAAAAACTTACCGTGGAGTGGTTGGTAATCTAGGGATAGTGTTACTTAGCTAAACAGGATAATAAAAGTCAAAAGATCACTTTCGACTTTTATTATCCTGTGTCATTTTACAAATGAATCACCTCGTTATAAGCGGCGGCTGTTGCTTCCATCACTGCTTCACTCATTGTCGGGTGTGGATGTACAGTTTTGATGATTTCGTGTCCAGTAGTTTCTAATTTTCTAGCAGCCACAACTTCTGCAATCATCTCTGTCACATTAGCTCCAACCATGTGCGCCCCAAGCCATTCTCCGTACTTTGCATCAAAAATGACCTTCACAAACCCCTGTTTTGACCCTGCTGCACTTGCTTTTCCAGAAGCAGAAAAAGGAAATTTACCCACCTTGATGTCATAACCTGCTTCTTTAGCTTGCTTTTCCGTGTAACCCACAGATGCCACCTCTGGCACGCAATAGGTACAAGAAGGAATATTGCTGTAATCCATTGGTTCTGGATGATGACCCATAATAGCTTCCACGCAAATAATTCCTTCAGCACTTGCTACGTGTGCTAGTGCAGGACCTGGAACGACATCGCCAATAGCATAAATTCCTTCTACATTGGTTCGATAAAATTTATCTACTACAATTAAACCTCTATCGGTCTTAATGCCTAAAGTTTCTAAGCCAATGTTTTCGATGTTGGGTGTTACCCCTGCTGCTGATAAAACTATATCGCATTCAATAATACTTACCGCTCCTGACTTTCTATCTTTTACCTGTACTTTACATCCGGCACCAGTTATATCCACAGCTTCTACTGCTGTATTCGCCAAGATGTTAATGCCTTCTTTTTTATAAATCTTCGTTAGCTCTTTTGATACATCTTCATCTTCTCTCGGTACTAACCCTTGCTCCAAAAACTCTACTATTGTTACCTCTGTGCCAAGAGAATTGTAAAAATAAGCGAATTCTGTACCAATTGCTCCTGCACCCACTACTACCATCTTCTTAGGTTGTGTTTCTAAGGTCATTGCCTTGCGGTACTCAATAACTTTTTCTCCATCAATCGGTAGATTAGGCAATTCCTTCGCTCTACCACCTGTTGCGATGATAATATGTGGAGCCGTATATTCAGTTACTGTGCCATTTTCGGCAGTGACTTGCACTTTTTTGCCAGCCACTAATTTGCCGTTTCCATTCAACACTTCAATTTTGTTCTTACGCAGTAAAAAATTCACGCCTTTACTCATACCACCAGCGATGTCTCGGCTTCTGCTAATCATACTTCCAAATTGAGCAGTAGCTCCTTCTACATGAATACCATAGTCTTGTGCGTGTTTAATATAATTGAAAACTTGCGCACTTTTCAGTAGTGCTTTTGTAGGAATACATCCCCAATTCAAACAAATTCCACCAAGTGATTCTCGTTCCACTACTCCGACTTTCATACCCAATTGAGCGGCACGTATCGCTGCCACGTAGCCGCCAGGACCAGTACCAATCACAATTAAATCGTAATTCATCATATTATGTTATTGTTGTAGGGCAAATTTTCCCAAAGCTGTTCGCCCAGTTTACGTCATTAAATTTATCCTTTCTAAACAGGTTTTCTAACTAGACTGCAACAAGTTAAAAGCACTTATGACTAGCAAAATCTAGATATTTTTTTTAGAATACCAAAAACGATAGTTGGCTTTTTAATTCTTTAAGGAATGAGTGATAAATAAATTATCATTCTATTTTTGTAACTCATTCATTGTCAAACTATAAATTCTTAACTCATTCCTAATCACTGATGTTACATAATAAGCTGCCTGTCTTTGGTTTTTGGCTGCATCATCCTGATGCTTATTACTAAACACTTGAAACTAAAGATATAAGACTAAACCATTAAAGACTAACGGTATAACTTCAATTAATAAGCCGACGCAAATATAGGTAAGTTTGAATTTTAAGTGTGCCTCCTGTACAAAATTAAAAAGCTGAATCTTTCCAGCAAGTGTACTTGATGAATGACCGCTGACAAACTGGGAGAAATTTTTAGCACTTATCCACTGGCGTAGCGGCAGCCATGGTTACAGAAAAATAATAAACCGCGAATAGTATTGCGAAAAGTGCCAAAAAGCCAATGACCAAAAAACGAACAGCCAATAGCTTAGTTAAATTCCTACTTCTCTCCCAAATAAGAGCGCAGGTCATTATGGTTGTAAGACTTTCTAAGGCGACGAATTGCACGCTCTTTGATTTGTCGCACCCTTTCACGGGTAAGGTTGTATAAATCTCCGATTTCTTCCAACGAAAGTGCTTTTTGTCCATTTAAACCATAGTAGGAAGAAAGAACTTGTACTTCTCGCGGACTTAAAACAGATAGACTTTGTTGCACCTCTTGGCGTAATGACTGTTCCATTAAATCGCTGTCTGGTGTTCCATAATCGTCGGTAGAAATTAAATCAAGCATAGTGGCGTCACCATCTTCGCCACTGATGGGTGCATCAAACGAAACATGCCGACTGTTGCTTTTCATCATCGCTGAAACATCTTTTGGAGTAACTTCAAGCAATTCTGCCAATTCCTCAGTGGTGGGTTCACGCTCGTTTTCTTGCACAAAAGACATCATTATTTGGTTGACTTTGTTGTAAGAACCTGCTTTGTTCACTGGCAATCGAACAATACGCGAATGCTCTACAATAGCTTGTAGAATAGATTGTCTAATCCACCAAACAGCATAAGAGATAAACTTAAAGCCTTTTGTCTCGTCAAAACGACGGGCAGCTTTCATTAAACCCACATTGCCCTCATTGATAAGGTCAGACAATGCAAGTCCTTGATTTTGATACTGTTTAGCAACTGAAACAACAAAACGAAGGTTGGACTGCGTGAGTTCAAGGAGTGCATCTTGATCGCCTTGCTTAATACGAGCAGCAAGTTCTGATTCCTTTTCTGGTGAAAGTAAAGAGATTTTGTTGATGTCGCTTAGATACTTGTCTAAAGCTATATCTTCCCTTGTCGTAATTTTGTTAGTAATCTTTAATTGGCGCATTGTCATGGGATTTATTTTTGAAAAAGGTCATAAAAGCAATAATATTGATTTTACAACCACGACTTACTTTCGTTGGGTACTTACTTATCCAAAAAATAATTTCTTGTTCGGTAAAATAATTTTCAAGAAGTTAGAAATAGTTTTACATATCTCTACTATTTGTCCAACGGTCAATTGGTAATACCATACATTTTCCCAAAACGTATGGCTACTTATCCTCCTTGAATACAAGGATTGTGCTCAAAAAGTTTCTCATGTTCAAATAAAAATGCTCATTTCTTAGTACAGAAAATGAGCATTTCATATATTGTTCAGTAATTTGCTGTCAATTCCCATTTTTAGGAACTGATTTTACCATTTTGTAATATCACACTTTACTACTCTGGTTCACCATTTCTTGATGGACGTGGCAACAAGGCTTTACGGGACAATTTGAATTTATTGGTTTTTTTATCAATACCAATAATTTTTACTTTAACCATATCTCCTTCCTTCAGCACTTCTTCCACATTTTCGATGTGAGAATGCGAAATCTCTGAAACGTGTAATAATCCGCTTTGGTTACCAAAATCAATAAACACGCCATAAGGCTTTACAGAAGCTACTTTGGCTTCGACTACATCTCCAACTTCAGGTTTGTACGCAATTCGACGTACCCACTCGTAAGCTGCTTCGATAGCTGCCTTATTGCTTGCCGCAATATTGACTACTCCTTTGTCTCCCACTTCTTCAATGTTGATGACCGTTCCAGTTTTGGCTTGAATTTCTTGAATAATCTTGCCACCTGGTCCGATAACCGCACCAATAAAGCTCTTGTCAATAATCAGTTCTACAATTCGCGGTGCATGGGGTTTGTAATCTTCACGCGGTGCTGCCAAAGATTTTTTCATCTCATTCAAGATGTGCAAACGCCCCTCACGCGCTTGTGCAAGCGCTTCTTCTAACACTTCATAAGAAAGACCATCTATTTTGATGTCCATTTGCACGCCTGTGATGCCTTTTTCTGTACCTGTCACTTTAAAATCCATATCCCCAAGTGCATCCTCATCCCCTAAAATATCAGAAAGCACTGCGGTGCGCTGACCGTCACTAATCAGACCCATCGCAATTCCTGATACAGGTGCTTTGATAGGTACGCCACCATCCATCAAGGCTAATGTGCCAGCACAAACGGTTGCCATAGAAGAAGAGCCATTGGACTCTAAAATGTCCGATACAATCCTGACCGTATAGGGATTTTTATCTGGTAGCACTTGTCTTAATGAGCGAGCCGCCAAGTTGGCATGTCCTACTTCTCTTCGTCCAGGTCCACGAAGTGGCTTTGCTTCTCCCACTGAATAAGGTGGGAAATTGTAATGCAAAATGAATCGGTCAAAATACAATTCTTGTGCAGTATCAATCATTACTTCATCTTGCTTTGTTCCAAGCGTCAACGAAGCTAGGGCTTGAGTTTCACCTCGCGTAAAAATAGCTGAACCGTGAGCAGAAGGTAAGTAATCCACTTCAGTCCAAATTGGACGGATGTCCTTCAAACCTCGACCGTCCAATCTGATTTTTTCATCCAACACGACATTGCGCACGACCTCTTTTTTGAGTTTTTCGTAGTAGCTACTAATCATGTTGCCCGATTCTTCCATAAATTCTTCCCCTTTTTCCTCTAAAAGTTTCGCTTTCATGGCTTCTTTAATGGCATCGAACCGATCTTTTCGAGTGCCTTTGTCCAACGCACCTTTTGCGACTTCGTAGAGTTGGTCTTTAGTTACGGACTGAACTAGTTCTTTTAGTTCCTGATTTTCAATCACTTCTGGGAGTGGACGTTTGTTTAATGCAGATTCACCGACCAATCTAGCTAACTCAAGTTGGGCTTGACATTGTACTTTAATGGCATCGTGTGCCAACTTGAAGGCTTCAATCATTGATTTTTCGTCGCATTCTTTTGCCTCTCCTTCTATCATAATCAGGTTTTCCATCGTAGCTGCCACAATGAAAGCCATGTCTGCATCTTTTACCTGCGATTTGGTAGGGTTAATCAGAAATTCACCATTCACACGCGCTACTCTAACTTCAGAGATGGGACCCATGAATGGAATATCTGACACAGCGAGTGCAGCAGAAGCCGCCAAAGCCGTGTAAGCATCTGGCAAAGTTTCTGGTTCTGCGGAAAGCAAGTTGATGATTATTTGTGTTTCGTTCACGTAATTATCATCGAATAAAGGACGAATAGCGCGATCCACTAATCTTGAGATAAGTACCTCATAATCAGAAAGTTTAGATTCGCGGCGATGGAAATTGCCAGGAATACGCCCAGCAGCAGCAAATTTCTCTTGATAATCCACAGAAAGCGGAAAGAAGTCTTGCCCTTCTTTTGGTTTTTTTGCGGAAACCACTGTGGCGAACATCATTGTTTTGCCCACGCGCACCAATGCAGACCCATCTGCTAAAGCGGCTAATTTACCTGTTTCGATTACGACTTCTTCTCCATTGGGCAAGCGAAAAGAGGTGGAAATAGGAATTTGTTTTCCCATAAGTTTGATACATTTAAAATCATCTGTTCGGTGGTTTTGTTTTTCCAACTCAAAGTGGATAAGCTATCTACTTCCATTGGTTTGACCGAACTAAAATTATTACGCTAATTTATTTGATGCAAAGTTGATAAAAAACTTCTGTTGTAATTACTTCTACTGATAAAATTAATGAAATAATTATGATGTTCTGACAAATTAATTTTTCCTGACTTTTATCTTCGGAAGACAAGATTAATACACGCTTTCAATTTTAAAGTTTATTTGTTGATTATCAATGATTTGACTTCTAACTTTCGATGCTTAAATATAAACAGTAAAACCAAACCATAACGTGGATGAACACGAATAATTGAGCTGCTCAACTACAAATTTTCAACGGCATGAAAATCGTATCCAAGCGCGCATGAAAATCGTTAATTCATCTAACACCAAGTTGCTGATTGTTTTTTGTCGTGACGCATTAGAAGAATTAATGTGATACTGTTGCGTCAAATTAGAGTTCAACAATCTTATGATTGTTGCAACAAAAAAATAGATGGAGAAGACAAAAAATAATCGCCCTCTTCAGAAGACTTTCCAAAGAGAGCGACTCGTTTTTTACTTACGAATGTTAAGTTTTTCAATCAAAGCTCTATATTCTTGAATATTTTGCTTCATCAAATAATTAAGTAAACTTTTACGCTTACCTACCAACTTCAATAAGGAACGACGACAAGAGTGATCGTTTCTATTTTTCTTCAAATGTTCTGAAAGTTGCTCTATTCTAAAAGTGAATAATGCAATCTGTCCTTCAATAGAACCTGTGTTTTCAGGAGCACCACCAAATTTGGTGAATATATCCTCTTTTCTTTCCTTCGTTAAATAAATCGCCATTGTTTAGAATTTGCGCCTACACTCGCTTTTCGAGGGTAGAAACCGTTGATGATTACGGAAATCAGTTACAGCGGCGCAAAAGTAAGTCTTTTATTTGGATTGAGCAAATATTTTACAATTTTAAAATCAAGGTAGCCATTTGACGATTGGTGGATGAGCATAATCTCGCCAAATTTGCTCCACAAGCGATAAATCAGGCGCACCATCAAATACCAAAAAACGATACTGGCTGTTATAATTTTGTTGTGGTACAATCTGAAATTCAGCTTCTACCATTGGAGAAAAACAAAAGTAAGGCATTTCTGGATGCACGCGAACGGGTTGTGGAAAACGAAAGTTACTAGGATGATCAAAAATAGCAATACCCACCATTTTGCCTTCTACTTCTCCATACGCTATCACCCAATTTGGCTTTGTGTGGTTACTTTCTGCTCGTGTTTTACCTTCGCTGGTTAGGATGTTCATTTCGGATTGAAAGCGTATGCTATCGGTTGGATTCCAAGAGGCATTTCCTCGAAAAGCCATTCCCCCGTAGTGATATTTGTTAATAAACAAGGTGTCAGTAGTCACGTTGGTTTGCTTACTTCCGATGTCAAACAAAAAATAGTCCTTCAAGGGTAAGTCCTTATGCTTTGCCACTCCTTCAATACTACTGTTTCGGATTTTGTTTCGTCAATAGCTACGTGTGCCAATTCATCTTCCAGTATAGTAATGCCGCCTTGTTGAGTTTGGCGCACCTGTTCATCTGTGACTCGTACAGTACCAGATTGCTGCTGCTGATTCCAAAAATCTGTTTTTCTACCTCGAAATGTAGTATTTACCCAAGTCATAAACACGCCGTGTTGATGCTCGTGTCCGGCTGGAAAAGGGTCGGTCAAAACGATGCCATTAGGAGTTAATAAGGGATGGAAAAAGCCACTGCGCTTGTAGTAATCTGGTCTGCCTTTTGCTGGATACTGTGTTTTTACTTGATAAGTTACTATGGGCGCGTCTTTTGCTTTCAAAACGACTTGCTCTGCTGAAAGTGGTTTGGCATTCTCTGATTTGGGTTGTTTTACAATTTTGTATGATCTAGTTTGTCGAGCAGCCAAAGGCTCATCCAGTAAAAACCAGTATGTTCCTGAAAAATCCTTTATCACAGGTACAAGTTCACCGCTTTCTTGATTTCGTAAACTAATATTCTTTTTCCCTGTGTACGGAAAGGAAATAGGCGTATTGTTGCGGTTGTAATCACCTGCCTCTATTTGCAGGCTACGTTGAGCGCATAGCCCAAAAAGGCTAAACATCATTAGAAGTGTCAGTTGGAATACTTTCATTTTGTTGTGTTTCGTTTTATAATAAATGACTAGAAGCAATAAAAGTTTGGTTTTTCAGTATCAAATTTTTCAAATGGAATAGGCATAACAGGTCGTGATTCAACAGTTTATTCCATTTAGCATCTGCCGGATCATCCTAGTTTGTCAAATAATGATAACTAGACAAACTAGGATGGTTGGGCAAGTGCTTTTGAAATAAGGATAGGGTTACTTTTTTCCCGTCAATTCTTCAAAGGCGGCGGTTAAACTGCGCTCCATACCTTGTCCTTTCCAAGTCGGTGCGCCAGGTATGAACTCTGGTTTAGTTTCCAATAGTTGTTCTTTAGTTTTACCCGCTTTGATTTGTAGTTTGACATACTTTAGAAGTTGGGAAAGGTAGTTTTGCATAGCTTGTAAATCCTTATAAGTGCCTGTTACTTCCGCCCCATCGCCAGCATGACCAAAGACAAAAATTGTATCTTTGTCGAATGTTTTTTTCGCTTTCCCTAGCACTTTTATCCAGTTTTGGATGTTTGCGCCTGATGTGCGGTCAACGAATGGGAAGCGTTGATTAAACATCAAATCGCCACAATGCACTACATTGGCATTTTCAAAATGTACAAAAGAATCGCCGTTGGTATGTCCTGCGCCAAAATAGCGAAGGGTAATCGTTTCATTACCTACTTTTTGTGACCATTCGTTAAGATAGGTTGTGTCGGGGTAAAGTTGGTTATCTTCTGTTTTGCTACTCACCGCGACGCGCTCTTGGTTAGCTTTAGAGTTTTGGTGGGCTACCACTTTTTTAACCATTCCTTTAAAAGCAATATTCCCGCCAGTATGGTCGCCATGATGGTGCGTATTGATGAGCAAGTCTAATTCTAGGCTACTCTGCTTTTTGATTTCTTCTATCAAATGAGCTGCTGTATCTGGAAATTGAGTGTCCACCACTACAATTCCTTGCTTATCAATGAGCCATGCAATAGTTCCACCGCGCTCTGTAAAGATACCAACATTGTTGCGCAAGGTTTTCATTTCGCCAGCAGGAGCGAGCAATTTCTTCAACCACTCTTGAGCG
Source organism: Saprospiraceae bacterium (assembly GCA_012031785.1). Lineage (GTDB taxonomy): Bacteria > Bacteroidota > Bacteroidia > Chitinophagales > Saprospiraceae > JAAUTG01. The sequence continues at coordinate 5,406 of JAAUTG010000013.1, read as the reverse complement.
GGTAATACCATAGTGCCTACTGCAATACTGGAAGTATGTAAAAATTGACGACGATTAAAATTCATAGTAAGTAATATTTGAGTGTTGATGTTGTAAAATTTTTCCCGCTGTAAAAAACTAGCTGTTACAATTCTTCTGGACCATCGCCTACCCAATCCGGTAGATAAGACCGATTTTCACAAAAAGGAGCTAATTTCTCATCCACAAAAAGTCTAATATCAGGAATATGTTCCTCTGGGTACAGTAAATGAACGTTTGGGCCTGCATCCAAACTAAAGAATAAAGGCAAACCTGTTTCCTGTCGAAATGCCCTTACGTGCTGTATAATTTGTAAAGAATTGGGTTGCATGAGTAGGTAAGAAGGGTCTGAAGTCATCATCAACCCATGCAAAGTAAGTGCCTCATCTTCAGCTATTTTTCCGAAAATTTCTACATCTCCTGTTTGAAGTGCATCTAGCAGCAATGCTGTTCTTTGACGTGCTTGTTCATAACGAACAGGCGCAAAGATATTATTGTTCATCAAACCATGTCCAGCTCTGCTAGAAACCGATTTTTCAGCCTTACTTACAATCAACACGTCATCGTGAAAACTGCGAAACACCTCATGCAAGGAGGTTAAAGGAATGGCAAATTCATCTGATGAACCTTGTACTAATGGGGTTTCTCCCCAAAGTGCCATAGTTCCGAAAATAGAACGACAAGCACTTCCCGAACCCAGTCTAGCGATGTAGGAAGCCTTTTTTGTAAAATCTTCATCCTCTGATAGCGTACCGAATAATTGATCTTCAATGCTACAAAGGCATAATGCTAACGCACTCATACTGGAAGCAGAAGAGGCAATTCCTGTGGAATGTGGAAAGGAATTTGCGGATTCTATACTTATTTTCAATTGCTTCAGAAATGGAAAAATCTCACCTAGACTGGATAAAAAAAGTGTGTATTTTTTGCTTGAATTTTTCATTGGGTTCTCCATCAAACAAAAAATCAAGTTCTATTTCTTCCGTGTCTTCTTCTTTGGGTTGATACGTCATCAGCATCTCTGTAAAAGCGTTATTAAGTGTAAAGCTGACCGAAGGGTTGCGTGGTAGTTGTATTCCATGCTTCCCCCAATACTTCACAATAGCGATATTGGATGGGCTTTTCCAAGCCACTTCTCCTGTGTGGTCTTCCGAAGAGTCCAATATCAAATTTGGATTATTATAATTCAACATACTTTCAAACGTATTTAAAATCAAGATATTATTTCTACTCGCACAGGTCGCTTTAACAATAAGTAATAAATAAAGTATCAATTTGATTTTTCAAAAAATTCATTATCAAATAATTAACTGGAAATTTATGACTCATCTTCGTGACTTATCATTCACCTAGTTGAGGCTTTATCCATTTTTTCGTGCGCTTTTCGTATTTTGGAGGTTTAAGTTTTTTTAGACTTTGGACAAAGATGAAATTTTGAAGGGAAAAAAAGAAAAAAATCAAAATGAACTTGAAAATACCTAGACTATGTGTAGTTTTACAAAACGTTGAATAATTAAATTACAAGCACCAACTTAATAAATCTCAACTCATGCAACTGACTGGACAAAATCTGATTGGCTTCGACTACTCTGCTAACGGTACAACTACTTTTCAAGGAATCAATCCTGCTGATAATCAGCTACTTGATACGCTGTTTTACGAAGCTACTTCAACAGAAATTGACCGTGCCATAGAAAAAGCGGAAACTGCTTTTGAGACTATCGTCAAAAAAGTGGTAAGGAGAAGGCTCTATTTTTGGAAGCCATAGCGGATGAATTGTTGCAGTTAGGTGAAGCACTAATAGCGCGCTGCCAATTAGAAACCGCCTTACCTAGTGCAAGATTGTTAGGAGAAAGGAGTAGAACTTTAGGGCAGTTAAAATTATTTGCGGACTATCTCACCGACGGCGCATGGGTGAATGCTATAATTGATGAGGCTTTGCCACAGCGCGAACCCTTGCCACGAACTGATATTCGCCAAATGCAAATTGCGCTCGGACCTGTTGGTATTTTTGGTGCAAGTAATTTCCCTTTAGCCTTTTCTGTGGCAGGTGGAGATACTGTTTCTGCTCTAGCAGCAGGCTGTCCAGTGATAGTCAAAGCTCACCCTGCACATCCTGGAACTTCTGAACTCGTGGGGCTTGCTATTGTGAAAGCTGCACGTAAGACCGGGATGCCAGACGGTGTTTTTTCATTGGTGCAAGGTACTTCTCATCAAGTAGGTTTAGCGATTGTGCAGCACCCACGCATTAAAGCAATTGGTTTTACTGGCTCTTTTCAAGGTGGTAAAGCTCTTTTTGATGAAGCGAATCGCCGCCACGAACCAATTCCAGTGTATGCAGAAATGGGTAGTACCAACCCTGTTTTTATTTTGCCAAACGCTATGAAACAGCATAAAGCACAAATCGCAGAGGGACTAAAAAACTCTGTAACACTTGGTGTAGGTCAGTTTTGTACGAATCCTGGCTTAACTATTGTGCTGGATGATGTTGAAACAGCGCAATTTATGACTTTAGCGCAAACCCAATTTCAGGATGCTCCTGCTGGAATTATGCTTACGGCTTCCATTCAGCAGCGTTATGAAAGTGGTATTGAGCAACTGTTAGCACAGAATTATACCCAAACAATGGCTAAAGGGAAGACGACCACTGCCAATAACCAAGGCATAGCGCACTTATTGATGACCCAAGCTGCACAGTTTTTACAACATCCAGATTTGGAAAAGAAGTTTTCGGACCTTCCACGCTGCTAGTCGCGGCTAAGGATAAGTCAGAATTGTTGGAAGTGGCAAGACACTTAGAAGGACACCTCACTGCCACCGTGCATGGTACTTTAGAGGATTTGCACGAATTTTCGGATTTGATAACGATTTTGCAAAGAAAGGTAGGGCGATTACTTATCAATGGCTTTCCAACTGGCGTAGAAGTTTGTCATGCTATGGTGCATGGAGGTCCATTTCCCGCTACAACAGATGCTAGAATGACCTCTGTGGGTACGTCTGCAATTACGCGCTTTACAAGACCAATTTGTTTTCAGAATTTTCCCGATTTTTGCTACCTGACGAGCTAAAAGCAGCGAATCCACTAGGAATATGGCGTTTAGTGAATGGCATTTGGAAAAAGATGGAGCTTCTATTTGAATCCTGTTTTTTTTTATTTGAATTGTATCAACCAAATTTTATTTTTTCAGCTAAAAAATAAAAATCATGCACTTATATAGAACTTCTGAAGGATTTTTCTTGCTTAAAAATGCCCAATTTTATCACTTACCCCACTACGATTGGGATACGCTTATCAACCGAAATGATTTATTTACTTATTTGCAATCGCTAGAAATTGAAAAACTACCTTCTAAAATAGATATAGAAGATACAAAAATTTTAGCTCCTATAGGTTCGCAAGAAGTTTGGGCAGCAGGCGTAACGTACTTTCGCAGTAAGCAGGCTCGTATGGAAGAATCTTCTGAAAGCGGAGGCAGCGATTTCTATGATAAAGTTTATGACGCAGATCGTCCAGAGTTGTTTTTCAAGGCTTTACCAAGACAAACTGTTGGAACAAAAGGCAGTGTACGCATTCGTAAAGATTCCAAATGGAACGTGCCAGAACCAGAATTAACTTTATGCGTCACTTCAGAGGGGCAAATCGTAGGTTACACCATTGGTAATGATATGAGTTCTAGGGATATAGAAGGTGAAAATTTACTCTACTTGCCACAAGCTAAAACGTATGATTATTGTGCAGGTTTAGGTCCTTGTATTTATGTCACAGAAAAAGCCATCTCTCCTGAAACAACCATCTCTCTACAGATTAAACGTGCAGGGGAAGTCGTTTTTGAGGGTAGCACTACTTTAAATCAAATGAAACGCAAACCTGATGAACTGGTAAGCTACCTATTCCGGGAAAATAGTTTCCCCAACGGTTGCTTTTTTGATGACTGGCACAGGTGTCGTGCCGCCGAATGACTTTACTTTGCAAGTGGAAGATGAAATCATAATTGCCATTGAAGGTATTGGACAGTTAGTCAATATAGTCATGTAAGTCGTGTTAAGCAGATAGCTATTAGCCATCTGCTTAAATATAATTGTTTTTAGTATCCTCAATTTGTAGGCTTGCTAGGCAAGCATGAAAAAGCATTTTTGAGTGCAAATAGTAAAGTGCAGTGCCTTGTATGTCAAAAGATTACGCCCTAAAGCACCCCAGCACCCTCTCGTATGACTTCTGGTGGCAGCACCGTGCAGTTGACAATCGTAGATGCTATATTGCCGCCCATACCGCCATCTACCACTGCATCTACCAGATGCTCAAAATCATGGTGAATGTCAATAGGATCAGTAAAATATTCTAAAATTTCGTCATCTGACTTTAAAGAAGTAGTCAGAATTGGATGCCCTAATGCTTCGACCAATGCTAGGACAATTTTGTTATTCGGAATACGTACTCCTACTGTATTTTTTTTGTTTTTGAAGAGTTTGGGTACTTTATTATTGGACTTTAAAATGAAAGTAAATGGACCCGGTAGATGCTGCTTCATTAATCTAAATACTTCATTGTCAATTGGCTGTGTGTATTCGGACACTTGGCTAATGTCTTTGCAAATAAAAGAAAGGTGTGCTTTCGTGTAATCTAGTCGCCTGATGTTGCAGATACGTTCCACTGCCTCTTGGTGGTAAATGTCGCAACCAAGACCATACACCGTATCAGTAGGATAAATGATGATGCCCCCTTCTTTCAAAATATTGATTATCTGTTGAACTTGGCGTGTACCAGGGTTGTCTGGATGAATTTGTACAAGCATATTTGTTTTTGTTTTTACAGATTTTTTAATTGCTTCGTTTTAGTCGAAGATGTATTATGTCTTTTCTCGTTCAAAGCAATTTTAAAAGCCTAATGTTTTTTTAAAAAATTGTTGAGCTACAAATTAGGGAAAAATCCAAGTTACAGCAAAATTATTTTGATTATTTTTATAAATAAAAATAAAAAATAATTAAAACAACAAAAATAGCCTGATAATTATTTTAAAAAATCGGACTAAATTTGCTTGTATTTTTAAAGGAACATCTTGCCAAATACCATCCAACAGTACGCGCTGGGTACGGTAGCCAATTCGTTGTAGTTGCTCGCTCACTACCTCAAACCCTTTGGTGATATCATCGGGATGATGCGTATCTGAAGAAATTTGAATAGGCACTTTGCGCTGGTGAAGCATGTTGAGTATCCAATAACTAGGATCAGGTTCTTGGGTGTAGCCTTTGTAGTAACTTTTTGTGTTGACTTCTACAATTACACCCGAAGCAGCGATTGCATCAACGGTTGCTTCTACGCTTTCTTGATACCAAGTTGCTTGCTCTGAAAAAAGATTTGATGCTGATTGTTTTTTTTGATTCTATCTA
>JAAUTG010000174.1 GCA_012031785.1 Saprospiraceae bacterium | reverse complement strand
AGCGTTTCAGAATTTTTATTAAAAAAAGTAGGTGTAATTATTCCTACTTTAGAAAATAAATTGACTGAGGTAATGCAAAAGTACCCCAAAGTGCAAGGTACTGACAAACAGTATCTTAGTAATGATGCTAATAGAGCGTTGGCTGCTGCTAAAAAAATGCTGACCGAGTTCGGGGATGAATACATTTCCATTGAACTTATGTTGTTAGGGATTTTACAAGGCAGCGATATTGGTGCGAGGATTTTGAAGGAATTAGGAGCAACCGAAAAAGACTTTCGCACTGCTATTCTGGAGTTGCGTAAAGGCAGAAAAGTCTCTGACCCTAGTGCAGAAGATAGCTACAACGCCTTAAACAAGTACGCCATCAACTTAAACGAACGCGCCGAGAATGGTAAACTAGACCCCATTATTGGGCGAGATGAAGAAATTCGTCGCGTGCTACACATTCTTTCGCGCAGAAAAAAGAATAATCCCATCCTAATTGGTGATCCAGGCGTAGGTAAAACTGCAATTGTGGAAGGCATTGCTTGGCGAATTGTTAAAGGCGACGTACCAGAAAATTTGTTAACTAAAAAAATCTTTACCCTTGATATTGCCGCTTTGATAGCAGGTGCAAAATACAAAGGCGAGTTTGAAGAACGCTTAAAGGCAGTCATCAAAGAGGTGACAGATAGCAATGGCGAGATCATCCTATTTGTAGATGAAATTCACACTTTGATTGGCGCAGGAGGTGGCAACGGAGCTATGGATGCTGCCAACATCTTGAAGCCTGCTTTAGCAAGAGGAGAACTGAGAACTGTTGGAGCAACGACTTCTGACGAGTACCAAAAATACTTTGAAAAAGACAAAGCATTGGTGCGTCGTTTTCAAACCATTTTGATAGATGAACCCAGCGTGGAGGATACCATCTCCATTTTGCGTGGATTGCAAGAAAAGTACGAAGTTTATCATAAAGTTGAAATACTCGACGAAGCCTTGGTTGCCGCTGCTGAACTTTCAAAACGCTACATCGCAGACCGATTTTTGCCCGACAAAGCAATTGATTTGATTGATGAAGCTGCTGCAAAACTACGTTTAGAGCTAGATAGCGTACCCGACGAAATAGACGAGATGCAACGCCGTGTACATCAACTGGAAATTGAGCGCGAAGCCATCAAACGCGAAAAAGACGAGCGAAAACTACAAGTAATCCACGAGCAAATTGCTAATGCAAGACAGGAACTAGATTCCATTACTGCTGCTTGGAAAATGGAAAAGAAATTGTAGATCAAATTCAAAGTATTAAAGAGCAAGTGGAAGACTCGCAAATGAGGCTCGAAAAGCAACCCGCGAAGGAGATTACGAACTAGCGTCTAAAATAAAATACGAAGAAATGCCTGCCCAAGAAATAATGCTGAAAGTGGCAGAAGATAAATTGACAGAACTTCCGCAAGAAAAGCGTTTCACCAACGAACAAGTCACTGCCGATAACATTGCAGAAGTGGTGAGTAAATGGACAGGTATTCCTGTGACACGGATGTTGCAGAGTGAAAGAGACAAAATGTTAGCCCTTGAAAATGAATTAGGCAGACGAGTGATTGGTCAGCAAGAAGCAGTGGTAGCAGTAGCAGATGCAGTCAGAAGAAGCCGCGCAGGGCTACAAGACCCGAATAAGCCAATTGGTTCTTTCATTTTTTTAGGTCCGACAGGAGTTGGGAAAACCGAATTAGCAAAAGCATTGGCGGAGGTGCTGTTCAATGATGAACGCGCCATCACGCGAATTGACATGAGCGAATACCAAGAGAAGCACAACGTTTCGCGCTTGATTGGTGCGCCTCCAGGATACGTGGGTTACGACGAAGGCGGTCAACTGACAGAAGCGGTTAGAAGAAAACCTTACTCTATTGTCCTATTAGATGAAATCGAAAAAGCGCATCCAGACGTATTCAACGTGCTGTTACAAGTGCTAGATGATGGACATTTGACGGACAATAAAGGACGGGTTGCCAACTTCAAAAATACCATTATCATTATGACTTCCAATATGGGAGCAAACTTAATTTTGGAAAATTTTGAGGACTTAGAAGAAATGGGTGACAAGCATCGAACAGAAATTTTGGAAACTACCAAAGCCGAAGTTTTTGAGTTACTCAAAGAAAGTATGCGTCCAGAATTTCTGAACCGCATAGACGAGAAAATTATGTTTTTACCACTTACGCCGGAAGAAATCAAGCAAATTCTAACCCTGTTGCTGAAAGGAGTGGAAAAAATGTTGTCAAAACAAGGCATCATCATCAAAGTCAGCGAGCGCGCTTTGGACTTTTGGCAGACCTTGGCTACGAACCTCAATTTGGAGCTAGACCGATGAAGCGAGTGCTACAAAAAGAGGTTGTAAATATCATTTCTAAGCGCATTTTGGCAAGTGAATTTGGGGCAGGCGATACCATTTACGTTCACACTGATTACGTAGGTTTGACGTTCAAAAAAGAACCTTGGACGGAATTAGTAGAAGTAAAGCGTGAGGAAATATAAGTGAGGAGTTTGGGGCTATCAGAACCTATGAGTTTTGATAGCCCCAAACTTATGAAAAGGTTGACCTATTGAAGTATTCACGATGAAGTTTTTGTAGTTCTAACTCGTTCCACCAACACTTGAACTAGAGGTGGAAGCAATGAAATTACAATCACACCTAAAATAACTGCCTCGAAATGTTTACTCACAAATTCTGTTTTACCAAAAAAATAGCCTAGCAAAGTCAAAGAAACCACCCATAAAGTACCACCACCTAAACAATAGCCGATATATTTTTGGTAATTCATCGCGCCAAGTCCAGCCACAAATGGAGCAAAAGTCCTTACAATCGGTACAAATCGAGCCATTACCACCGTTTTACCACCATGTTTAGCATAAAACGCTTCTGTGCGCGTCAAGTATTCCTTCTTGAGTAGTCTTTTTAACAACGGATGTTGGGTTTCAAATAAACGTTTTCCTAGTTTATTACCCAAAAAATAATTCACATTATCCCCCAAAATAACGGAAAAAAGCATCAATGGAATCGCTACCCATACGTTCAGTACACCAATCTTGGCAATAGTAGCTCCAACTGCAAACAATAGCGAATCACCTGGAAGAAAGGGCGTTACCACTAAGCCCGTTTCACAAAACAAGATAAGACAAATAATAAAATAGGAAAGTGTTTGGTAATCAATAAAAAACTGTTCCAAATACTTATCCAAATGCAAAAAAAAGTCCAAGAAATCCATCATAGAAACGGGTGATTTTATGTAAAAAATTATCCTAGGTACACTTTGCCATCCAGTTGCTGCCATCTGCAACCTATAAAGTGACGCAAAGATACGACATGAAAGGCATTTGAAAAAGAGTTAACTTTACTTGCTGCGAAGTCCTTTGCAATAAGTATCAAAAGAGCAAGATAAACTTCATAAAAATCTACAAAACGTGAATAGATATTTTACGATATTATATTTGCGGAGGCGTAATGAAGTGATTAACAATAAATAAAATTGACACTTTATCTGTTGATTATTTGCTGGGAAAGTTTAATTCATCATGCAAGATGTCAACTCCTGTTAAGCAACCTGTTATTCGCTTTTTGCCTGAGTGAAATTGTTTTCAACTTCCTTACTTGATAGGCTTTTGATGCAAGTATGAAAAGCCTTCTTGAAAGTAAACAGCCAAATGCGAATAGCAAACTACGTGACATCAGATACTAATATTTGTCTATGGCAAAAAAAGATAAAGAAAAATTGGGTGTTGTATTTTCAACTGACCCGAATTTCAATTACAGTTACGAAGAAGAAACACCGACAGAGGATTCGCCTAAAGATCGGCAACAACTGCGCGTTCAGTTGGATAGAAAGCAACGCAAAGGCAAAGAGGTGACCCTAATAACTGGTTTTATCGGAAAAAAAGAGACCTTAGAGGCGTTGGGAAAACTACTAAAGACCAAATGCGGCGTAGGAGGCTCTGTAAAAGATGGCGAAATTATTTTACAAGGCGACTTCCGAACCAAAGCACTTGACCTATTGAAGGCAGAAGGTTACACAAAAACGAAAATCGCAGGCGGTTGAGCCGATTACAACTTTGCCAATTTACTTACGTATAAAATACTGAATAGCTCAATAAAAGTCATAAAAAAGTTTCGTGGTATGAAACAACAAATTGTGCAACTAGCACTTGTAGTGAAGGATTATGACGAAGCAATTGCGTTTTACACTCAAAAACTAGGATTTCAGTTGCTGGAAGATACACCACTTAGCGAAACCAAGCGATGGGTAGTAATTGCACCAAGCGGTTCGCCCTGTAAATTGTTACTTGCAAAAGCTGCAAATGAGCGGCAATTCACTGCCATAGGCAATCAGACAGGTGGAAGAGTATTTTTGTTTCTTCATACGGACGATTTTTGGCGAGACTATCACAACATGGTGTCAAAAGGTATCCATTTTGTGCGACAACCTTCCGAAGAAGCATTTGGTATAGTTGCGGTGTTTGAGGATTTATATGGTAATTTGTGGGATTTTATACAGCCAAGTGCCATTGCACCTCAGATTTAATATCAATAAAGAAGCCATTTTATGGTTATTACGCAGTTCGCCGATTATGTTTGGGCATTTGCTTTTAAGACGGCTCTTTTATGCCAGCATAAAAACGCTATAAGCGAATATCAAAAGCCAATGGCATAACAAGAGTTAGGATGTAGCTTATTTTTTTCATAAATCCATTTTGTTTACGTATATTACCTAGAATGCTTAATCATTTACAAAACGATATACATGAAAGCCTTTTTAGACAATAATTTTTTATTGGATACTCCCACGGCGGAACGACTTTACCATGAGTATGCCAAACAAATGCCTATTATAGACTACCACTGCCACTTACCTCCTAATGAGATAGCAACCGACAAACAATTCGATAACCTTACTCAAATTTGGCTTTACGGCGACCACTATAAATGGCGTGCTATGCGCACCAATGGCGTAAACGAACACTTTATCACAGGCGACGCAAGCGATTATGAAAAATACGAAAAATGGGCAGCCACCATTCCTTACGCACTTCGCAATCCGCTATACCACTGGTCGCATCTGGAATTGAGCCGCTATTTTGGAGTAAATAAACTCCTCAATCCCAATACAGCAAAAGAAATATACCACACTTGCTCCGAGGCTTTGCGAACGCCTGAATTTTCTGTTCGCCAGTTGATTCAAAAAATGAATGTAGAAGTTATTGGAACTACTGATGACCCAACAGATAATTTAGAAAATCATCAAAGCATCAAAGCCAATGGATTTGGCGTAAAAGTCGCCCCTACCTTTCGCCCAGATAAAGCAATCCTAATTCAAAACACCAACTTCGTCAACTACATCCATAAATTAGGAGAAGCGGCGGACATCAACATTACTAATTTTTGGGATTTATTAGAAGCCCTAAACAGAAGAGCCGATTTCTTCAACCACATGGGCTGCAAGTTATCTGACCATGGCTTAGAACAAGTTTATGCCACTGACTTTACAGAACAAGATGCCGACCGTATTTTTAGAAAACGAATGGAAGACCATACCATTTATGAAGGAGAAGCCCTGCAATATCAATCTGCGCTACTATATCATCTCGGTACCATGTACCATGCACGCGATTGGACGCAGCAATTCCACCTTGGTGCCATGCGCAACAACAGTAGCCGAATGATGCGTATGCTCGGACCCGATACAGGTTTTGACAGCATCGGCGACTACTCACAAGCACAAGCACTTGCTAAATTCCTCAGTCGCCTAGACGACCAAAACCGTCTAGCCAAAACCATCCTTTACAACCTCAACCCGCGCGACAATGAAGTCATAGCAACCATGATTGGCAACTTCAATGATGGCAGCATCGCAGGAAAAATGCAATTTGGCTCTGGCTGGTGGTTCTTAGACCAGCTCGATGGAATGGAAAAACAAAATTAACGCCCTCTCTAACATGGGACTATTAAGCCAATTCGTAGGAATGCTAACAGATAGCCGCAGTTTTCTCTCTTTTCCACGCCATGAATACTTCCGCCGCCTACTTTGCAACATCTTTGGCAACGATATAGAAAAAGGCTTATTGCCCAATGATATACCTTGGATAGGCAAATTAATACAAGATGTATCCTATTACAACGCAAAATCTTATTTTGGTTTTTAATTAAAAACGAAACAATACTAATACAAAATGAAAAAGTAGTAACTTTTGGAGAAATTATGCTACGCTTAGCACCATCTGGTTTCTTACGTTTCTCCCAAGCCAATTCCTTTGAAGTCATTTATGGAGGCGGAGAAAGCAACGTCGCTGTCTCCCTAGCAAACTATGGCATTCCAACTGAATTTGTCACCAGAATACCCAACAACGACCTAGGAGACTGTGCAATCATGGAAATGCGCAAACGCAACGTCGGAATCAACCACATAGTAAGAGGCGGTGAAAGACTAGGAATCTACTTCCTTGAAACCGGTGCCGTAGCAAGAAGTAGCAAAGTAATCTACGACCGCGACCACTCTGGTATGGCAACCATCAAACCAGGCATGATAGATTGGGAAAAAATATTCCAAGATACCACCTGGTTCCACTGGACAGGAATTACACCAGCCCTCTCGCAAGGTGCAGCAGATGCTTGTCTAGAAGCAATTCAAACAGCAAATCGAATGGGAATAACCGTCTCCACAGACCTCAACTATAGAAAAAATCTATGGAAATACGGCAAAAAACCAAGTGAAGTCATGCCAGAATTAGTAGCGGGCTGCGATATAATCCTAGGAAACGAAGAAGACGCAGAAAAACACTTCGACATCCATCCAGAAGGAGTAGATGTAACACAAGGACACAGCGTAGAAGCAGAAGCCTACACTTCTGTCTGTCAACAACTTATGGCAAAATTTCCACGCGCAAAAAAATAATCATCACCTTGCGAGGCTCCATCAGCGCCTCCCACAACACTTGGTCTGGAGTCCTTTACAACGGACAAAACCTACTAAATTCACCAACCTACCAAATCACACATATTATAGACCGTGTAGGTGGTGGGGATAGCTTTATGGGTGGACTAATTTACGGCTTAATCACCTATCAAGGCGATGACCAAAAAGCACTAAACTTCGCCGTAGCAGCCTCCTGCTTAAAACACACAATTTATGGAGATGCCAACCTAGTAAGTGTCAGCGAAGTAGAAACGCTAATGAAAGGCGACTCAAGTGGAAGGGTAAGCAGATAGCAACGCACAAAAAAACAAACGCCAAAGCCCTACAAAAAACTAAAACAAACAACCCCTTACCAATACAACAATCAATAGCACAAAATCAACGTGTTGCTTCAGGTACGCCTCAAGCAACACATTAAACAAACACAAAATTATGGCAAAATACAACAGACTACAAGTTTTACAAACCGTAACCAAGCAAGGCATGGTACCACTATTCTACCATCCTGACGCAGAACTAGGCAAAGCAACACTACAAGCCTGCTACGATGGAGGAAGCCGAGTACTAGAATTTACTAACCGAGGCGACTTTGCACACGAAGTATTCGCAGTACTAAATAAATTCGCCCTTCAACAACTACCAGGCATGATACTAGGCATCGGTTCAATAAACAGATGCCGGCACCGCAGCACTCTACCTACAGCTAGGAGCCAATTTTATCGTCTCAGCCTCTCTGCGCGAAGACATCGCCATCACCTGCAATCGAAGAAAAATAGCATACATGCCCGGCTGTGGCTCTCTAACAGAAATAGGAAAAGCAGAAGAATTAGGCTGCGAAATCGTAAAACTGTTTCCAGGAAGCCTATACTCCCCCACCTACATAAAAGACATCAAGGGTCCACAACCATGGACTAGCATCATGCCAACAGGAGGAGTAACACCAACAGAAGAAAACCTCACAGCATGGTTCAAAGCTGGTGTAACCTGTGTGGGTATAGGTTCCCAACTAATTAGTCCCGATGTTCTAGCAAACAAAGACTTCGCCACTTTAACCCAACGAGTGAAAACAACCTTAGAGTTAATTGAAAAAATCAGAAGCACTCCGTAAGCGATTAGTCCTTCACTTTTCGTCTTTGGTCTTTAGCAAGCTGAGCATAATCACCATCCAACAACCTTAGCAGCCAAAGACCAAAGACACCCCATCGCCACTTACTTCCTAATCCAAAGCGCAGGGTCCAAGCGTTTTCTTTCCTTCCAAACTTCAAAATGCAACTCGCTTTTTTGGCTACTCAAATTTCCGATTACCTGCCCTGCCAACACCTCATCACCTTTACTTACCTCTGCGGACTCCAAATTAGAATAAACCGTGTAATAACTACCATGTGAAATCAAAATCATATTCTGATACCCTGGTATAAACTGACGACCAACCACCTGTCCAGCAAAAACAGCTCTCACTTCTGCGTTTGACGGAGCTTCAATATCTATTCCATTATTATTCACCTTCACATTCTGGTGTCCAGGATAAGTATATTCGCCAAAGCCCTTCACAATAGTTCCACCCTCTACGGGCCAAGGGAGTTTACCCTTCAACCGACTAAAGTCAAGGCTCTCTTTTTCTATCACAGAAGATGCCTCCTTACTAGGTCGAATATTTTGGTCATTAATCATTTTTCAATAGCTTTATCCAATTGCTCTCGACGCTGCTGTTGCGTATCTAACTCGCGAGCAAGACGGACTTCACTAGATTTCAACATTCCAAGCAAATTATTCTTCTCCTTCAACTCCCCGCCAAGTAAATTCTTCTGTTCTTGCGCGGCAATTAAAAGTTCCTCTTTCTCTATCTTGCGTTCGTTAAGTTGAGCGATTTTACTTTGCAAAGACGCTTGAGTATCAACAATCAATTGCACCTGTTTCCTTCGATAATCGTCGTACTGCTTCAAGTATCGCCAACGTTGTACTACATTATTAAGATTTTCGGATGAAAACAAGAAAAGCCAATCACTATTGTTTAATTGCTGCCGATATGCTAAACGCATCATTGAGCATATTCTTCATTAAGCCGTTTTGTGTCTTCAGTTAAAGCATTGATAACCGTAGTAGAGCGTTGAATACTAGCCTCAATAAACACCAATTCAGCTTCCAAAGTAAGTATTAACTGCTGGCGATTTTTGATTTGCCTCTGGAGCATAAGGTACTGGTCCAAAGCAGTTGCTTTAGTTTGCTGTGTTTGCTTCAACTGACCAGAAATATTTTCGATATCTTCCAGTAGTTTTTTCCTTTTAAACTCAAGATCAGTAATCGTTTGAGCAAAGGACTGCACCATACACAATCCAATAAACACAACACTAATCCAAACGGGTGTAATGAGTCGGTATCTCAAATCGAACGGTTTTGGTTGATTTAACTCAACTTTTGTAAATTCTAATATCAAGTTTAGATTTTCTAATTCGGGGCTAGTCACATCTATCTTACGAGTAGATGAAAAATATTGATTATCTGAAATTTGTTGATAATTCTCCATCCATAAATTCATCGCATTGCGTCCATCTTCCAGTCGCATTTGCTGCAGTTGTCCATTTTCTTTATTCACCCAAAAATCGCTACTTTTTTCTGCTTTTGTAAACAAATGATACTGCTGGGCAGTGCTTTCCAGTTGCAAATCACTGGTAGAAAAAAAAATAGGATTCCCTAATAGCAAGGCTTGTAAAGTTTCTAAACTAGCTGGTAAACTATACATTTCGGATAAAAAATTCAAGTCTTTCACCGCATAATTTTGATTAAACCTATCCAAAAGTACACAGAATCCTTAGTGACTTGGGCACGAACTACCTCA
>JAAUTG010000173.1 GCA_012031785.1 Saprospiraceae bacterium | reverse complement strand
AGGCACGTCAAAAATTGAATTGCTAGCCTCTACGCATGAATCGAGTGCTATCGCTAAATTCATAGACAAAAAAGGTGAAGGTATCCATCACATCGCTTTTGAAGTGGAAGATATTTATCTCGCCATGAAGGACTTAGAAGAAAAAGGTTTTCAACTCTTGCAAGCAACACCCAAGCAAGGTGCTGACCACAAATTGATTTGTTTTCTACACCCCAAAAGCACAAACGGCGTTTTAGTAGAACTTTGCCAAACAATTAAGCCTACTCAAGGTGTTTAGTGTTTGCTTGATAACGAATTTCGGCTTGGATGTTTTGACCATTTAATCATCAAATTTATTTTATCCATGAAATACACTCACTTTTTCATTCTCTTGGTTGCCCCTGTGTGTTTATTTTCAAAAGGTATTCAGTTTTTTGAAGGTACTTGGCAAGAAGCCTTAGCCTTAGCTGCGAAAGAAGAAAAAGTTATCTTTATAGACGCTTTTGCAGAATGGTGTGGACCTTGTAAACGCATGGCAGCTAACGTATTCACGGACAGCGAAGTAGGAGATTTTTACAACGCTAATTTTATCAATATGAAAATTGATATGGAAAAGCCTGAAAACGAGGCATTCAGCAAGCAATATCCCGTAGCTGCATTTCCTACGCTCTACTACATTGATTTTACAGGCGAAGTGGTTCAAAAAATAACAGGCGCGCAGGACGTAATGCAGTTTATCAATTCCGGAAAAGCCGTATTGAATAAATTTGATAGAACAGATTTTTATGCTGCTGAATACAACAAAGGCAGCCGCGATCCTCAACTTGTGTTTCAATACGTCAAAGCCCTCAATCGAGCTGGTCAGCCCAGTTTGAAAATCTCAAATGACTATCTCCAGACCCAAAAAGACCTAACTACGCCACAAAACTTAAAATTTATTTTAGAAGCAACTACCACTGCTGATTCTAGAATCTTTGGACTTTTGGTTCAGTATCGTTCCAAAATAGAAGCTGTCACATCTAAAGAAGCTGTTCAAAGTCGCATACAAACTGCTTGCCAAGCCACGCTTGACAAAGCAATTGCTTTTGAAAGCGAGGATTTATTGCAAGAAGCACAAAGCAACATGCAAAAACATCATCCAGCAGCAGCTTCCAATTTTTACTTAGAATCAGAAATGGCGTTTGCCAAGTTGATACAAGATGCCAAACGCTATTTAAAAGCATGGGAAAATTACCTCAAAAAAGTGGCGGACGAGAATGCTCAAGAGCAGAGCCTGCAAGCCTTATCCTTGGCGCAAGCCTTTCCCAAAGATAGCAACTGTTTGGTGGCAGCAGAAAAAACAGCCAAAAAAGCAGCTACATCGGAAGACGCATTTTTATTTCAATTCAACTATGCTTACATTTTGAAGCAAGTTGGAAAAACAGAAGAAGCAAAAAAATGGCACAGAAAGCCTTACTTAAAGCTCAAACAACTGGTAATCAGCGAGAAATTCAAACTGTGACCCAATTTTTAGAATCGTTATAAAATTCAACTTCTGTAATATTTTTGTAATAAAAAAATAATAAAATAGCGTGAGATGATGTATAATTTCATCGTCTCACGCTATTTTGTTTAGATTTCTATTGCACAAACTAGTCTTTTCTTTTACTTTTTCGATAATACAGTTATGAAATAGTACCGCGTCGAAAACATTTTTTGACATAGTTTGTCATACAACGTATGTCATTTTACGATTATGTCAGAATATTGTGATTTGAATATAGAAAAGCAGCGAAATATTCTGTAAATCGTTAAGGTGTAAATTCATAAAACCGTTATTCTATTCATTTTTTTTTAAACACAATTAGTATGAAAAAATTTCTCATTCTGTTTGCGCTAGTGTGGTGTAGCGTAAGTGTGACATGGGCACAAAGAAACGTGCAGGGTCAAGTCACAGATGAAAATGGCGAACCTTTAATTGGGGCTACTATTCTAGTAGAGGGTACGAGTACAGGAACTGCAACTGATGCAAGTGGTGAGTTTACTTTAAGTAATTTACCAGCCGAAGCTAGTCGTTTCCTTGTTTCTTTTACAGGTTACAATTCTCAATCCATAGCTTTAACCAATGAAAGTTACTACAGAGTTTCTTTAGAGCCAGGAGCAACTGCCTTACAAGATGTTGTGGTAATTGGCTATGGTACAGCTTCTCGCAAGGAACTCACAGGTGCTGTATCAAGAGTGAGTGGCGAAACAATTTCAAAACTTCCAGTCACAGGTTTAGACCAAGCGCTACAAGGACAAGCCGCAGGGGTATTTGTTACTACTTCTTCTGGAACGCCTGGTTCTTCAGTTGCATTAAGAATCAGAGGTGTTGCTTCTATCACAGGTAGTAGTCAACCTTTGTTCGTGATTGATGGTGTGCCCATCAACACAGGTAGTTACTCGCAGATTGGGTTTGGAAACCAAACCACCAACGCTTTAGCAGACATAAACCCTTCTGATATCGAATCTATCGAAGTGTTAAAAGATGCTTCTTCGGCGGCTATCTATGGTTCTCGTGCCAGCAATGGTGTAGTGTTAATTACAACCAAGCGCGGTAAAAACAAAAAAACAACCGTTAGCATCAACACTTACTACGGAACTCAAGAAGCTTGGAATACTATTCCTACCACAACAGGTCCAGAGTATGTTGCTTTAGTGCAAGAAGCGATTGTAAACCGTTTTGGCGCAGGAAGATTGCCAAGTCAATCGGGCTTACGCAACTTGGATAGCGATCCAAGCACCTATCCGACAACGGATTGGCAAGCAGAAATCTTCCAAACTGCACCAATTTCTCAAACAGATGTGTCATTTGCTGGTGGCGACGAGAAAACAAAGTTCTATGTATCAGGCTCTTACTTCACACAAGATGGTACAATCAAAGGAAGTTCGTTTAATCGTTACAGTTTCAGAACTAACCTTGAAAACTTGGTTTCAAAGCGTTTGAAATTTGGGTTAAATACTTCCTTTAGCCGCTCTAACAGCAATCGTCTCAACAACGACAACAACATCTTTGGGGTATTAAGTACAGCCGTCTTGTTGGGTTCTCATATTCCAGTTTTCAATGCTGATGGCACTTACGGAAAAGATCCTAACTCTTCAGTTGAAAATCCAGTAGCTGCTTACAGGGAGCCAACCAACGAAAACTTTAGCAATCGTTTGTTGTCCAGTATTTACGGAGAATATAGCATTATGGATGGTTTGACGTTCCGTTCTTCTGTAAATGTAGATTATGTTTACTTTAGAGAATTCCGTTTCAACCCGACTACGACCAATGCAGGTGCTGGTACAAATGGTACAGGTATTGAGGCATTCAACGCGGAACTCAATTTAGTGAATGAGAATTATTTTAACTATGCCAAAAACTTTGGAAAATTTGGTATCAACGCTTTGGCAGGAATTTCCTTTCAAAACAGCCAGCAAGAATTTTTCTTTGGACAAGGCGAGAATTTTCCAGGAAATACCATCAAAACATTAAATGCAGCTTCTATTAAGCGCGATGTGACTTCTGGGCGTACAGAATGGGGCTTAAACAGCTACTATTCTCGTTTGGTGATGAACTGGGATCAAAAATACTACCTTTCTGGAAGTGCTAGATATGATGGTTCTTCTCGATTTGGGGAAAACAATCGCTGGGGCTTATTCCCCGCTGTATCAGGTGCATGGCGTATTTCACAGGAAAGTTTTCTACGCGATAATAAAATCATTTCAGAGTTGAAAATTAAGGCAGGTTGGGGTCTTCGTGGAAATCAAGAAATTGGTAACTTCAGCTCTCGTGCTTTGATTAGTGCAGGTACGAACTATTTGCAGCGAGCAGGTCTTGCTCCTACGCAATTAGGTAACCCAGATTTGACTTGGGAAGAACGCGAAGACATTGATTTAGGCTTGGAAATTGGCTTGTTCGACAGCCGTATTGAATTGCTCGCAGAATTGTACAGAGGAACTACTAGAGAACTATTATTAAATAGACCGTTGGTAGGTTCATCTGGTTTTACAGGTATTACCGAAAATATTGGTTCTATTGTCAATGAAGGTCTTGATATCACCTTTAGAACATTGAATGTTAATAAGGAGAAGTTTACATGGTCCACCAGTTTAAATCTTTCTTTCTTCCGAAACGAAATCGAAACACTAGCTGGTACTCCATTTGCGGCTGGTTTCGCAAGCTGGGTGGAAGAAGGTCAGCCTTTGGGTGCATTCCGTGGATTTGAAGTGGTAAAGGTGCTCCAAACACAAGCAGAAATTGATGCTTTAAATACAACAGCAAAAGAAAGAACAGGAAATTCAAGCGCAGTTTATCAATCTTCGTTGACCCGACCTGGCGATTTGATGTTTTTAGACATTAACGAAGATGGTGTTATTACAACTGCTGACCAAAAAATACTTGGCGATGCAAATCCAGATTTATTTGGAGGTATTACGAATAACATTTCTGCGTTTGGTTTTGATTTGTCTTTCTTTTTCCAGTTTAGTGTTGGCAACTTTGTCTATAACAATACCAATGCTTTTGCAGAAGGTATGAATACGACTTTCGGGCAGTTTGCATCCGTAAGAAATCGTTGGACACCAGAAAATCCGACAGAGAATATCCGCTATCCACGCGCTGTATTTGGGGATCCAAACAACAACCGACGTGTTTCAAATCGCTTCTTGGAGGATGCTTCTTATTTGCGATTGAAAAACATCAGTTTGGGCTACCGTTTACCAAGAACTGTTTTGGATAGATTACAGATTAGTAATGCAAGATTTTATGTGACAGGTCAAAATCTTTTGACGTTCACAGAATACTCTGGCTTCGACCCTGAAGTAAGTACATTCGCAGTTGGTAATGCAGCTAGTAATACTGCACCAGGTACGGATTTCTTAACGTTCCCACAAGCAAGGGTAATGATTGCTGGTCTTAACCTTGAATTTTAATTCCTTATTTCCTAAATATTGAAAAATTATGAAAATAAATTGCTTTATATCGTTCTTTTTGTGTTTTCAATGGGTTTGTTTTCTGCCTGCGAAGATAACTTAGTAGCAGAATTAGAAACCGCTTTAGATGCCTCCACAGGCTTTAAAACCAAACAAGATGTGGATGCAGCATTATTAGGATGCTACAATGCCGTTCAAAATGGTAATTACTATGGCTTGCGTTTTTGGGCGTTGCCTGATATTTATGCAGGTTCAATTACTCACACAGGTACTTTCCCATCCTTGCTCAGTTCGCAAATCGCAACATACTTGCTGATAATACGGAATTAAACAATATGTGGAATTCCATTTATGTGGGTGTCAACCGAGCAAATAATGTGATAGCATCCGCAGAAACAGTAGAAGATCCAAGTTTCAACAAGAACAATGCTATTGGAGAAGCGCGTTTTTTACGTGCTTTCCACTACTTCAATTTGTTGTCTCTGTTTGGTGGTACGCCTAGCGGTTTCAATCAAAGTGGTGGTGTCGGTGTACCCGTATTCAGTACGCCAACCCTTTCCGCAGAGGATGCGGCACCAAAAGCTAGAAGCACCGAAGCCGAAGTATGGTCTTTCTTGCTTGATGACCTAAACTTTGCAATCGCTAACCTTAACGAGAGCAATGGCATCGGAAGAGTGAATAAAAATACAGCTAACGCGCTGAAAGCGAGAATCCATTTGGTGCGTCAAGAATGGGCAGACGCAGAAGCTGCTGCAAATGCAGTTATCACAAGCAATAAATATACCCTCTTGTCTGGTGCTAATTATGCCAACATCTATTTGTCCAAAAATAGTACGGAGACAATTTGGGAGCTACAATTTGATGCAAACAACGTCAATTCTATAGCATTCTTTTATTATCCTACGGCGAATGGTGGAAGAAATGAAATCACTTCTTCCACGCCTTTAAAGAATTTGCATGAAACTGGTGACCTTCGATTACCTGTAAATGTAACGACTGGTACGCCAGCCAACAAAACGTTGAAATATACCAGAGTAGCAGGGGAAGACAACGTGCAAATTATTCGTTTAGCAGAAATGTACCTAATTCGTGCGGAAGCTGCGGCACAACAAAATAAAATTGATGCGGCATTAGCAGATGTTAATGTAATTAGAAATCGCGCAGGATTGAGTTCATTAGCTATCACCGATGGCAAAGAACTTGTTACTGCCATCTTGAAAGAGCGAGTTCTTGAGTTTGCACACGAAGGGCTACGCTGGTTAGACATTCGTCGTACTGGGGATTATGCTTCGATTGGAATCACAGAGGATTTTCGTGTCCTTATGCCAATTCCACAACGCGAAGTAGATACCGCAGCAGGTGTGATTGTTCAAAATGCAGGATATTAATTAGTTCAATACACCATTCAAGTAATACCGAGACTTAAATAATTTTCGGTGTTTGTAGGATTTATTCAATCCATGGTATGCTTGATGGTTTGACATTGAGCTTTACCTAATAAAAAGCAGTAATCTTTGATTAAAGTCAAAGGTTGCTGCTTTTTTCTTTTCAGTTGTTACAGTTTCAAAACAACCAAGTAAAAATAATTGTCTGTTATCCATTTGTTCCACCATCCATTTATTTACCTTTACTACGTGGTTCAATATAAAGCGAAATGCACAGAAAATCGTTAGCTTGGATAGGGTTAGGAGTTATTGCTATTTTAATTAGGTGGATACTTGGGTATTTCCCTAATTTAGTAGAATTTTTTTACACACGCGGCATATTTTTAGCCTTGCGCAAACTGCTCGACGTTATTAATTTGCTACCTATTCCTTTGATTTATTTAGTGTTAGTGACCGTATTAGGCTATATGGTAATCGGGGTGGTTCGTTTTTTTAGAAAAAACAACAGATCAGACAAAAAATAGTAACTGCGCTATTTTCTTTAGGGTCGTTTTTAGGTGGAACTATCTTTTTCTTCTTGCTGTTTTGGGGTTATAATTATGCACGGCTACCTATTGAAACCCATTTGAACCTAACTTTATCTCCCTTAAGCAAAGAAAATTTGGAACTAGCGTTGCAAGGGGTAATTCCTAGAGTGGAAACCCAAAGATTAGCTTTAGGGCAAGATTCGATAGCGATTGCTGACCACCAATTACCCCCATCTTTGGCTGAAAAAGTAAGAACGGAAGTGCAAAATACGCTTCAAAAATTAGGCTATCCACACCAGTTTTCTCCCAAAGTTCAGCAATTGTATCCGAAAGGTATATTATTGAGGTTCAGCACGCTTGGTGTTTATTTTCCTTGGACTGGTGAATGTAATATTGATGCGGGGCTTCATCCCTTAGAAAAACCTTTTGTGATAGCCCATGAGCTGGCGCATGGTTACGGATTTACAGATGAAGGTACTTGTAATTTTTTGGCGTATTTGGCTTGTGTGCAGTCAGAAGATCCTATCATACAGTACGCTGGTCATTTTGAATACTTTAGTACACTTGCAGTTAATTACAGAAAATACGACCGAGAAGCCTACGCTGCTATGATGAAAGCTTTGCCAGTAGCCGTGAAAGCAGATTGGAACAGCATCATTGAAAATAACGAAAGCTATCCAGACTTAATTCCCAAGTTGAGGCATTATACCTACGACACTTATTTAAAAGTACAGGGAATACAAGAGGGCGTTCAAAATTACAACCGGCGTGTTGATGCTAGTAAAAGGATGGGAAGAAAAATCATCAAAATAAGACGAATATGGTTTACATGGAACAAACGATGCGCTGGTTCGGACCTAATGACCCAGTGAGTTTACAAGACATTCGGCAAGCAGGTGGCACAGGAATTGTCACTGCGCTTCACCACATTCCTGTTGGAGCTATTTGGACAGTGGAGGAAATTCAACAACGCAAAAATATCATCGAAGCGGCTGGATTGCGCTGGTCAGTGGTGGAAAGTTTACCCGTCCATGAGGACATCAAGAAGCAAATTGGGGATTATCACAAGTATATTGAAAACTATAAAATCAGTATGCGCAACTTGGGAACTTGCGGCATAACTGTGGTGACTTACAATTTTATGCCAATTTTAGATTGGATGCGCACCAATCTATCCTACCCAATGCCTGATGGAAGTTTGGCACTTTACTTTGAGCAAGCTGCTTTCATCGCGTTTGACTTATTCATGTTGAAACGCCCAAACGCGGCACAAGACTATACCGCAGCCCAGATAGTGCAAGCCCAAAAGCGTTTTGACGAAATGAGTGAAGCAGAGCGAAAAATACTCTATCAAACTGCTTTACAAGGGCTGCCAGGTAGTGAGGAATCTTTCAATCCAGAAGAAATTTTGGGGGCACTCGAAACTTATAAAGGCATAGATGCGGCTCAGCTCAAGGCTCATCTATTTTACTTTTTGCAGCAAATTGTGCCAGTTGCAGAGGCAGAAGGCTTAAAGTTAGCCATTCATCCTGACGATCCACCTTATCCAATTTTGGGTTTACCGAGAGTGGTGAGTACAGCGCAAGATGCCAGAGAATTACTTAAAGCAGCACCTTCTCCTGCCAATGGATTATGCTTCTGTACAGGTTCTTATGGCGTGCGAGCGGATAATCCAATCGTGAAAATGATAACAGAATTAGGAAATCACATTCACTTTTTACACCTTAGAAATACAAAGCGCGACGCAGAAGGCAACTTTTTTGAAGCCGACCATTTAGAAGGAGATACCGATATGGCTCAAGTGGTGAAAGCTATTTTACAGCTCATGCAACGTCGAGGGGTATCTATTCCTATGCGACCTGATCATGGACATCAAATGCTAGACGATTTAAAGAAGAAAACTAATCCTGGTTACTCTGCAATTGGTCGCTTACGAGGACTTGCAGAAATTCGTGGATTGGAGCGCGGCATCGCATCATTGTTAGAGACAAGTGCTTTTGAATTTTCAGACCTGAACACGTCTATTCCTGAATAATAAGTTGCGCAACGAAGTGTTTAGAACTTGTCGGGGAATTTGGAAAATATAGAATCGTGTCTAACTTTGAAGTGACCAAACTATAAAAGATGACTAAACAGTTCGAAAAACTGACCGAGTGATGAGCCGAAAGCCAAGTACATAAAAACCGCTCCTGCGTTTATACGCAAACTGTTAGCTTTTAGGACACTACAAAAAGGTCGTAGAAAGCCTTAGCTAACGGAAGAGCTATTTAAGACACTGTTTTAATACATTGACAATCAATAAAATAAAAATATTTAGTTAGAATAAAAATCAACTACAAAAATGTCCGAATACGAATTAATTGACCAAATTAGGATGAGAACAGAAATGTATATTGGATATTCGAGTCCAACGCATTTAAGTTCATTTTTGTCTGGATATTTTTACGCAAAAATCAATGAAGAAATTAAAGAGGAAGAACCGAATTTTCATGGATTTCACGATTGGGTAGCAAATAAATTCGGATACAGAGAATCAACGAGCGGCTGGGCATATATGATTGAATACCAAAGGGAAGATAAAAAGAAGCCCTATATTTATTTTACGAATTACTTGATGAATATCGGGGAATAAAACACGAAGATATCGCGAGTATTGAATTTAAACACGAAAAAACAACTGACAAAAGTTGGAGAGGATACAGCAGATTGAAAAAAATACGAGGAACGTTTGAAGCAATACCCAAACCTCTGCCAAAAGAATTGACAATTCGAAAAATCGGATTGAAAGAAAATTGGTTTCAATTATTGGCTAAGAATGACAGAGCAGAGATATTGTTTTTGTGGAGCTCAACAGAACTGGAAGAAGTTTATAAAAGAGCAAAGGAAATATTTGGAATCAAAAAAGATGAATGGAAAATAAAAAAAGACAACGGAAGCTAATTGAGTAGCGTAAGGTA
>JAAUTG010000172.1 GCA_012031785.1 Saprospiraceae bacterium | reverse complement strand
AAGAATAGAAAAAAGTAATAATTTGTTCATGGTTAATGCTTTCGAGAATCCGTGTAGTGTACGGGTTAGTTGTATTCACTGTATTAAATTGATTATCAGCGACATAATACGAATTAGTAAATCGCCAAAACTAACGGCATCATGCGCATCTATTATCCTCTACCTTCTACCATGCTAGTTACCATCAGATGAATACCTTACTAAACCCAAACATATATACGACTTTATAAAATTTAATAGGTTTCAATATAAATCCTTTTTGCTTGAGTAAGTTTAATACGCCTTTTTGTCCGCCCAAATGAGCTGCACCTATTGCAACAAATAGGCTACTTCCTTACTGTACTGCGCTATTCTATCTGCCATAATTTTATTTCTATTGTAAATCAATAGCTTGCGCAATGAACCTGCATTTTGTTTGGACTGCAAAAACAATTGTTGAATATCTCCTGACAAATAAAGTTCTGTTAATTGGAGGGTCTGTTTTCTAAATTTTGAAATATTTTTCCCAACATTTAAAAGTATTTGAGTTTGTTGTTCAAGTGAAATATGTTTCAACACATTCATTTGCTCGCGTAAGGTTTCTACTCCAATACAATCTTTTTCGGCTGCTTTAGCTAATTCCCACAAATATTCATCAAGCGAGTGTACCATATTTTCTTCTAAAATACTAACAGTCAAATAGTTAACAATAAATAAAGGAAGAAAGCGTTGATACGAATCCAAATCTAATCCAAAAGCCTTGTGGAAGACGCTTTTTAATTTTTGGTATTTTTTTTCTCCAACAAGATGTGGGAGGCTACTATTTTTGGGAAGCATAAAACTAGAGGTAGGTATGCTGCCACCAGCTGGTTCTAATGCCATTTCAGCAGCATACCTGTCTGCAAGTTGGATATATGGAACAACAGAATGGACACGTTGAAAAACACGGCTGTCTTTCACATGCATAGTTCCAAAAATATAAGACGGTTTTTCTTGAGAAGAATACTGAAATTCCCAAAAAATAGACTGTTTTGGTTTCATGAGCGTCACCAGATAAACGAAAATTGCCTTTAGTGCATATCCACAATTCAGCCTCCAAAGTTACAAAAAATAAAGTTTAGTGCTAGTAACCATCAAATGGTAACTAGCTGTTAATTAAACGATTGCTTACTGATTTAGTATGTGCTAAGCCTAATTATTCGTACTTGTACGGCAATACTTTGGTGTCCTTAACCGTAGAAAGGGTCATTAACGTTTTAAGGCGTTCAATTTCCTCAATCTGAGATAATGTCTTGAACAACAATTGCTCATAAGTTGGAATATCCTTACAGACAATTTTCATCAAAAGTCAGCCTCTCCCGTAATAATGTAGCATTCTACGATTTCATCAATAGTGCCAATTTTTTCTAAGAAATTGCTTAGGGCATTTTCCTTCTGCCAAGCTAAAGATACTAGTACGAACGTTTTTACGTTCAACCCCATTGCTTGTGGGTTAACGTTAGCATGGTAGCTTTGAATAATTTCTGTTGATTCCAATTTTTTTACGCGCTCCAGAGTGGGTGCTGGTGAAAGCCCAATCTTCTTGGATAAATCTAAATTGGTAATTTTACTGTTCTCCTGAAGAATTTTCAGAATTTTTAAGTCAATGCGATCTAATTTATCTGCCATTGGTTTAAATCGTTTTAAAATGTTTGTTATTAATTTTTAGTCCCATTCGTTGTGCTTACAGCTTTTGTACTGCCTAATACCTTTAGACAGTAAGTTGATTTATCAACAGAGTTAAGTTGTGTAATATTGGTTTTATACCTTTTTACTTCTACTTTACTCATTAACAAGCCATTGTGTAATTATAAAACTTCAACTATGACTTCATTCTTTGTACAACACACTAGGAATAAACTGGTTATACTGAATGATGTACTAAAATGTTGCGCAAGATATTTCACAAAAAAATAAAATACAAGTTTTTTAAAAAACTTAAACTTCAAATTTGATCTAAACTAATTTGTTAGACATTTAGCATGTAACATAAAAACAAGCGCGCGTGAAAATTACTGTTGTCGTTGTAAGATGGAAAGGAAACCAATAACTAGTAGAAAAATCAACATGTAACTAGAAATCGGTACTAGGATTGTAGCACTTTCAGTGCTACTTTGGTTGAAGTAATTGCTGGAGGTCTTAATCCTCCAGCAATTCTTGCCTGTCAATTGTAATGAAATTATGCTTCCAAAGCTGGAATGCGTAACATTTGACCAGGATAAATTAAATCTGGATCTTTCAACATTGGCTTGTTCGCTTCAAAGATGATCGGGTATTTCATCGGATCGCCATAAAGCTCTTTAGCGATTTTTGACAAATAATCTCCTTTTTTCACTTCGTAGAATTGTGCTTCTGGCTCTGCTGCTTCTACCGTAATTCTATCGTCCACTGAAGCGATACCTGCTACGTTACCAAGTGCAAGAATTACTTTTTCTTTGTTTGCTTGTGAAGTCATTTGACCGTAAACGATAACAGTATCCTCGTTTAAGTCTAACTCAAAGTTCTCAATATCAAAGTTTAAGCTCTCCACTACTCCGCGAAGTAAGGTCAACTTCTGTGCCTGCTCCACTTCTTCTGCAATGCCATCAGTGGTAGTGCCTTCGCGTTCTTTTTCATTCTTAGAAAATAACTTAGAACCTGCTTTTTTTAGGAAAGAAAATAAGCCCATAATGTTTGTTGGTTTGAAAATTAGTTAATAATAAAGCCTCTCTCGACCGCTCGTCTAGCATCGGCTAATACGTCAAAATATTGACCTAAATATACGCACATAGTCACAAAAAACCAAAATAATAAATTGTACCATGAGTAAATCTTCTGCTAAACGAGAAAAGTGTTTAAGTTTAAATCTTTGATAATTAGGTGTTTAAACTCAATTTCGATAGCCTATTCTATTTATTTCTGTAAAAAATTAACATTCAATTAATGTGTGTAGCGCAAATAATTATTCCGAGTAACGGAGAAAAAATAAAAAAATAGATCATGTCAATACCGCTTTATCGTTTCAGCTCTAGCTTTAAAAAGCGTCCTGTGTGTCCAACGGTATTTTTGGCTACTTTTTCGGGCGTACCTTCTACCACAATAGTTCCACCTTTTTGTCCACCTTCTGCACCCACGTCGAAAATATAATCTGCTACTTTGATAACATCCATATTATGTTCAATGACAATAATCGTATTGCCTCTGTCCACCAAGCGATTGAGCACATCCAAAAGATAGCGAATATCTTGAAAGTGCAAGCCAGTAGTGGGTTCGTCAAGGATATAGATTGTTTTTCCAGTATCGCGCTTGGAGAGTTCTTCTGCCAGTTTTACTCGTTGTGCCTCGCCACCAGATAAGGTAGTAGCTTGCTGTCCCAATGTAACATAGCCTAATCCCACGTCATTGAGTGTTTTCAATTTGCTGTAAATTTTAGGAATATGTTGAAAAAACACGGCGGCTTCTTCTACGGTCATATCTAGCACGTCGCTAATTGATTTTCCTTTGTAAAGCACCTCTAGGGTCTCTCTGTTGTAACGCCTGCCCAAACAGGTTTCGCAAGCTACCTGCACATCGGGCAAGAAGTTCATTTCTATAGTTTTTAGGCCTGCACCTTCGCAGGTTTCACAGCGTCCTCCTTTAACATTGAAGCTAAATCTACCTGCTTTATACCCTCTTATTTTTGATTCTGGAAGGTTGGTGAATAATGCGCGAATTTCTGTGAACAAATTCGTGTAGGTGGCTGGATTAGAGCGAGGTGTGCGTCCGATTGGGGATTGGTCAATTTCAATTACTTTGTCGAGATGCTCTAATCCATTAATTTCCTTGTAAGGCAAAGGTTTTGTTAGACTCTTATAAAAATAATGACGCAAAATGGGATACAATGTTTCGTTGATGAGGGACGATTTGCCGCTTCCCGAAACCCCTGTAATACAGATAAAACAACCCAAAGGAAGTTTTATATTGACGTTTTTTAAGTTGTGACCCGTCGCGCCTTTCAGTTCTAAATATTTACCATTGCCTTTACGTCTTTTTTTAGGAACTTCAATTTG
The DNA here is from genome assembly GCA_012031785.1 of Saprospiraceae bacterium. Classification (GTDB taxonomy): domain Bacteria; phylum Bacteroidota; class Bacteroidia; order Chitinophagales; family Saprospiraceae; genus JAAUTG01. The sequence goes on along the minus strand of JAAUTG010000172.1, from coordinate 5,775 downwards.
CTCTCTGTCGCCTAAGTATCTAGCAGTGACGGTATTATTTTGTAGAAAATCTTTTGGTGCATCTGCGCCTACAATTTCTCCGCCATGCTTTCCGGCACCTGGTCCTAAATCAATTAAGTAGTCAGAGGCAAGCATGATGTCTTTATCGTGTTCTACTACCAAGACCGTGTTTCCAATGTCCGATAATTTGCGTAGTGCATCAATCAAGCGTTGGTTATCGCGTTGGTGTAAGCCAATGCTAGGTTCATCAAGAATGTAAGTAATACCGGTGAGCTGAGAACCAATTTGAGTAGCTAATCGGATGCGCTGCGCTTCTCCTCCCGACAAAGTCTTAGTAGAACGGTTCAAGGTGAGATAATCCAAGCCCACATTGAGTAAGAAGCCAATTCTAAGGTTGATTTCCTTGAGCACTTCTTTGGCAATCATTTGCTGGCGTTCGGTAAGCAAAGTTTGGAGGTTTTGCATCCAATTGCCTAATGTCCCCAAATCCATATCAGAAAGTTCTGCAATATTTTTTCCGCAATCTTGAAATGCAGTGATTCAGTTTTTAGGCGCGCTCCTTGACAAGTGTTACAGGTATCTACAGTCATAAATTCTTCTGCCCATTGGCGAATTTTCTCTGAAGAAGTATCATTATACCAACGGTCGAGCAAGTTGACAAGCCCTTCAAATGCAAATTCGTAATTGTTGCCGTTTACCTGCATTTTGAATTGCTCCTCTTTGCTGCCATGCAACAGCACGTCGAGGGCTTCTTTTGAAATTGCTTTTACGGGTGTGGTAAAGCTAAACTTGTATTTTTTAGCCACTGCTCTGATTTGCTGAAACATCCAGTTGTCACGCACTTCTCCAAAAGGTACTATACCTTGTTCATTGATGCTTTTAGTGTCATCTGGAATGACTTTTTCCATATCTACCTTATTAACATAGCCTAGTCCAGTACAAGTTGGGCACATGCCATAAGGCGAATTGAAAGAAAAGGCATTTGGTGAAGGCTCTTCGTAAGAAAGTCCAGTTTCAGCATCCATGAGGTGCTTGCTGTAGGGAAATGCTTCATGGTCGTCATTTTTTGCTACCAATACTAAGCCATTACCCATTTTTAAGGCAGTTTGAAGCGACGTGCTTAGTCGTTCTTTTCTATCTTCCACCACTTGTAAACGGTCAATAACGGCTTCAATATCATGCACTTTATAGCGATCTGCTTGCATATCTAGCACTAAATCAAGTAATTGCCCGTCCAGTCGTACTTTAGTGTAACCCTGTTTACGAACTTGCTCAAAAAGCTCTCGATAATGCCCTTTGCGACCTCGAACCAGTGGGGCAAGCAGGGTGATTTTTCATTTTCAAAATGCTCGAATATATGCGCTACCATTTGTTCTTCGGTGTAACGCACCATCTTCTTACCCGTTTTGTAGGAGTAGGCTTCTCCAATTCTTGCATATAAAAGTCGCAAGAAATCATAAACTTCTGTAATTGTTCCTACGGTGGAGCGTGGATTTCTGCCTGTGGTTTTTTGTTCAATGCTAATCACAGGGCTTAATCCTGTAATTTGCTCTACTTCAGGACGTTCCATGCTACCTATGAACTGACGCGCATACGCTGAAAAGGTTTCCATGTAACGGCGTTGTCCTTCTGCATAAATCGTATCAAACGCTAAAGAGGACTTGCCACTGCCGCTGATGCCTGTAAGTACCACAAGTTTGTTGCGAGGAATACGGATACTAATGTCTTTCAGGTTGTGCTCGCGTGCGCCTACAACTTCAATAAAACCGTCGGATGCCAATGAAGGCTCAAAATATTGTTCCATCATTGGCATTAAACGATTTGAAAGCGTTTGGGTTGACTGTTTTGGCAATATTTCGCAAGTAAAGAAAATGGTAGTTTGAACTTTGCTCAACATGAAAAGGCGATTAAAATGTAGAAGACAGCAATTATCAACTTGCGGTTATACAACTTTTTGCGATTTTTGATGACTAAAAAGATAGTTTTTTTTGTAAATTTAGCCCAAAATAAAAAATAATGAATGCGACTCGAATATTTTTGATAGGGATATTGTTCGGAGGCTGTCAAATGAGTGTGCCGATTAACAATATTCGTACTGCACCAGCAGTGGTGCCCATGGATAGTAGTTTTGCTCATGTGTATCAGGTCTTAGATGGTACTTGGAAGGGACAGTTCAAGATTTTTGAAGATTTAGATCGCCGACCAGTAGATAGTATCACTTTACAAAATGTAGCGTTGGGGAATTTAGAAAACCTAGCCTCAAACTGGTGAATGTGATAGAAGTAGAACAACTTTATAGCTCTAAAAGTCCTTACTTTCAGAAAGTTTGGATTAAAGATACTTATAAAGATAGCGAAGGAAAGGTGAAAACAGTAAAAAGTAAAGGCGTAAACAAAGTACAAGGCGGCAAAATGTGGTGCGTAGTGGTAAAACCGGATGAGACAGTAATTCATACAGGGCGAACGGAGGGGAAGCAAACAATTATTTGGCAGCGCCATGAAAAAAATCCGCAGAAAGTAGAATACTTCAAAGAAACTGTTGACACTAGCCTATACGAAATTATTGGCTACGGTTATTATGATGGAGATGAACTCAACCTATCCCCAAGATATTGGTTTTATGGAAAATACTCACGACAGTAATGAAGCAGCGATATACTAAGTTGCATCAATCTAAAGAATATGAGAAAATCATTTTTTGTTGGCACAATACTTTTTCTTTTGTCCGTAAACCTATCAGATGCACAAACGAAAGGCTATCTGCGGGAAGGCAACACCGCCTATAAACAAGGCAACTACACTCAAGCAGAGGAAAATTATCGAAAAGCAGAGGCAACCCAAAAAACAGATAAAGGTACTTACAATTTGGGCAATGCGGTATATCAGCAAAATCGTATGGACGAAGCTGTCAAGCATTACGAAGAGGCAACCAAACAGGCTTCTGACAAGGCATTGCAGGCAAACGCTTATCATAACTTAGGAAATGCGTTGCTTCAAAAAGGAGATTTAAAAGGCAGTATTGAGGCTTATAAAAATGCGTTGCGGTTGGAGCCGAACGATTATGATACGAAGTATAATCTTTCTCAAGCGTTGCGACAATTGCAAGAACAACAGCAGCAGCAGCAACAACAGCAAAATAATAACCAAGACCAGCAGCAACAACAGAATGAAGAAAAAGAAGAGCAGGAAAGCCAAGACCAGCAACAGAATCAGGAGCAACAACAAGAAAGTGAACCACAAAATGAAGATAATAGCGAACAAAATGGAGAGCCTAGAAATTTAACTAGGGAAGAAGCTGATCAATTGCTCAGAATTATGGAGCAAGAAGAACAAAAAGTGCAGGAAAAAATGAAAAAAGCGGCTGCTAAACCTGCAAAAAATCTGAAAGACTGGTAACTGAATGATGAGTTACGGCTTTTAAAACCACCCTGAAAAACAAAAAACAGGTTACTTTGGCAGAAAAAACAAAAATATAGCCTACAAAAAATTAGAGGAATGCAGTAGGCTATTTGCATAACGTAAAAATACTAATAATTAATTTCGTAATTTGTTAAATCAACAAAATCATGGTAACAAAGGTGCTTTTTAAAAAAGAGGTACAGCGCGGATGGAATGTAGGCGCATTTGGAGCAATGGTGCGTCATCTAGCTTTAGTAAGTGTGATGGGGTTCAGTTGGGGCGGACAAATTTACAGCCAACAGATGGCGGCGTTCACTATTGAGGTTAGCACAGATTCTATCTTGTTGGGTAATTATTTTGAGGTCACTTTTACCCTTCAAAATGCGAACGGCAACAACTTTGAGCCACCTATTTTTAAAGACTTTCAAGTGATGGCAGGTCCAAATGTTTCCACTTCCCTTTCCATGACCAATGGGCAGGTCAAACAATCGGTAACGTACAGCTATTATCTTGAACCAAAGGATATTGGCAATTATTATATTGAGCCAGCCAGCATTGAAGCGGACGGGCAAGTATTGGTTTCTGAACCATTAGAAATTATGGTCGTACCTAATCCAGAAGGTATTATTCAACAGCCTATCAATCGTCGGGGAACTTTTAAATTCGACATGGGTAGTCCTTTTGGTCAAGATTTTTTTAACAATGAGGATTTTTTCAACGGCGACCCTTTTCAACGCATTGAGGAGTTACGCAAACAGCTATTTCAAGGGTTACCGCCACTAGGATTTGAGCTGCCTGCTCCTGATACCTTACCACAAGCAAAACCTAAGCGCAAAGTGTATAGAATGTAAATGTAGTGAATAGTGAATGATTAGATTAGCGAACATTCACTATTCATTCACCATCACTTGCTATCGTGTCCATCGAAAACCTAGATTAAATGTTCTAGCATCCCCTACTCGGTTGATAACTGGATCAATTGGTAAGTAGCGCGTGTAAAGCAATTCTGCCTCTACGCCTGGCAGGAGTTGATATTTCATGCCAGCACCCCATTCTACCAACAAAGTGGTAGTCCCATAAATTGTCCAGCGTAAATTCGGGAAATAGCTATAAAATCCTTTGACAAAAGGGAAATTCCACGCCTCCCCAATAGGTTGCCATATTGTAGCTTCCACAAAAAGCTGTTGCTTGGGGGTGATAAGACGATTGTAGAAAAACTGAGATGCCCAAATAAATTTACCATCCACTGCCTTCAGAACTGGAACATACAACGTTTGTTGCAATGCTAAAGCTGGAATTTTTCTAAAAGGAACAAATTTTATTTTAGGTCCAATGTGTGCTAAACCGCTATTAGCAGACGTGATGATGTCACTATTACCAACCTGTCGCTCTTCTGAGAACATGCTAAAATGGACTGCTCGTAGGGGAGATTGTAAATCGTAATCGTTGACTAGGTTAGATTTTAAGACCACATCCAAACCTACATCGAAATTTCCTACCCCATAAAGTGTTTGCACGAAAGAGGAGAAATAATTACTTCTGTACTTGCTGTCTAGGTTTTGATAGTCGGCGGAAAAAAGGTTGTTGAACACTTTAACTTCCATACCACCTTTTCGTTGCAAGCTAGTGGCATTGTAGATAGTAAATTCTTGTGCTTCATTTGCTTGTGCAACAAGCAATGAACTTGTCAAAAAAGTAAAAACCACTAACGAGTACACAACTTTTTTGTACATAATAATTTTTCTACAAAATTAGCTGTACTTTTTAAAAGAGACTGTCCAACAGGTAACATCTTTTGAAATAGGTATTTTATTTTTTTTATTTATGACCGCTGGCTGACAATTGAAGGATGATTGTAATTGATGTTAAGTAGGCACTATTAATTACTTGACACAAATCAGATTGAAAATGTACCAATATATAGCAAATTGAGGTTTTTAGAAGTGTTAATTTAATGGTCACAAACTACTTTGGTTTTCTTATTTGCAACCACACCAAGCGTAATAGCAGCAGCCACGGAAGCCCGTGAAACAATAAGTCTAGCCAATCCATAACAGTCATTCCTCTTCCCCCTCCAGCTATCCAATGCAACTTTCCCCAAATATGAGGTTCGGGGGAGAAAGGAGCTAATCCAATCGTCAGACAGGCAATCAGAACAATACTCCAAGAATTTAAAATATTTTTCATAACTACTTGAGCTTTTCGTGTTCATTTGAACCAATCTGCGTACATGACGTAATTATTTGCAATCCGCTGGACGGTATCCTTGAACTGGTGTGAGCTGAGGGCTTTAACTTTTTTTAGCAGGAACACCAGCATAAACATAACCTGATTCCAAGTAGCTTTTTTCAAGCACCACAGCACCAGCAGCTATTAA
>JAAUTG010000171.1 GCA_012031785.1 Saprospiraceae bacterium | reverse complement strand
AAAGCAAACTAAAATTATAGCTTTGGTACGCAACTGGCTATTTGTTATCTATTTTTAAGGGGTTATCAAGCATATTTTCCCTCAGCGACTGATTGCTATAAATAAAAAAGTCTGTCCCGTAAGAGACAGACACATCAAAACAAAACGAAAAACCAACTTTAAACAAATCTTTTGGCTCTTTTTTGGAACTCAAAGGTAACACTAAAGTTTTAAATAGGTTGCTAAAATATATTAATTTGTAAAAAAAAATCTACAAACTATTGTTTTTGCGCCAGCATTTTTACTGCAACTTCCTCGAAATCACCTGCTCGATAAACTTTCACTTTCACTACTTCATTCACCTTTGTTGTACTAATTGCCTCTTGCAATTCAGGAAAAGAAGTTACTGGCTTTTCATTTATCGCCACAATAATGTCTTTTGGTAAAAGACCAGCATATTGCGCTGAACCACCATCAATGACTTCTTGAACAACCAAGCCTTGCGAAAAGTTCAAGTTGTTCTCTGTAACATATTCGTTATCGAGTGGAAAAATAGTAACTCCTAGCATCGCACGCTGGTAAGTCCCATTTTCGATAATATCGTCCGCGATTCTTTTTACTAGATTAATAGGTATGGCAAAAGAGTAACCTGAAAAAGTACCTGTTTGCGTGGCAATAGCAGTGTTGATACCTAAAAGACGACCTTTTGCATCCACCAACGCGCCACCGCTATTTCCTGGATTTACAGCGGCATCCGTTTGAATGAAAGATTCAATAGCTGTCGTGCTTTCATCCCGAATAGCGTTAATATCTCTGCCTTTTGCGCTGATGATACCAGCCGTAACGGTGGAAATTAAGTTGAAAGGATTTCCTACTGCCAGCACCCACTCTCCCACTAAAGCATTATCGGAGTTGGCTAATTCCAAAGTGGGTAAGCCTGTGGCTTCTATTTTTAAGATAGCTAAGTCTGCTTCTGGATAAGTGCCTACTTTCTGCGCTTTGAAAGAACGGTTGTCAGATAGTGTCACGGTGATGTCATCTGCAAATTCTACTACGTGGTTGTTGGTGACGATGTAGCCATCCGCAGCATAAATAACACCTGAACCAGTTCCTTGCTTTGGCACGTTAAAATAATCGCCGTAGCTATCGCCAAAGAAAAGATCAAAAGGGCTGGAACTATTAGGCTTTCTGCTACTGGTTACCGCTTTAGTTTGTTTGGCTTCAATGTTTACAACGGTCGGAGTAACAATTTTTGCTGCTTCCACAAAATCAAAGTTGATATTGCTAGAAGGCGCAAGCGTAGGGGTGTTTTTTTAAATTGGTAAAACTGCACTACTGGTGCCGTGGGCGTTGTTTTTTCTGTGAATTGAATACCTGCGAAAGTAACCAAGCCACCCACCACGCCAGCAGCTACTAATGATAAAAAGATCTCATCATAGGTTTAATTTTTTTGTGTATTAGACAATTCAGTAATTTCAAAAACTAGCCGAAACCTTTGGTGTTGAACGCTATGTCCCAATATAGACGACGTTCCCAACTGTTTAGTTACATTTTCTTTTACTCGGCTTAAATTTTGTTGTTATTAAATTGGAAAAGTAACTCTAATTTTATTACATTTGTTACGAGCAAATATACATTTAACAGCAGTTTAACACGATATTTAGCGAATAGTTGAGCAAAGGGTTTTAGTATTTGGTTATTTAGTCCTTAGTATGGGTCAATTATTCTGGTCATTAGAAAATTATAGCAGAAGTATGATTCCGTAAGCCTTAAAATACTGTCAGTGAACAATTTAAGATATAATTTTGCAAATCAAGTAGTAACTTTCTAAGAACCATTAGTCTTTGATAATATTCAATCACCAACCACTCAATTACGCTTAATAAAATGAAAAATCCAACAGCGAAGGACTTACAACTGATTCGGGAAGAAGCATTTGTAGTGCTAAAGCCAGAAAATGAGTTGGAGTTGCTTTTTTTGGACCGCATAGATTTTTTGATGGGTTTAGATTGGGGCGTGCCAAGATACGGGCATCCAGAGGGAAAAATCATGTATCATATATGGGAAGTGCTAGAAAATATTGATTGTATTCCCAATTTGCAGCCTGATCAGCGAATGCGTCTCCGCGTAATTGCGTTTGTGCATGATACCTTCAAGTACAACGAACCGAGGAATAGACCTAGAGACTGGTCAAAACATCATTCTGTACTAGCAAGAGAGTTTTTAGCTCAATTCACAGAAGATACTGCATCGCTCCTCATCACAGAGTTGCACGATGAAGCCTACTACGCTTGGCAAGCCTTTAAGTTGTATCGCAAACCGCATAAAAGCGCAATCAGAAAACAAACTTTATTAGAAAGAGTAGGGGAGTACCTACAATTGTATTATTTGTTCTTTATTTGCGACACCAAAACGGGTGATAAAATTCAAGCTCCAGTTCATTGGTTTGAAACGACTACGGAAGAGATTGAAGTCGTGAGGTTTTAATCTGATATGATTAGTCTTTAGGTAAAAGGCTAATAACTAATAGTATGACATGAGTTACTCAAAACCAAATGGCTAAAAAAAGATATTAACAACATGAATAGTTCAAACAAATTTATCTGTATTCACGGACATTTTTATCAACCGCCACGAGAAAATGCTTGGCTAGAAGTGGTGGAAAAACAAGATTCTGCTGCTCCTTTCCACGATTGGAATGAGCGCATCAATTTTGAATGCTATGCCCCTAATGCCGCAGCACGTATTTTGGATAAACAAGGATACATCCGAAAAATTGTTAACAATTATGCGCGCATCAGTTTCAATATTGGTCCGACATTAATGAGTTGGTTAGAGCTAAATGACTACGAAACCTACCAACGCATCTTAGAAGCGGATAAAATCTCGCAAGTCAAATTTGATGGTCATGGCACTGCATTAGCACAAGTGCATAGTCATCTTATTTTGCCCCTCGCTAATCAAAGCGATATGGAAACCCAAATTATATGGGGCATTAAAGATTTTCAGCATCGCTTCCAGAGGCTACCAGAAGGAATGTGGCTTTCAGAAACAGCAGTAAATACTTCTACTTTAGAAATTTTAGCGGCAAAGGGTATCAAATTTACATTGTTAGCACCACGCCAAGCCAAAGCAATTCGAAGAATAGGCACAGAGCAATGGTCGAATGGGATTGACCCACGCCGTCCATACCTTTATCAACTGCCCTCTGGCAATTCGATTGTGCTTTTTTTCTATGATGGTGGGCTGTCTCAAGCAGTAGCTTTTGAGGGGATGCTCAACAATGGAGAAAATTTTGCACAACGTTTGCTAAATGGTTTTGATGATAGCGAAGAACCGCAATTAGTACATATTGCTACGGATGGCGAAAGCTATGGACACCACCACCGCTATGGCGAAATGGCATTGGCTTCCTGCTTGAATCGCATTGAAGAATCAGGCATAGCCAGCGTAACCAATTACAGCGAGTATTTAGCAAAATTCCCGCCGAAGTGGGAAGTCAAAATCCATGAAAACACTTCTTGGAGTTGTGTTCATGGTGTAGAGCGTTGGCGTTCCAATTGTGGCTGTAATGGCGGACGTGGTGCTGGTTGGCATCAAAAATGGCGCGCTCCATTGCGCGAAACGCTAGACTGGTTGCGCGATGAAATTAATCCAATCTACGAAAAAGAAGCAACGCCTTACTTGAACGACGTGAACGAGGCTAGAAATAATTACATAGAAGTTTTATTGCACCATCGTTCCCCAGAAAGTGTCAATCGTTTTTTGAGCCTTCATGCCAAACGACCTTTGGATGACGCAGAGCGCATCAAAGTGCTGCGATTGCTTGAAATGCAACGCCAAGCGATGCAAATGTTTACCAGTTGTGGTTGGTTTTTTGATGAAATATCAGGCATTGAAACCAATCAAATTCTGCAATACGCCAATCGTGCCATTTATTATGCCAAGCAGGTAGGTAGCGTAGAGTTGCACGATACTTTTTTGGAACGTTTAGCCAAAGCACCTAGTAATATCTATCCAAGTGGTGCAGAAAGTTATCTCCAGAAAGTATTGCCTGCACAAGTTACACTGGAGCGTGTCGGAATGCACTATGCGGCTTCTTGTTTGTTCGCAGAGAAACCAGAAGAGTTATCTTTGTTTAATTACACCGCTACCAATACTCATTTTGAGCGATTTCAAGCTGGATTTCAGCGATTTGCAGCCGCTAGAACTATCGTTAAATCGAAAGTGACTAAATCTGAAAAACTGTTTAGTTTCGCTGTATTGTACTTAGGGCAGCAAAATATTATCGGGTATATTTCTACAGACATAAGCGAGCAAACTTTTTGAGAATGACAGAATTAGCAGTTGATGCTTTCAAAAGCACTAATTTGGGGGATGTAATTGCCATTATGCAAAGTTATTTTCAAGCTCATCAATTTACAATTTGGCATCTTTTTAGGGATGAGAAGCGCAAAATTTTGGATCAAATTACTGGAAAGAGTTTAGAGCAAGCAGAATTTGACTTTCGCAGTATTTATAATGACAATTATCAACTGATGTCGGGGATGCAACTTAGCGAAATTCCTATTCCTGAAGCTTATCAGAATGTTATTCAATACGTAGTGAACAAAGATTTGAAACAGTTTTTTCAACTTCCTGAACTTTATTTGGAGGAGTTGCAGCGTTTGGAGCAGGAAATTGTGAAGTGGAAAATACAAATCACAGATAAACAGCGCCTTGTACTACTTGCCAGTGAACGCATTTTTCGAGAAATAAAAGACATGATGGAGCATCATTCGGACATCAGCAAGGTAAAAAACCTTAGTCAAGTGGTCAGTACGATGCAAAAGTTAGGGGTTGAACTGGACTTTTGGAAAAGTCAAAACTACTTTTACTCTGCAGTCAAAGATTATCAAAGCGGAAAACTAGTGCTGGCAAACGGTGAATGGCTCACTGCAATTAAGGAACTAGGCATGAAACTAAAGGTGAGGATGGAGTAAAGAACTGAAATTCAATCGCGCAAATTTTTTCTTGTCTCCATTTCTAAAATTAATCAAAGAAGTTGAACAAATTATTACAAAATTTTTACTTATAATTCTTTCAGAAATAATTGAAAATTCCTGATTTCATACCAACTTTGTATCGAATATTTTGTTCCTCTTTGAAATGCAACACAAAGTGAGTTGAAAGTTTCTAATCCTAAATTCTAGTTTCTTATTTAGAAATTATCTAAATAAGCAGAAGTGGGGTTTAACGCTTTGCTTAATTTGTATTGGTATATATCTTTGCACGAAAATGTTAAGGTTGCTACAAGCGCAGCCATATTGAATGATTAAGACGCAAAAAAGTTCCATAGATTATGAGACTGATTCGATATATTTCTTTAGCTTTTATTTTTGTTTTCGGACTTTCTACCAGTGCTTACTCCGCTGGAGACCCTGCTGTTGGACAGACAATTTTTGCTAACCAATGTGGTTCATGTCACAACCGCAATATGAAGGACAATTTAACTGGTCCTGCGTTGGGCGGCGTGCAAGGTCGCTGGGAAAGTGAAGCTGATTTGTACGCTTGGATTCGCAATTCTCAAGCTATGATTGCAAAGGGACACCCTCGCTCGGTAGAACTTTGGAATCAGTGGAAACCAACTGTGATGAATAACTTCACAGGGTTGACAGATGACGAGATTGCTGGTCTTTTAGCTTACATTGATGGTGTTTATACTGGTACTTATCCGCCGAAGGTTGCGGGTGCAGAAGGTGAAGCAGTTGTGGTAGAAGATAAAGGTATTAATGTACCTTTGTTTATTGTGCTGTTTGTGATTCTAGCCTTGTTGGCAGTAGTTTTGGCGCGTATTATCTCCAAATTTAAACTACATGGCAGAACTGAAGGCTGGTAACACAGAAGCAGAGCGTCGCACACTAGCAGATGTGTTGACCAGTAGAGGTGTCATTGGTTTTATGGTTTTTGCACTAGTTGTACTAGGTGGCTACACTACTGTGAATAATGCCATAGAGTTAGGTCGTCAGCAAGGCTACCAGCCAGACCAACCTATTAAATTCTCTCATGCTACGCACTCTGGTCTGCACAAAATTGAATGTCAATACTGCCACGATGGTGCGCGCAGAAGTAAACAATCCGTAATCCCTGCTACAAACACTTGTATGAATTGTCACCGTGCCATTAAAGAAGGTTCTCAATATGGTACTGCTGAATTGACAAAAATATACGCTTCTATTGGTTACGACCCTAGTACAGATAAGTATATTGAGAACTACGAGCAATTGAGTGAAGAAGAGATCAAGAAGATTTACACCAAGTGGATTGGAGACACTTATGTAAAGCGTAACGCTGACAAAGTGGACGAGGCAGAAACTGTTGTTGATCAACAGTGGAATGGTATTGTAACATCTTTGACCAACGATGCGAAACCGAAAATTCAAGGACCGATTGAATGGTTGAGAATCCACAATTTACCTGATCATGCTTATTTTAACCATGCTCAGCACGTAGCAGTTGGAAAAGTAGAATGTCAAACTTGTCATGGACCTGTGCAGGAAATGGAAGTTGTTTATCAAAATTCTCCATTATCCATGGGGTGGTGTGTGAACTGTCACAGAAAAACTGAAGTGTCCTCATTCAATGATAATGAATACTACAAAGCATACCAAAACTACCATGAAGAAATAAAGAAAGGAGACCGTGACAAAGTGACGGTAGAAGACATTGGTGGATTAGGTTGTCAAAAATGTCACTATTAAAATACAGAGAGCCTTTTGAAAGTTCTATAATCTTTCAAAAGGCTACTTTTAATTTCCAAAAATCAGTAAAAGGACTAAATTATAAAACTAAAACAACAAACATCTTTTTCATATATGAAAGACAATAATCAAGGGATTTGGGTAGGTGTAGAACATCTAAACAATGACCCAGCACTTAAAGATGTGATTAACCAAGAGTTCGTTGAGTTGCCTGTGGTGAACCAACTTTCTAATGAGAAAGTTTTGGACACTTCTTCTTCTCGACGCGACTTTCTAAAATATCTAGGGTTTGGTCTGGGAGCTGCTACTGTGGCTGCCTGTGACATTCCCGTGCGAAAGGCGTTGCCTTATGTAGTGAAGCCTGATGAAATTGTGCCAGGTGTAGCCACTTACTATGCTTCTACTTTCGTGAAAGGTGGTGATTATTGTCCGGTGTTAGTGAAAACTAGAGAGGGTCGCCCAATCAAAGTAGAAGGCAACACCTTGTCAAGTGTGACAAAAGGCGGAACAAATGCACGTACTCAAGCTAGTGTGTTGGATTTATACGATACTTCTCGCATCGCTGGTCCCTCCCGTATCAAATCACAAGCCATAGAAAAAACGGACGTAGCATTGACTTGGGAACAAGTAGATGCTGAAATCATGGCAAAGCTAAGCCAGAGTGAACCCGTCCGAATCATCTCTAATACTGTGCTAAGCCCTTCCACGAAGCGTGTGATAGAGGAATTTAAGGTTAAATATCCCGACACAAAGCATGTTATGTATGATGCTATTTCTAGTTCGGCGATATTGGAAGCCAATGCACAAACCTTTGGACAGCAGGCTATTCCAGACTATCATTTCGATAAGGCAGAAGTAATTGTAAGTATTGGTGCCGACTTTTTAGGTACTTGGATTTCGCCTATTGAGTATGCAGCAGACTATGCAGTTAACAGAAAAATTGAAGATATTAAGAAGGCGAAGATGTCTCGCTTGATTCATGTCGAAAGTTTTATGTCTTTGACAGGTTCTAATGCGGATACGCGCATCGTAATTAAACCTTCCGAGCAAGGTGCTGCCATTGCAACACTTTATAACGCGGTAGCGGGTTTGACGGCTGGCAGTAAAGTAAATGCACCAAAGCTAGAGCAATCCGCTGCAACTGAAATAGAAAAGACAGCCAAAGAATTGGTAGCACACAAAGGCAAATCCTTAGTAGTGTCTGGCTCAAACAACGTCGGAGAGCAGATTTTAGTGAATGCTATTAACCAATTGCTGGGCAATTATGGCAACACACTAGATTTTGAACATGCTTCTTTGTTGCGTCAAGGTGTGGATAGGGACATCACTAACGTAATCAACGAGTTGAACGTAGGGAAGGTCAAAATAGTAATCTTTTTAGATGACTGCAATCCTGTCTTTGATTTACCAAAAGTAGAATCTGAAAAATTAAAATCAGCACTGGCAAAGGTAGAAACTAAAATTTCCTTTGCCACAACTTTCAATGATACGGCTGCGCTTTGCGATTACGTGCTACCCACTCACAATTATCTGGAGGCTTGGGGCGATGCAGAACCAAAACGCGGTGTATATAGCTTAATTCAACCCACTATTGCGCCGTTGTTCAGGACGCGCCAAGCTGAAATAACATTATTGACTTGGGCGCAAAGTCCAAACCTAAACAAAGAAAGCGAGCAGCCTTACTTTGACTATATCAAGCAATATTGGGAAACTGAAATTGCGCTCAAGCAAACTGTTTTCAATAAACCACAACTTTTCTGGGATAATACACTTCACGATGGTGTGGTAGAAGTTAAACCAACAGGTGGTTTAGCTGCACTGGTTAATGCGGTAGTTGCTGAGCCAAGTACAACGATAGATGTGGCTGCGGCTGCACAAAAGATAAATCAACCATTTGCGGGCGACAAGTTAGAAATTGCACTTTTCGAGGATGTAAAAATGGGCGCCGGGCAGTATGCGAACAACCCTTGGTTGCAGGAACTTCCAGAACCCGTTACTCGCTGTACTTGGGGAAATTATGTGCAGATTCCAGTGAGTTGGGATGGGAATAGAAGTTTTGTAGGTTTCGATGGTTTAAATGGCAACGAAATCTATGGAGAAGCAGATAAAATAAAGTTAACTGCTAACGGAGTAGAAGGTGTTATTACTGCAATTCGTGCTTTTGGAGTAAAAACCAATACGATGGCAGTAAGTGTAGGCTACGGTAGAAGTGTAGTAGGAAAGTCTGGTGAGAACATTGGAACTAATGTATTTCCTTGGGTAAACAAGGATAAAAACGGTAATTTCCAGTATTTTACGGATGCAGAATATGGTGGAAAGCAAAGTGAGGACAAACTAGCTTGCGTACAGTATCATCATAGTCTTGGTTTACAAGGAGATGATAATGGCGAGAAGATAAATCTTGACGAAAAAGCAGTTACTACGTTACGTGAAGGCTATCAAGGTGCTTTGACCAACACTGTGATAATTCGTCGTGCAAACTTGAAAGAATTAGATCGGTTTGTTCATGGAGAAAAGCATGAAGGCGAAGAAGGTGGACATCATGGCAGCATGAAGCCCTTCGCGGAGAACTATTTGGGTTTGGTTGGCGAGCGTGAACACCATAATAAACTCAACGCCTACACTTTATATCCAGGATACGAATATCAGTTAGGACAAGGTCATCACT
This sequence comes from Saprospiraceae bacterium, assembly GCA_012031785.1. Classification (GTDB taxonomy): domain Bacteria; phylum Bacteroidota; class Bacteroidia; order Chitinophagales; family Saprospiraceae; genus JAAUTG01. Next base: position 436 of record JAAUTG010000171.1, on the reverse strand, counting down.
GGGGAATGCACGTAGATTTGAATGCTTGTATTGGTTGTGGGGCTTGCTCCGTTGCTTGTACAGCAGAGAACAATATTCCAGTTGTCGGCAAAAATGAAGTGGCACGTCACCATGAAATGGCTTGGATTAGAATTGACCGTTATTACTATGGCGATGCTGAAAACCCAAATGTGGTCTATCAGCCAATGATGTGCCAGCACTGTGATAACGCGCCTTGCGAAAACGTTTGTCCAGTAGCTGCAACACCGCACAACGAAGAAGGCTTGAATCAAATGGCTTACAATCGTTGTATTGGTACTCGTTATTGTGCAAACAACTGTCCTTACAAAGTACGTCGTTTCAACTGGTTAGACTATACAACGGCAGACCTTTTCCCAATGAATGAACGCAGCGTAAATGGCGAAGAAATCCCATTCGGTGCAGACAACTTGACACT
>JAAUTG010000170.1 GCA_012031785.1 Saprospiraceae bacterium | reverse complement strand
TGCCCATTTTATTTTTCTCTCTACCCTACTCACTTTCCAGTTTGAAAGAACGTCGGTGGTGTATCGTCACTCCAAATTGCTGAATCGCCTGACGGTGCTTTTGAGTAGGATATCCTTTATTTTGTTGCCAGTCATATTGCGGAAATTGCGCACTTAATTGTATCATGTACTCGTCGCGGTGAGTTTTGGCAAGAATAGAAGCCGCAGCAATGGACTGATATTTGTTATCTCCTTTCACGATACAAACATGAGGAATACTCGAATAAGGCGTAAAACGATTACCATCAATCAGCAGTAAAGCTGGGGCTACATTCAAAGCAGCAATAGCTCGGTGCATAGCTAAAAAAGAAGCATTCAGGATGTTGACCTGATCTATTTCTGCTGGCATTACTTGTGCCACAGCCCATGCTGCTGCATCTTGTTCAATCATTTGGCGTAGTTTATTTCTCACTTTTAAGGTAAGTTGTTTGGAATCGTTAAGTAATGGATGTGAAAAATTATTCTTCCATATCACTGCTGCTGCAAAAACTGGTCCTGCTAAACAGCCTCTTCCAGCTTCATCACAACCAGCTTCTAAGGTATTGACCGAATAATAAGGGAGTAATGACATATTCTGAAAGATTTTCTCTGTGTAAAAAATTAGCTAAAAGGTATCTTAGTGTCAAAAATGGTAGGGATGGCAAAATACAAATCGTCACCTTGAGGTAAACATAATAATCTACTCGGAGAACGAGAAGTAAGATGTAGGTGTCGAGCATGAAAGTTCAAGAGAAATGAAAAAGCCATAGCAAGCTAGAGCACTCGCTCTCCTTAAAATTGAATGCTTCCATCAACAATGGGATAATATTTGGAAAGTCAAGTTTTAACCGCTAGTTCAAACAGAGGGAATAAAATTGCACCAAGCCTTCACAAACTTGGTGCAATTTTACTCAAAAAGACGACATAAAATCAGTATTCATCGTCATTGAAAAGGAAATCATCTTTCCGAGGATAATCCTGCCAAATTTCCTCTATGCTTTCGTACATTTCCCCTTCGTCTTCAAGATCTTGCAGGTTTTCAACGACTTCACTAGGGGCACCTGAACGAAGAACATAGTCAATTAACTCTTCTCGAGTAGCTGGCCAAGGTGCATCTTCCAGATAATGTGCAAGCTCTAATGTCCAATACATAGTTTGTGATGTTAATTAATACCTTAATTAATTATTGCTAAATGCGATACGCACAGTAGTAAAACGACTAGAAAAAGAATTGTTTTAAGGAACAGCAAAAAAATATCTAACTTTTTCTTGCCATTCCCAAATACAGCGTACCAAATAATGTAAAGATAGCCAACTTTCCATTAGAAATCAATGGATTAGCTCAGTAGCAATGATGAGTTCCCTTTATTTTGTAGTTCCCTCGTCTTCCTATTAGATAATTAGCATACTATCTCCATAACTGTAAAATCGGTATTTTTCCTTCATTGCCTCGTGGTAAGCCTCCATGATCAGGTCGTATCCACCAAAAGCAGCCACCATGATGACTAAGCTAGATTTTGGTAGATGAAAATTTGTGACCATTGCATTGGCAATTTGAAAATCGTAAGGCGGATAAATGAATTTATTAGTCCAACCCTCTGCTGGTTTTAGCATCCCATCTGCTGAAATGGCAGATTCTATTGAGCGCATGGATGTTGTGCCTATGGAACAGATACGTGCATTTTTTTCCTTTGCCTGATTAACAACATCAACTGCTGAGGCAGTAATTTTGAAGTATTCTGCATCCATTTTGTGTTTGGAAAGGTCTTCTACGTCTATCGTCCTGAAAGTACCAAGTCCTACATGTAGCGTAACTTCTGCATAGCTTACGCCTTTTATTTCCAAACGTTTCATCAATTCTTTGCTAAAATGCAAACCTGCGGTGGGAGCAGCCACTGCCCCTACTTCCTTGGCATAGACAGTTTGATAGCGTTCTGTATCTAGTTTTTCAGCATCACGAGTGATGTATTTAGGAAGCGGCGTGTTGACCTAAATAAGCTAATGCTTTTTGAAATTCCTCCTCTGAACCATCGTGCAAAAAACGAATAGTTCTTCCCCTTGAAGTAGTATTATCCACTACTTCTGCTACCAGAATTTCATTGTCTTTGTCATCCCCAAAGTAGAGTTTATTGCCTACTCTTATTTTTCTTGCTGGATCTACTAGTACATCCCACAAACGGACTTCTGCATTGAGTTCTCTCAAAAGAAAGACTTCAATTTTGGCTCCAGTTTTTTCCTTTTGTCCATACATTCGAGCGGGAAATACTTTGGTATTATTAAGCACCATTACATCTCCGTCTCCAAAATAATTCAGTATGTCTTTGAATTGTTTGTGTTCTATTTCGCCAGTTTCCCTGTGTACCACCATCATTCTTGACTCGTCTCGCTTATCAGAAGGGTACTGAGCGATTAATTCGCTATCTAGCTCAAATTCAAATTGAGATAACTTTGTCCTCATGTAAATACTTTTCTGTATCCTAATTTAAACCACAAAAGTAGCATCTCCTTTTGCGTAAAACAATAAATATAATCGGTTTCTTATGAAAAGAAATAGTTTACGATGCAAAAATTTTGCGCTTATCTAAAGACAAGAGGTGCTGCATATAGTCACTTGTTTTTCTGTGATTTGTTAAAATTATTTACTAATATACCGCAGTTTGCTATTCTTTATCAGCTTTCACCAATTTAGTGGCGCGATAATTGGTGTCATTTGCATCTTTTCAACGCTTAATGCCGAGCTAAAAGAAAGAATGAGAAAAAACATTTGCGCAACATCAGTGTATGCCTACTAACTTATCATCCTTTAATCTCTTATCAAAATACAAATTTAAAGAAACAAAAGTTTAACTTTTTATTTTACCTCCAATTAACAAATTGATAAGACTACGATTGCATAGATACTTGTTTATTTGCTATCTGAATACGTTTGGCACTTTTATCCTACAATTTCCAGCAACGTTGTTAAAAAGAAGCGTGCTAACGTGTTGTACTATAAATATAAAATTCAACGATGATGAAACCACTCAAGTTATTCGTTTTCTGTTCTTTATTATTAAGTTCTCTCGCTTGTGAAAAAGAATCGGCGGGTTTAAGCTACGTACTTCAGTACGATAACGGCAATGTGACAGGACCTATTTTACCTGCTGGCACGCATGAGTTAGCAGTAAGATTCACGACAACTGAATTGACCCCTTATTTAGGGCAGCAATGGAAGCTGTGCGTTTTTTTGTGGGCAATCGTCCAGCGCAATGCCAGCTATTTATTTACACTGAAAATACTTCTTCTCGTCCGGGTACTGCACTTTACAACGCAAATTTGACAAACGCTTTGACGGTTGGAGATTGGAATACTCATAAACTAGCAACGCCTATTGAAATCACGGGTGATGATATTTGGATTAGCGTCAGCGTGACGCTTGACCAACAACAGCAATCTATTGGCTGTGATGCGGGTCCAAACAAACCCAACGGGGACTGGCTTTACCGCGCAGATGATCGCCAATGGATTGGCTATGAACAAAGAACAGGTGAGCGAGTAAACTGGAATATTCGAGGCGTAGTCAGCAAGTAAATGATGTTGCAGGATTAGCTATTTAACCATCTAACGTATTGAATATTTTTTTCGCAACTAAATTTTAATATTTTTGGCTTTAGCCATATTATTCCGCAAAAGTTGTAAATTAGCCGCGTTAAATTTTATTCATTTCAATTTTGAAAAGATGAAAACAATGCAACAGTGGCTTGACGAATATGGGGAAAGCCATCAAAATGGATTTAATAAAACTATGCACTGGATTTGTGTGCCTGCTATCTTTTTCAGTATAATCGGTTTATTGTGGAGCATTCCTAGTCAGTTTTTGAGTAATTGGTTTCCTCCTACCTTCGCACCTTATGTCAATTTTGCTACGTTGGTACTTCTGCTCGGTTTAGTTTTTTATTTACGCCTTTCTTGGGGTATGTTTTTTGGGATGTTGCTCGTTACTTTGGTAGTAATATTAGGCATTCGAGCATTAGAAGCCTCACAAATAGCTCCACTTTGGCAATTGTCGTTACTCATTTTTATCGTTGCTTGGATAGGTCAATTTTGGGGACATCAAGTGGAGGGGAAAAAACCTTCTTTTTTCAAAGACCTTCAATTTTTGATGATTGGACCTGCTTGGTTGTTAAGTTTTGTGTACAATAAATTGGGTTTGAAGTATTAAGGATAAGTGACTAATGTTTTACAGTTAGTCACTTATCTTTGGTTATTAGCATTTTTTCAATGCTAGTATTCCTGTTATGCACTTTACTTTTTGGTATTCGCGGTTCGCCCAAATAGAACTACTTTAATCAACCTCAATTTACAGATACGCCATGCAAGCAGGAGCAAATCTTTTGAAAAGCAAATAGCCGAATGCCAATAACCAATTTGTGTAACATCAATTAATAATAAATATCATGTTTGATAAAATTCTTTTTATTGACCAATCGCACCCTATCTTGGTAGAACAATTGCAAGAAGCAGGTTTTGAGTGCCATTTTCACTATAAAACTTCTAAACAAGAGCTGGAAGCACGCTTACCAAATTTTGTAGGCGTAGTGCTGCGCAGTCGTATTCAAATTGATCAAACCTTCCTTAATGCTGGTACAAATTTAAAGTTTATAGCGCGTGAAGGTGTTGGTGTAGAGCATATTGATGTAGAATACGCAGAAGCGAAGGGCATTCATGTGCTCACTTCCCCCGAAGGAAGTCAAGATACAGTAGGTGAGCATACGATAGGGCTTTTGTTGTGTTTATTAAATCATTTAGGCCGTGCAGACCGCCAGATTCGCGCTGGGCAGTGGAATCGAGAATCCAATCGCGCTATAGAATTAAAGGGGAAAACTGTGGGGATTATTGGATACGGCAACATGGGAAAATCATTGGCTAAGAAATTGAGTGGTTTTGAAGCTACTGTAATTGCTTATGATAAATACAAAATAAATTATGGGGATGAGTTTGCTCGTGCAGTTGACAAAGCTACTTTATTTGAAGAGAGCGATATTGTAAGTTTGCATATTTTTTATGAACCTGATAATCATTATTTTGTGAATGATGCTTTTTTGAGTTCTTTCAAAAAAGATATTTTCGTGATTAATACTGCTCGCGGATTGGTGCTGAATACTGCTGATTTAGTGAAGCACCTAAAAACAGGTAAGGTAAAGGGCGCAGCTTTAGATGTGATTGAATATGAGGAGCAATCTTTTGAACTTTTGAAAACAACTGCCCCCCCCGCACCTTTTCAGTATCTATTGGAAAGTGACCAAGTTATTTTATCTCCTCATATTGCTGGTTGGTCTTTTGAATCAAAGAAGGGCATGGGCGCGTGCTGGCGAAAAAAATTATAGCACTTTTAGCACACTAAATGTTAATTTTTTTTAGAAGTTAGAGTGGGTAGTTAAGTACGCTATTCTTACGGCTCCCGCCATGCTAACTACCATTTACTGATAAATAATGCCGATTGCTAACGTTTCAAACCGTTTCCTAAACTGTTAAAAAGTCTTAACAAAACATTAGAGCTTTGGAATATTGAAAAGTGCTACTATATTTGTCGCGCGATATATTTTCAAAGCTAATTGCCTAAGTTCTCCCAGTGATTACAAAATTTACCTTTACTCACATCCCGTGGCATATCTGATCACTAATTTAGGTGATTTACGGAATAATATAGATGTTAAATTTTAAAATTCATCTATTCTGTAAGTCCCATGTTGTTCACCAACACTATAAAACTTATGAGTAGTATTACAGAGAAAGTTACGTTAAAGAAAGTCCTGACTGCGACTGGTATTATCGCTTTTGTTGGCACAGGTGTGTATATTGTAGCCAATCGTGCATCCAACCAAAATTTAGCAGCTTCCCTGCCAACTCCTGTCGAATTGGGTAATTTACCGATTGTGCAGCCTACTTTGAAGTACGGGTTCGCGTTAGACACGTTTAGCGTGAAAGAAGATAAAATCAAATCTGGGCAAGTGTTTGCAGATATTTTGCTCGCCCACAAAATAGACTACCCTACCATCGAAAAATTGGTACAAAATACGAAAGAAGTTTTCAACGTCAATAAACTGATAGCAGGTAGCAAATATACTATGCTTCATAGCGATTCTACGAAAGCTGCCGACTATTTTATTTACGAACCAAGTGTGTATGAATATGTGGTTTTTGATTTAAAGGACAGCTTGCAAGCAAAAGTTGTAAAGCGTCCAGTCACTGTGGAAGTACGCGCTTCTGGAGGTGTCATCAAATCCTCCCTTTGGGATGCCATGGTTGGTAATGGAATGAGTTTTGAGTTAGCCGCCAAAATGGAAGACGCACTTCAATGGTCTATTGACTTTCACCATGTTCAAGACAACGACCAATTCAAATTGATTTATAATCAGGATTACATTGAAGGTAATCCAGTAGCAATAGGTGATTTACACGCTGCCTACTTCAAAAGTGGGGCTAATGAATACTACGCAATTTACTACCAAAACAAAGACAAAGATATTGAGGGCTATTACGACTTGAAAGGACAGCCCATGAAGAAAGGATTCCTCAAAGCACCATTGAAATATTCTCGTATTTCTTCTCATTACAATTTAAAGCGTTTCCACCCTGTCCTCAAGCGCACCAAAGCGCATTTAGGCACAGATTACGCTGCACCTTATGGCACGGAAATTTACGCAGTAGGCGATGGTGTAGTTGAAATTGCAGGACGCACAGGGGGCAACGGGAATTATGTAAAAATAAAACACGACGATACTTACCAAACACAGTATCTTCACATGCAAAAGTTTGCAAAAGGAATTCGTTCAGGGGTGCAAGTCAAGCAAGGACAAGTAATTGGTTACGTAGGTTCAACTGGCTTGGCTACTGGTCCGCACGTATGTTTTCGTTTTTGGATGAATGGCAAGCAAGTGAATCATCTTTCGTTAAAGTTTCCGCCAGCTAAACCACTTCCAGCAGAAGAAATGGTGCGATTTGAAAAACTAAGAGACAGTTATTTAGCGCAGTTTGATAAGATAGATTATACGGCTATGACTCCTACTCCTAAGGGTGGAAAAGTAAATCCATAGCCAGTATGTTTTGAACGAATAGCAATGACATCCTATTTATTGTCCAGTTTGAAGCAGTTTTAAAATTCAAGTGACGCAATAAATAGGATGAGTCGCTATCATTTTCTGCTACAAAAATTGTCAATCAAACCATTTTTACTTGATATGACTAGACGTTTTTTAGTTATCCTTACTTCCAGCACCTTAATCGTCACAGCTATTGTGTCCTTTTTTGCTGCTATTTTTTTCTTTCGTGGGGTGGTTTTTGACCTCTACAAAGTAGAGTTTCTTGCACAAATGGCGAATACTATTTTTCTTCCCTTACTTACTTTTTGTATCGCAGTGTTGGGTATTATTTTGATTACGCGAGAAGACGTATCTAGGAAAAAGCGTTAAAAACAAGGCACTTGATTTTGCTCACGTACATTATTGTTACTTACCTGCTGTACGTGGGTTAACGAATTGAAATCTAACTTTCCTGTTCAGTTTTCCAAATCAATTCATCGCATAAAAAAAGCCCTGTCCACAAAACAATCGGGTGACAGAGCCAAAATCTGAATTAGTATGATTCTTCATATTGCCGTTTTTTAACGGCTTCTTAGTATTGTCTTTTTAAGACCAACTTATTTCATCGCCTAATAGAAACACTAGAAGGAATGAGAGGTGAAGCAATAACTAGAAGATAGTCAAGAGATAAATTTCTTTTTTGGTAACATTACTTGGTATCAAAAATGATAGCATGCTACTATGCAGGTAATTTATTTTGAGTAACATCTTCGTGTGTTGGTTCTATTTGTAAATTTGGACTAAGGTAATTGTTGTTGACAATAGATTATTCGTTTCGAGCAACCTATTATATCATTCAATCGGCGTTATTATATTGATGACAATATTATGATTAAATAGTTCAAATTGGTCCAAATTTATTCCTCAACTCGTTACTCAAAAGATGCTCAAAGCGCGTCATTTAGTTGTACTGCAAATGTTAAAGGTATATTAAATTATTTTTCAACAAATTTTGTAGCTATGAACAGTAATTGTAAGGCGGCGGACAGTAGCCAAAAATTTATACCTTCTTTTTGACTAATATAGCTGCTAAAGAAGGTACAGATTTATGTGCCAATAAGTTTATGATTTTACTTTGATTTCTTGCAGTTGCAAGCTTTCCCAACGATTGAACTCTTTGAAAGTAATCATACGGGCATTTTGCTCATCCCATAGTTTGTTAAACATACAGTTCAAACTTTCTCTAAAAGTTAGTATTGTTGTATATTTTTGAAAAATGGGATTCTCCACGGCGCATTTTTCCAGCATATAATTTGGTATTCTAGCATTAAGATGATGGATATGATGGAAACCAATATTGCCGGATAACCATTGGAATAGTTTAGGGAGTTTGTAATAAGTGCTTCCTTGTATAGCAGCTTGTAAAAATCCCAATTGGGTTGCCATTGCATATACGTTTCTTCGTGTTGATGTTGTACAAAGAAAAACCAAAACGCAACAGCCCCAAAAACAGCTACAATGGGAAGATGTACCATCAGAAATGCTTGCCAACCAAGTAATGTTCCGAATACTACGTATGCAGCCATTAAAGCTAAATTATTGATAATTTGAGAACGCTGCACATCCTTAATCGCACTGAATCGAATGAATGGGAACCGGTTAGTGATACTCAAATAAAGCAATGGAGATATAATGAAAAGGACGAGTGGCGTGCGAAAAACACGGTAAGAAAATCTGCCCCAGTGGGAGCGTTTTTGGTATTCTGCCACCGTCAAAAAGTCTATGCCGCCAATATGTCTGTCGTTAAGTTGCCCAACGTGTCCATGATGATAAGCATGGACCTTTGACCAATATTTGTAGGGGATAGCGCTGAAAAAACTACAGATAAAACCAACGACATCGTTCCATTTGGAATCTGGAAGAAAAGATTGGTGTCCGCAATCGTGTTGAATAACAAATATTCTAATCAATAAAAATCCATTTACAACTGCTAAACCTAGTGTAATCCAATAGGACCAAGCTAAGGAAAAATACATCAACACCCATATTGCTAAAAACGGAATAAAGGTATTCAAAATTTGTATAGTGGCGGTGCGTATGCAAGGCGCTTGGTACTTTTTGACAATGTCTCGCCAGTCCTTTAGGGCTTCTTTGATTTCTTCTTCTCGGCTGATTGTTAGCTGACTCAATTCCATATTAATAAATTAAAAAATGACAATTAATTTTCTGTCACGATAGGTAATCGTTAAATAAAAGATTCAGCCATAAGATAAGACAATACAAGGAAGGCTCAATAAAAGGATGAATATATTTAACTCACGTTTCTAACAGTCATAGTATTTGAAATGTGACTTCCAAAACCAGAACGACACAATATAAGTTTTTTATACGACGCATTTGCAAGAGAAGTACCTTAATTAGATTCTTTTTACGAAATCTTGATAAAGTTTTTGGATGTTGCTGTTGCTACTTTGCTCGTATGGATGTTCATTTTTCCACGAGTAAAGGTTTTTACGATTTGTCATATAATTTGTAAGAACAATTATGTTCTTTCGTTAAACTTTTCGTTGCTTGTTGATGTATTGTCTTTTAACATTTCGTTCATTTCAATGTAAATTATACACGTAATATATTATTTTTACCTAAATTTGCGTCTAACTGAACTTAGATGTTTTATCTTTTCTGTTCGCGGCAGGAAAGATTTTTATGCGACGGCAAAAAGTATTTGTCTGACTCGGCGTGGATTCAGAGGCGGATAGGTGTGTTAGATAAGC
>JAAUTG010000169.1 GCA_012031785.1 Saprospiraceae bacterium | reverse complement strand
TTAATTTTGCCAAATAATATTTTATCCCATCCGAAATCTGTTAATGATTTTCGGAACTCTTTAATTATTTTTTCGTCATTTAATTTTATAGTAGTATTTTCGAGTATGGCTATAATATTATCTTCTCTAGATGCAGCTTCTCTTAGTACGATTTCGGAGTGAGAACACACGATGAGTTGTGAGCCTAACTGACGTGTAATATCTACAATAAGGTTGTAAATTTCTTTTTGCCTCAACACTTCAAGATGCGCGTCTGGTTCGTCCATCAAAATTATTTTTCCAGGATTGGAGTATAAAAAGCAAAGAAGCAGTAGAGTCTGCTGAAAACCCCTACCAGCATTGGAAAGATCATATTCATTGCCATTTTCAATGTAGGTCATATCCAGTAATCCATTCTCTGGATAAAATCTAGGCTCTTGAATTTTTATTCCAAATTTGTTGTATATTATACCGTAAATATTTTTCCACCTATTTTGTATTTCGGTTTTTGTTGCCGCATCAATAGACCTATCAGGATGAAGAAGCTGATAAGCAATGTTTCTAATTACGTCTGCTGTTTTCCCTTCCCCGATTTTTCTGTCTATAGAACCTGGTGTCAATCTGTCCTCAGAAGATGCTAATCCAGACATGGGTTGAAGATAAGCTACACGAATTTTAGCTGCTTCAGCAGAAATTTCATATTCTTCTTGCTCAATTTGTTTGGGTCGGCAGTAAAATGATTCCTCGTTGGCATAGTAGAATTCAAAAGCACTTTTCCAATCTCGTTCATTGTCTTTTCCTTCAATGATAACATCTATAAACATGTGCTTCGTATCTAGTTTTCCATCTGTCTTTGTGGTGGCATGTGTTTTTAGATTGTGCCATAGCATTTTAGCTGAGGGTACTGGGAGTGACATAAGATCCTTTCTATTGATAGACACCCCTTGTCTTTTACCTTTACTGGCACCATTTTGTTTACTTGCTTTTTGGGCAGTCCACTTTTTTAGTCCAGCTTCCCATAGCGTAATTGCTTGAAGAACAGATGTTTTTCCGCTATTATTAGGTCCTATCAATACCAATGGAGAATTGAAATCAAAACTTACGGTCTCAATTTTTTTTAAAGTTATTAATTGTTATTTTTGTAATCATTACAAATCAATATGTTAGATTAGGCATCTCGTACTATATAATTCACATTACGCAATTTGCTGTTTATCATTTGCCTACATACAAGGGTTTTAGAAAGTGAACGTTGGCACTTCTTCACTAATAGCCCTTGGAATAGGCAAAAACAAGTAGTAAATTGCGTAATATGACGTACTATCAATTAATCATCCAGCCTGATGCCTTCTTTTTCCACTACAAATATATTTCGCTTCCCTTCTCCTTAAACTCCTCCGATTTTTCTGCCATACCGGTTTCCAAAGCTGCCAATTCATCTACGCCCAAGTTGGAAGCGTAATCCTGCAACTCTTGCGTGATTTTCATAGAGCAGAACTTCGGTCCGCACATGGAGCAAAAATGTGCCAGTTTTGCCCCTTCGGCGGGCAAGGTTTCATCGTGGTATGCCTTTGCGGTCTCAGGGTCAAGCGATAAATTGAACTGATCTTCCCAGCGAAATTCAAAACGGGATTTACTCAAGGCATTGTCGCGATATTGCGCGCCAGGATGACCTTTTGCCAAGTCCGCAGCATGAGCAGCAATTTTGTAAGTAATCACGCCTGTTTTTACGTCGTCGCGATTGGGTAAACCCAAATGTTCTTTTGGCGTGACATAACACAGCATGGCAGTGCCAAACCAACCAATCATTGCAGCACCAATACCAGAAGTAATGTGGTCGTAGCCAGGCGCAATGTCTGTCGTCAATGGTCCGAGCGTGTAGAATGGAGCCTCGTAGCACTCGCGCAACTGCTTATCCATGTTCTCTTTTATCATGTGCATCGGTACGTGACCTGGACCTTCTATCATTACTTGCACATCGTGTTTCCAAGCGATTTGCGTCAGTTCCCCTAGTGTTTTTAATTCTGCAAATTGTGCAGCATCGTTGGCATCGGCAATGCTGCCAGGTCGTAACCCATCACCTAAAGAAAAGGATACGTCGTATGCTTTCATAATTTCGCAAATTTCCTCGAAGTGAGTGTAGAGGAAACTTTCTTTGTGGTGCGCCAAACACCATTTTGCCATGATGGAGCCACCTCTGGAAACAATGCCCGTCACGCGATTGGCGGTCAAATGAATAAAAGGCAATCGCACGCCTGCATGAATCGTAAAATAATCTACGCCTTGTTCTGCTTGCTCAATTAAGGTATCGCGGTACATTTCCCAAGTCAAATCTTCTGCTACACCACCCACTTTTTCAAGGGCTTGGTATATTGGTACTGTTCCAACGGGTACTGGCGAGTTGCGAATAATCCATTCGCGTGTTTCGTGGATGTTTTGCCCAGTAGATAAATCCATGATGGTGTCAGCGCCCCAACGGGTAGCCCATACCATTTTTTCCACTTCTTCTTCAATGCTTGAAGATACCGCCGAGTTGCCAATGTTGGCGTTAATTTTTACTAGAAAATTGCGACCAATAATCATTGGCTCACTTTCGGGATGGTTGATGTTGGCAGGAATGATAGCACGACCAGCCGCAATTTCATCTCTTACAAATTCGGGCGTGATGCGCGGTGGAATATTCGCTCCAAAACTGAATCCAGGATGTTGCTTTGCCATATCGGCTTGCATTTGCTCACGCAACTGGTTTTCCCGAATGGCAATGAACTCCATTTCTGGCGTGATGATACCTTTTTTGGCGTAGTGCATTTGCGTGACGTTTGCACCTGCCTTTGCTCGAAGCGGGCTGCGCAAGTGCTGGAATCGCAAATAATCCAATTGCTGGTCGTTCAAACGCTCAACACTGTAGGAAGAACTAGAGAAAGGTAATTTTTCGACATCGCCTCGCTCCAAAATCCAGTTCTCTCGAATGCGCTCCAGACCTTGTCGCACGTCAATGTGTACGTTCGGGTCGGAATACGGACCGCTAGTATCGTACACGGTGATTGCAGGATTTGCAATTCGCTTGCCTGTGTTGCGCTCAATGGTGTCTGTTTGCCGAATTTCACGCATGGGCACTTGGATGTCATAAATTTTTCCAGGCACATACACTTTCCTAGAATTGGGCAATGGTGTTCTAGTGATTAGGGTACTCTGTGATGGTATTCTGTCTATTCGTGGCATATTATTCAGTTGTTAATAATCAATCGGTTTACAATCAGTGATGTGCAGGTTATATCAATGCTGATACTGAAGTTTAAATGAGGTTTGCAGTTTTAATTCTAGTTTCGAAAAGTAATCCTTTGGTCAATCACTAAGGTTTCTTAATTTATTACAGCAGCCAATTCCTAGATTTTCTAATTCTCTCTCCAAATTCTTTTCTGTAGCATGTATGTCAATATGCCTTTTAGCTGGTTCTAATCAAAAAACTAACGTCATTTAGTCCTGCTAAATGACAAATTTTCCTTGCGCTTAATCATTTTTTGTCCTATGAACATATTATAGCATCAATAATTAATTCGTTGATAATCAAGTGAATTAACGCTAATTTACTCTCAAGAATGATTAAGTCTTTAATAGCCTGCTACATTCAACTACCCACCTTGCGTAGCCGTCACAATCAAAATCTCATCTTGATGTTGAATGAAATGCTCCTTCCACTGTATTTTTGGAATAACCACATTGTTAATTGCTATTGCGATACCAGTTAAATCCAATTTATTCAGTTGATTTAAAGCCATTTCGATAGTTTGTACTTCTTCAAACTCGTAAGTTTGGTCATTGATTTTGAATTGCATAAGCATCCTGTTTTTGTTTTGATGCTTTAGTGGCGAGTGTTGTAGTTAGAAAGTAAGTTGGCTGTGGTTCGATAGAAAAATGGAATCCTTCTGAACTTTGAACTGCTTACCTTGAACTTAACCGCGCTTTTCCTTACGGCAGTACAAACTGCATCAAGTGTTGAGGGTATAATCTCAGTCCGTACAAAGGACACCCCTAAAGCATTCTACAAAGATAACAGAAATTTTGAAAAATGGTTAATTACAAGTGAATTTTGTTTGGCACGTTGCAACTTAGAAAGACCTAGCAGAGAGGAATTTTTTTCTTTTTCACAACAAAATAGCTTTTTTTGCTGTAATCTATCCAAAAGTAGCTCAGAATTGGAGCAAACTGCATTCATCAGTTAAGTAGATGTGACAAGCAAATCAACACTTTTTAAAACCAGAAGCTACTGTATATACATGTTCCATCTGATTAGTGTCAATTACTTAATGCTATCTACTTGGCAGTTCTCTAAGGTGATAAAATTGTTGCAAAGAAAATTAAGAGTTATTTTTTTGAAAATCAGATAAATAAATCCTGTAAATCTTAGTATATTTTGAAGGTACGAAGCCTATTTGAGTTGCATGAGCATTTGCGCCGCGTGGTTGCCCTCAACTTTTTAGAAAGTCTTTGGGTGCGCTGTGAAATTGCAGCTGCGTCTAAAGCAAGAGGGCATTATTTTTTAAGTTTAGTACAAAAAAAAGAAGCGGATGAACTTCAAATTATAGCTCAAGCCGAAGGTATTATTTGGGAAAATACGTTATCAAAATGGCGGCGACAGTACGGACGGAGTGCAGAAAATGTATTACAGGCGGGCTTGGAAGTGGCATTTAAGGTGAAAATGGATTTTCATGAACGCTACGGTCTTAAGTTGCACATTGAAGATATTGATTTGGCTTATACCGTTGGACAGCTCGAACTTTTGCGCCGCGAAACGCTTGCCAAACTGGATGAAAAAGGGTTAATTGGTAAAAATGCTAGGCTGACTTTGCCAAAAGTGATTCAGCGCATCGCTGTGCTATCTTCTGAGCAAGCGGCAGGTTATCAAGACTTTACGCAGCATTTATTAAGTAATTCATTTGGCTATCAGTTTCGTTATCAGCTTTTCGGGAGTGCAGTGCAGGGAGAATCGGCGCAAAAGGAAATATTAAGTCAATTAGCGGCTGTTAAAAAACATGCGCATCGTTTTGATGCTGTAGTGATTACTAGAGGCGGTGGCGCAAGATTGGACTTGGCGGCTTTCGATGATTTTAAAATCTGTGAGGCAATCGCTCATTTTCCATTGCCAGTATTGACGGGTATCGGGCACGAAGTGGATGAAGCGGTAGCTGACCGTGTGGCGCACCACGCGCTAAAAACACCTACTGCTGTAGCCGATTTTATTTTGCAGCACAACGCGGTGTTTGAAAGTGAGGTGTTGGAAGCAGTGCATCAGATTCATTGGCAAATACAGCGTATTTTGAAGCAGCAAACCCTATCGCTACAACAGTTAGCAGCTTATATTTCGTTGCATCGCACTAAAAAAATGGAACAACAATACTATCAATTGGACGCATGGCAAAGTGCCGTCCCGCGTGCAATACAAACTCAATTGTTCCATGCCAAACAACATTTGGAACAATTAGCACGATTAAACGAGTTACTGAGTATCGCTCAAAATTTGGAGCGCGGCTTTGCTTTGGTTCTGAAGGATGGTAAGCGCGTTACTACGGCTAGTGCCTTAAAATCTGGAGAAACTATAACTTTACAACTGGCAGACGGCAACGTGCAAGCCACTATTTTATCTACAACATGAAGCAACTATCACTGACCTACGACCAAGCTTTGGCAGAATTGGAACAATTATTAGAAGATTTACAAGCTCAAGCCATTAGTGTAGATGATTTAGCAACAAAATCCCGAAGAGCAAACGAATTACTTGCATTTTGTAGGGAAAAACTGCGCCAAATTGAGGCAGACATTCAAGGGAATGAAGGGAAAAATGAGAAATAGCTCAGAAGCAATTAGTGCGTAAAGATTAGTAATTTTTTGCAACTAATTTATTATCAAGTAATTAATTCGTTATTTATTCGCTTGTGATGCTCCGTGCAATAAATTTCAGAATATCTTCCAGTATGTCTCGGTGATTAGCCAAGCGCGGTACTTTGGATTGGCTCGAAAATTTTCCTTTTGATTTTAACCATTCCGCAAAAGTGCCCTGCGGAATAGCATGAATTTTTAATTGCTCCAGAGCCATATTTTTGTAACGTTTTGGCTTCATAGTCAGAATTACATTTTTGAAGTCGTTCGTCCAAAACGCGCTCAAAGTGAGGCACACTCGTGGGTAGGTAAGCAAACTCAATGAGCCACTCATGTCCTCCTTTCCCATTTAGCATATATACAGGCGCAGCAGTGTAATCTAGCACAATTGCGCCAGTCAACTCACAACTTTCCGTGATGGCTCGGTCTGTATTTTCAATAATTACTTCCTCCCCAAATGTATTAATGTACTGCTTGGTGCGCCCTGACACTTTTATTTTGTAAGGTCGCAAAGAGGTAAATACTACCGTATCGCCAGGTTGATAACGCCACAAGCCGCTATTGGTGCTAATGACGATTGCATATTTTTTCCCGATTTGTACTTCCGACAGTGGAATCGCTTTGGGAAAATCTTTATTCCATTCTTCGGTTGGAATGAATTCGTAGTAAATGCCATTATCTAACAGCAGTAACATATCTTTTACCGAAAAATCATTTTGAATGGCAAAGTAGCCCTCCGAGGCATTATACACTTCTTGGTAACTTACTTGATTAGAGGGTAGGAATTGGTGAAATTGAGATTGATAGGGTAAAAAACTAACCCCACCATGAATGTATGCTTGAAAATGGGGCCAAACTTCCAAAATATTGTTTTTCCCCGTAATTTCCAATACCCTTTTGAATAGCACAACCACCCAAGTCGGTACGCCTCCTACGGACACAATATTGTCCATTTTAGCAGTAATTTGGGCAGTGCGTTCTAATTTTTCTCCAAAATCTTGAAGGGTGGCAGTTGCTATATCTGGCGCGAAAAAAGGAATAGCAATACGAGGCATTCTTGTCACCATAATGGCGGAAATATCGCCAATTTGCGTGCGTGGGTAAGGCTCAAATCGCGTCAGGCTGCCTGCAATCAAGAGTGTTTTAAGCTCAAAAATTCGAGCATCCGCACGTTGGTTGTAAAATAAAGTTACTGCATCCCAATTGCCTTTTTGGTGGCAGGACTCTAAATTATCATCCGATACCGGAATAAATTTACTTTTCGCACTCGTGGTGCCAGAAGATTTTGAATACCATTCACCTGTCCCGTCCAAAGCACATCACGCGCTCCGCCCATCATGCGCTCAATGAACGGCTTGAAATAGTCGTAGTCCTGCACAGGAACGCGCATGGCATACTGGGCTGGTGTTTTTAATTCTTTGTAGGCGTATTTTTTGCCCCACTCTGTTTGTCTAGCTTTGAGTAGCAGTTGTTTGAACTGCCGTTCTTGAGCTTCGTCAGGGAAATCCATAAAACGCTCAATGAGACGCATCCGCCACGAGTAGTACGTTTTAAAAGTCTGATTGAGCAGTTTTCTCATAAATCGCGGTTTTTACGCTTGCTTTAAGTTGCCATTTTTTAACTAAGACGAATGTGATACTCCAATAGCAAATATAGGTATTAGCAACAAGAAATCCAAAAATCTTATCCCAACACCTGTCATTCTCTCATGATTTGGTATTGGGTGGCTTGTTAAGACGCATTTTGGGAATTTGAATGTAGCAATTTTCAGGTAATAAAATGACTATAAAATTCAATATGGCACTACAATACGTGTTAAAGAACGTCTTCTCTTATCCAACTGTTTTTTGAAGATTTAATCCATTTTGGTGCTTAGAAAGTTATTGCAAAATTTGTGAGACTTTGTCTTTAAGTTATTTATTAACAGGGTTTTATAACTTAAAAATCGCGCTTGTGCAGTAATTTTTAAGCACCTCTATTTTTATTGTTGTACCCAACCTTTTTGTTTTTTCGTATGATGTAGCCTTTAAAACCACCACAAAAAACAAGAAGAGTGCTTTGAAAAGTCAAAAGAAAAAGCATGGTCAAGTAAATCAAGGGGAAAAGAAGAAACAAATAGGTTATGGTCTTGATAAAACCCTTGTAAAGCGATGGTATCGAATGCTCTATCAATATGTTGACCATCGGCAATCAAATCTGAAAATTGAATACTTACAGCCTTGATGTAAGTCCAAATCAGCTTGATTTATCCCTAAAATATTCCTATCAAGGAAGTTGATGGCAAAAGAGTAAAAATCGTTTTTTAGATTCAAAAACTACCCTAACTTAGCATTAAATACTGAAAAAGTCCAATTAAACAGATAAAATATCTGCCATACGCATCAGGTCTTTATCTATATATTTCTTGATTTTGATGGCTTCTTCAAATGGAGTGCCAATCACTTTATTATTCACTAAACCTAGTGCCACGTTTTTTTCGCCTACCAACAATCGCTCTACGGCAGCAAAACCTAATTGGCTGGCAATGAGGCGGTCTAAAGCTGTTGGCGCACCTCCACGTTGCATGTGTCCGATAATTGCTACTTTGGAATCATAATAATCAAATTGTTCCTGTACCTTTCTCGCAATTTCAGTAGCTCCACCGTTTCTATTGCCTTCTGCCACAATGACAATACTAAATAATTTATTATGATAAACTCCTTTTTTTAACAAGTTGCATAAACCCTCAATGCTCGTTTCTATTTCTGGTACTAAAATACAGCCCGCTCCGCCACCAATACCTGCGCTTAGGGCGATAAAACCAGCGTGTCTGCCCATGACTTCCACAAAGAATAGGCGATTGTGAGAATCAGCAGTATCTCGAATTCTATCCACCGCTTCGATAGCCGTATTCACAGCAGTATCGTAACCTATGGTATAATCTGTTCCATAAATATCATTATCAATCGTACCAGGCAATCCAATAAATGGAACATCGTATTCTTGGGTAAAAACCATAGCTCCTGTGTAAGTGCCATCGCCGCCAATCGCAACACAAGCGTCAATGTCATGCGCTCGCAAAGTGTCATAGGCTTTGGCTCGACCAGCAGGTGTAGTAAAATCCTTGCTGCGAGCGGTTTTTAGAATTGTACCTCCTCGTTGAATGATGTTAGCAACATCTCTAGCCTCAAGTCGGATCACATCATTTTCTATCATCCCTTGATAACCACGCTTGATGCCGTGTACATGTAAACCGTAATGGGTTGCTGTTCTTACGACCGCCCGAATGGCGGCATTCATACCAGGTGCGTCTCCACCAGAAGTGAAGACTGCAATACGCTTAATAGCACTCATTTTGTTTATATTGAATTTTGTTCCCTGACATTTTTGCGTCTATAAATGTAGGTCTGTAAAACATTCTGTTCCTAAGCCTTTTCTTTCTTATTGAAAAAAAATAGCAAAAGACAGAATCTTGACTTACGAGTCTCTAATAGCAATAAACTGCTATTAACAATACTTCGTTCGAAATCTTGCGCGAAATAAAGAAATAAATGCCGAATGTAATAATTGCTCAATTTATAAAACTGGATAACGTGATTAATCAGTTGTATTTTTAGAATAAAATTTTTAAATAAATTTTTAAATACTGCTTTTGATGGAGGGCGCCATAATCAGAGGCTTTTGAAATTGAATAATCAAATTAAAATTTAAATTAGGAACAATGGAGCTGGATTAATTTTATTTTTTCAGGCAATGTCTCAGAGCTTACTTCTTATTTGTTAATTATTTATAAGGTTAACTTCAAGTTTAACTTAATCAAAAAAGGCTTAGCCATGAATAAAGATTTTTTAAATGAAAATGCCGGTGCATCCCCTGGTCGGCCCGGATAAGCACCCCTACCCGGTCGCCCGATTGCTCCGCCGGATTGGTAATCTCCAGATCATAGATTTCCCAGTAGCTGGTATTTTCCAGACGGATGACGTGGTCTACTTTTCCCTGCCCGTTGAGCAGGGGCTTAGGCCCATCCCCATAGGAGGCAAT
>JAAUTG010000168.1 GCA_012031785.1 Saprospiraceae bacterium | reverse complement strand
ACTTCTCCAAATTTGGATAGTCCAGTTTTGCTATACGCCCAAAAAAGAATTACATTTGCACCCATTATTTTTCAGTAAAATAGACGCAGTTTGCGAAACACATCAAGTAAGAAGCATAGTAGATTGGCTATCAATGAATCAGCTCGACTTCAATGATTAAATGGAAATACTACATAAGCTATACAGATTGGGCTACTTATTACAATACACCAAAATGTAAAAAAAACTAGTACCATTTGGATTGGGATATACCTGCTTTTTGGGATGACTAGTCATGCTCAAAATCCTTTTGAAATCAAAAGCCGCTTACACCCTGACAATGTGGCGGCAGAAAAAAAGGAAGCAATAACAGCACAACCTTCCAACGACAATCCCTTTGAATTGAAGCGTGGGCAAAAGCAAGTCATCGAAACCGCTCCGACAAGTATCCAACCTTCAGATAATTCTAAAAAGGGAATTAACTTTCCAGTTAATTCGCCTGTTCCTATGCAGGGAGGGATGTTATTTGGAGTTACACTCTTAGGATTAGTACCAGTTACGGTGTTTTTTGTGCTTTTTAGGGCACATTTCAATAGAGCCTATCAGAATGTACTAAATGTCAATACCTTAAAACAAAGTTACAGGGAGTTCAAAGGGACATCTGTTGTTCCCATGAATATTTGGTACCTTGCTTTTTGGGTCAATGCGGGTATTTTTCTCGCGCTTGTGGCTAAAAGGTTTGGAATCAGTGTCACGGGAAATATCTTATTGGATGCTGGACTTGGTATAGGCGCAGTAAGTATATCACTTTTACTGAAACATATCTTAAACTTTATTATGGGTGAGATATATCCGTTTGGTGCAGAACTGAAACTTTATAATTATTTAATTATGTTGTTCGGAATTGTCTTAGCGGTGATGCTTGTACCTGTTAATTTGGTTCTGGCTTACGCAGCACCATCAATTACCAATATTTTGATTTTTTTAACAGCGATTTTTTTAGGGTTGGCTTTCATTTTCCTAGCTATTCGCGGAATAATAATTGGCAACTCTTATTTCTTTATGCACAGATTTCACTTTTTGTTGTATATTTGCGCCATGGAAATCGCTCCCATATTCATTTTAGTTAAACTTGCTTTGGGATTTATCAACAAATAAACAAGGAGCGCAAAAACAATCGTTTGAATGGCATCAGGAGAGACAGTTCATACAGAACAATACAAGCGTGTTCGCTCTATACTAATTTCTCAACCGAAACCAGAACGTTCGCCATATTACGAACTCGAAAAAAATAATAGTCTTCAGATTGACTGGCGACCTTTCATACACGTTGAAAGCCTTAATTCTAAAGAATTTCGCAAGCAACGCATCCGAATTGAAGAGTTTTCTGCTGTTATATTCAATAGCAAAAAATTCTATTGATTACTTCTTTCGGATGTGCGAGGAAATGCGCGTAAAAGTTTCCCCTGATTTAAAATATTTCTGCCTTTCCGAAGGTATTGCCAATTATTTACAAAAATTTATTCTTTACAGAAAACGAAAAGTATTTTTCGGTGCCAAAACCATTGAAGATTTATCTACTTCGTTGTTGAAACATAGACTAAAAGAAAAATTTTTACTGCCTTGTTCCAACTTAGGCGCGAAAGACATATCCGAATTTTTAGACCAAAATAGCTTCAATTGGCAACTCGCACTCATGTACGAGACCGTGAGTAGTGATTTGTCCGATTTAAGCGACGTGACGTATGATGTATTAGTATTTTTCTCTCCTTTGAGCATCAAATCTCTGTACGAGAATTTCCCCGAATTTAAGCAAAACGATACAAGAATAGCAGTTTTTGGAAATAGTACAGGTAAAGAAGTAACAGATAGAGGACTCATTATCAACATCAAAGCACCAACACCTGATGCTCCCTCTATGCCAACTGCCTTAGAACTTTACTTGCAAAAATCAAACAAGGAAGAATAATTCTACCTTAAAATGAAACATCTGTTCAAAAAGTGTATTTTTTTAACATTTATGTTGCCCCACATACTTTAAAATTGATAAATCACTAGTAATTAGCCTATTATAGCCAAAAACTAATTCTAAAGAGAGTAACAACCTAAGTAATGTTTGGGTGTTATAAACGATAAATTAACAACTTCTGTTAAGCAAACCGTTATTTGCTTGTGAGATTACTTGAGGATGTTCTATTTTGATTTTCTAACCGCTTTATCACAAAGCAACTAGAGTTCAAATACATAAAACCAAGTTCTAACTATCCTTACAAATAACTATTTGCGTAGCAACAGTTTATAACTAATCACCCATGCAACAACACTTTATTCTTCAGATGGAGCAAAGCCTAAAGCAGCCACTTCTTGGCTTTGAGGCACAACTCAAAATGTCGCATCCTTTCCGAAAAGATTATCCTATTTTTTCGGAAAATGCAAAGATAGCGGCAGTCCTAATTCTATTCTATCCCAAAGGTCAAGAGTGGTACATCCCTCTGATACAAAGACAATCCAACAATCCTAGAGATCGGCACGGCGGTCAAATTAGCTTTCCAGGCGGGCGATTAGAAGGACAAGATGAAAGTTTGATGCACACTGCACTACGAGAAGCAGAAGAAGAAATCGGCGTGTGTAAAACGGATGTGTGTATAATTGGAAAACTATCAGAAATTTATATTCCTGTTAGTAATTTTTTAGTACATCCTTTTGTAGGTTATCTCAATTACACACCTGATTTCCAGTTACAAATAAGTGAAGTTGAAGGACTAGTAGAAGCTAATTTTCATACTTTTACTTGCGAAGAAAACATCAAGTTGACCGACATGCCTTTTGTGAAAGGCACGCTAGAGAATGTACCCTATTTCGATGTGAATGGACAAGTAGTTTGGGGGGCTACAGCAATGATTATGAGTGAATTACTACAATTGTGGAACGGTAGCACTGGAGTTAGTTTGGAACACTCAAATTGGAGTAAGTGGAACTGATGGCATGGTTATAGTCATATCTTCCAATTGGTCAAAATTGGGCATTAGTAACGTTTGACAAGTTGGATTTTGCTGCTGAATATCCAGATGCAGTGATGGATAATAAAGTTCAAACGCTTGTGGCAATCGAATGTAAAGTGCGGCAATGACTTGACCGCATCGAATGTGGTGCGCGACCAACATCCAAAATAAAACGCTCTTGTCGAAGCAGCCATGTCGTATATTTCCATCGCAACGATAGCTGAAATAATACGCTCAAATAATATTTTCTTGATAAATATTGAGCAATAACAGCAATGCCTTTTTGTGTATTTTCTACTTTCTCCACAAAGTTGAGTACAATATAACTCGGATGACCTTCTAATTTTTCTTTTGTACGTTCGACGTGTAGTCGGGGAATCCGCTCAAAATTTTTCACCTCTATCAAATACACCGTTTGTCCATCTAAAACGCCTACAAAATCTATGGCTTTCATGCCTAAACCACTCATACCACGATAGTAGGTATGCGTATCGTACTTTCTAATTGTCCACCGTCTGCCAAAATTAAATTGTATGCCACTTTCCTCTATAATTGTCATGTAGATACTGATTTACAGGCTTTGGCTTTTCTGATGAAATGATACCAATAAAAGCAGCCAAAGCTCTAAGTTATCAAAGAGCCGTTTAATTTTAGTACGGAAACCCTATAAATTGTTCTTTGGCTTCCAATCTTTTTCTACTTTTGCCCTATTGCGTGCAAGTATTTTGCACTTAACAAAAAATTACGTCAGTGCGAACCCTTTAATGATTTTGTATGCTATATTGTTTAATTCATTAATTATCAAATATAAACATACTGATTATTTACTTCACACTTGATGAGCAAGATGCAAACCACTAAATTATTTTGATTTAATACCATAGCATGGAACACAAGGATAACCTTTTGGGAGTCATCCAAGTTTTGTTAAAATATGCTCGATACATCATTACAATTTGTATCTTAGCGAGCCTAGGAAGTATTATTATTGCTTTATTGTTGCCCGTTTATTACAAATCTTCTACTATATTTTGGCAACTAACGCAGATTTATTAACAGAAAGAGGTGTTTTTGGTACAACCTCCAGAGATCCACAGCCATTTGGAAACAACAATGACAACGACCGCCTACTCACCATCGCTGAATCCGATGAACTATTAGACTACCTCATCAAGTCGTTTCATTTATACAAACATTACGACATAGACTCAACCAGCCGAAAAGCACCACATTATATTCGCCTTCATTTGAGAGACCTTTACGTCGTACAAAAAACAAAACGCGATGCCCTTCAACTTTCTATCGAAGACAAGGACCCAGTTTTGGCAGCCAATATGGCGAATGCAGCGCGTGAAAAAATTGATGCCATTAACTTGAACATGGCAAAACAAGTACAACTACAGCAAATAAGCACCATTGAGCAAAACAACTTAGAAAAAGAAAAAACCATTCAAAAACTGCGAGACAGCATACAAAGTGTGCGTAGTAAATACAGTATTTACAATGTGAGTACACAAAGTGAATCCCTTTCTGAACTACTTTCGTCGCGCAAAACAGATTTGATTGCCAGCAAAGCTACCTTAGAAGCCATCAAAGCCAGTAAAAGTATCAAATTACGAGATACTATTATCTTGCTGGATGCCCACATTCAGGGCTTGGAAAAAGAACTGGAACAACTATTATTAAATGCAGAAGATTTCAATGAGGGAATGCCTTTAGTAGAAGATTTACAAGAACAATACGGACAGGCAATTAGACAAGTCACTTATGATAAAGAAAGACTAAAACAGTTACAAACTTCCTTAAATTCTGCCTTATCCTCTGTCATCTTAGTAGAACAAGCCAATGTATCTGTGATAAAATCGCGCCCTAACCGTGCTATCTTGGTTATAGCAAGTGTGGCAGCAGCATTCATTTTCAGTGTGTTAGGTGTCCTAGTGTTCGATACCTACAAGGATACGAACTGGAAAGCAATCTGGAAAGATTCCACAGACACATCTATTGAATAGGTTCACTTGTTCCCTTTAAAAACAAGGAAAACCAAATAGCCAAATGCGAATAGCAAAACATCAATATCTAATTATCTTACTAACCATCATACGTTTATGTGGACATCAATCCATGAAAAAGTAATGCGAGATAATGACCATGCGAAAGAGGTAGTAGCGCATTGGAAATCACATCATCATAAAGTTGTGTTTACAAATGGATGTTTTGACATCATGCACTACGGACATTTGCGCATGTTAGCCGATGCGCGGTCGCTAGGAGATAAATTAATTGTTGGTCTAAATTCAGGTCAATCCGTTAAACGACTTAAAGGCGAACATCGCCCTATTAACGACGAACTCACGCGGATATACATGCTGGCAAGCCTCGAAATGGTCAATGCAGTCATCGTTTTTGAAGAAGATACACCACTTTCACTAATTACACATCTTGAACCTAACGTGCTGGTGAAAGGAGGCGACTGGCAACCCAAAGATATTGTAGGCTCGGAAGTGGTACTTGCAAAAGGAGGTGAAGTAAAAAGCTTACCCTTTGTCAATGGCTACTCTACCACAAATATTGAACAAAAAATATGGAACAGAAAAGTCTAAAGAAACCAAATTCTTCAAAGCTCACAAATCCTAAGTTATGAAGCTACGCAATTTAATTACCTTCCTAGAAAAGGTAGCTCCTCCTATTTATCAAGAAGATTACGACAATTGCGGTCTCATCGTTGGGCAAATTGACGCTGACATCACGGGCATAATTACCTGCTTGGATGTCACAGAAGAAGTGCTTAAAGAAGCCTTAGACCGCCAATACAATGTAGTAGTGTCACATCATCCCATCATATTCAAAGGTTTAAAAAAGCTCACGGGTCAAACTTATGTAGAAAGAGTATTGCTACAAGCCATCAAGCACGATATTGCTATTTACGCTATTCACACCAATCTGGATAACATGTACCATCGAGGAGTAAACAGTAAAATAGCAGAAAAATTAGGCTTACAAAACACAGCAATCTTACTCCCTAAAAAAGCGACTAGAAAATTAAACATTTGGATTCCAGCGGTTCATAGTGAAACCCTAAAAAAAGCCCTATTAGGGGTTGTTGAAGACCTACCACAATCATCTTCGCTAACCATTTTTTCTGGTTTAAGCATTGACAACAATCAGCAGGAAGCCTTCATTGAAATCGAATTGCTATATGCCATAGATTTAGAAAATCACCTACTTCAAGTTATAAAAAGTATGCAACTACATACTCTCCTTACCTACCATACTAGTGATACCAATAATCTTACATTATCCATTGGTGCTGGCATAATCGGTAATCTACCGACTGCCATGCCAGAAAATGAATTTTTAGCCTTCTTAAAATCCCAAATGCAAACCGCTTGTATTCGGCACACTCAATATTTAGGCAAAGAAATTCGCAAAGTCGCTGTCTGTGGTGGTGCTGGAGGATTCTTACTCTCGCAAGCCATCCGACAAGGTGCTGATATTTTCATCACGTCTGATTACAAATACCACGAATTTTTTGATGCTGATGGCAAGATTATGATTGCAGATATTGGACATTATGAGAGTGAACAGTTTACAGCAGACTTACTTTCTTCATGGATTTCCCAAAAATTTTCTACCTTTGCAGTCAGTTCGACCACAGTTCGTACTAATCCTGTACATTATTACTAAACCAAACTGTTTTTTGAGTGTTGTTTTGTATTGGAAATTATTGAATTATTTCCTATTTCTTGTCCAATTATATAGTACCATTTATGGCTAAAAAAGAGTTAACAGTTGAAGAAAAACTAAGACAGCTACACGAGTTACAACTAATTGATAATCAACTAACTCAACTAGAAATTTTAAAAGGAGAACTTCCTATCGAAGTAGCAGATTTGGAAGACGAGATTGCTGGCTTAGACACCCGTCTAAAACGCCTAGAAACCAATGTGAAAGATCAAGAGAAAGAAATGAAACGCCATGAAACTAATATTCAAGAGGCTAATGCTTTGATTATAAAATACAAATCACAGCTAGACAACGTAAGAAACAATCGAGAACACGAAGCCTTGAACAAGGAAATAGAGATGCAACATCTAGAGATTGAACTTTCAGAAAAGCGTATCAAAGACGGTAAAATTGCCGTTACATCAAAGCAAGAAAGTTTAGATGAAGCCAGAACACGCCTCGACATCAAGCGAAAAGACTTAGCTACAAAAAAAGTAGAACTGCAAAAAATTACAGAAGAAACTGAAAAACAAGAAAAAAAGTTAAAAAAAGAGGCGGATAAAGTACGAAAAAACATTGAAGAACGCCTGTTGAAAGCTTATGACAAAATTCGCAGTTCTTACCGTAATGGATTGGCAGTAGTAACTGTTGAGCGTAACTCTTGTGGGGGTGCTTCACAACGTACCACGCAGATGCAGCTAGAGTTGGGAATGCTCAAAAAAATTGTAGCCTGTGAATATTGTGGACGAATCATTGTGGATCGCTCTATCGCCTACGCAGATACAAATATTTCAGCGCCAGTAGAGGCAGAATAACTAACCAATGTTACGCAATTAGCTGTTGCACAAATACAATTATTTTGATTGTTATCAACTGATGAGCTTTTTATGCAAATACAAAGAATTCTTTTGAAAGCAACCAGTTAAATGCGTAACATAAGTAACTATCTTAAAGATTGACTTGCTTATTGTACAAATAAGCAAGTCAATTTCTTGACCAGGCTACAATCGCTGTTTAACGATTTTAAGTACCCTTCCTTCACCATCAAGAGTGCCCAATTTCAAAAAGTACACCCCATCCTTATACTTAGACAAATCCAATCTGGTGATAGGTTCCTGAGCATTAACTGCAAGTACAATTGCACCATTTCCGTCTCTTAATTCGATTTTTTGAGTAGCATCAAAAATTGATTTTTCCACCGAAATAATACTTGGCTGTGTAGCAATCACTGGTGCTAACTCTACCACCACACGCGAAAGTAACAAGTTCACAATTTGTACTTCTGAATATTCAAACTGGTTATCTGTCTTAACCGATTTGACGCGATAATACAATGTTTCATTGCTGTAAAGGTGGCGATCTAAAAACAAATAAGCCCCTCCAATAGCGTCTTTTCCAAGCACTTCCAACCAACCTATTTTCTCAAAAAAGCCACCGTTCACCGAGCGTTGAACCTCATAACCCACAATAGCTTCTTCGTAAGGTACTTCCCAAAACAATTCAACTACTCCTTCCGTAGTTCCAACATGGAAACGGATTAAATCCATTGAATTAGCTTCACCTTCTTCTATCATACCATTTGCAGGAAGTGCAAAAGAATATGTTGTTTGTGCCTCTACACAAAAGCACATCACTAAATGACTTAGAACAAGCAAAAACTTTGAATAAGAATATCTCAAGTAGTTATCCCTCATAATAGGTTGATTTATAAATAGTAATCCAATATTTCAATCAAATATTGCAACGAAACTTACAACATATTCACTAGAGAATTGATCAGAAAAGTAAGTAGCTGATTTCAATTTAATAAATTTAAACCAAGATGTAACAGTCGGCTGTAAAACTACTACGTTTTTTTGCAAATACAAATCATCAATTACAGAAACCAACGAAGAATAATCATCCCATTTATCTACTCAAAAAATCTAAGACTTTTTTAACTAAAAATTACTCCAACCTCAAAAGATACTTTTATTAATCAAAAATATAAAACACTGTTTATCAATTAATTAAAATAAAAATATTATTATAACCAAGTACCATAATTTTAGATATACATTCCTCATTATTAACTACTTCAAGAATATAACAATATAACAATTTTCTCGTTTTTAGTTAAATGCTAGTTCAACACGAATAGACACTACTGCCTTGAGTAGTTTACTCACTACCACTTGCAAAATTGAAATGAATAATGACATCTTTGTAAATGAAATGAACTTAAATAAAGTATAATCTATGGTTTTCAATAGATTATATCTAGTTACATACATCATATTTATCCATGAACTTTTTATGAAAAATAATTGACTATGTTGATGAACAGTAAGATTTTGCTGGTTGAAGATGACCAAAACTTTGGCGATGTACTAAAGTCCTACCTAGAAATGCACGACTACGAAGTCACTCTAGCTTCCGATGGTGTTCAGGGAATGGAAAAGTACCAACAAAATGAGTACGATCTTTGTATATTCGATGTCATGATGCCCAAAAAAGATGGGTTCACTTTAGCGAAAGAAATACGTGATAAGGATATAGAAATGCCTATCATTTTTTTAACTGCTAAAACCATGAAGGAAGACGTGCTTAAAGGATTTAAAATTGGTGCAGACGATTATATTTCCAAGCCTTTCAACTCTGAAGAATTATTGTTTCGCATACAAGCTATTCTGAAGAGGAAAAACAACAAAATAGAGAACAAAGACGAGATTAGAGAGTATCAAATCGGCAAATTTAACTTTAACTATCCCCTGCGAATCCTTACTTTCGGTCAAGATACCACCGAAGAAGAACACGACAAACTTTCTCCTAAGGAAGCACAACTTCTAAGAATGTTTGCCACACATAAAAATGATATACTTCCCCGTTCGGAAGCACTAACAAAAATTTGGGGAGAGGATAATTACTTTACGGCTCGCAGTATGGATGTGTTTGTTACTAAGTTGAGAAAATACTTGAAGCGTGATGAAAACATTGAAATAGTTAATATACATGGAAATGGATTTCAACTATTAATCAAAGAAGAAGTCGCTCGGTAAGAAACTAAAGAGGCACTGAATATCCTAGTATTTCGAGGTCTTATTAAGGAGGGAATATTTTATGGGGAAGCGGAGTGGTCAATTATCAATTGGAAGAGAATAAAAAAAAGCCCCATTTCTGGGGCTTTCAGCTAAGAAAATTAATTC
>JAAUTG010000167.1 GCA_012031785.1 Saprospiraceae bacterium | reverse complement strand
GCATTCATAAGAATAAAAACAAATTAGTCTTCCTTCCCAAATTAACCCAAAGCCTTGTGGTGATTTGTCATCATGCTTATGAATCTTGGGTAAGCCGTTTTTAAACTCAAATTTTTGGTGGTAGATAGGATGTGCAAAGGGAAGTTCTATAAATTCTAACTCTGGAAATGCTTTTTTCATAGCCACCCTAACGAAAGGATCCATACCATAATTATCATCAATATGTAAAAAACCACCTCCTAACAAATAATTTCTTAGGTTTTCAGCTTCCACCTCCGAAAAGACTACATTACCATGTCCAGTCATGTGCAAAAAAGCATAATTGAATAAATCTGCGCTTCCCACTTCCACTGTACTGTAGTCTGTTTCAAAATTAGTTCCCAGTGCTTGATTACAAAATTTTGCCAAATTTGGTAATGCCGTAGGATTGGAGTACCAATCACCGCCACCATTGTATTTCAGCAGTGCCATTTTTAAACCTGCTGGCGGCGTAGAAGCAGTATTGACAAGCATCACCAATAATCCAATTCCGACCAATAAGCGATATCCTATTTTTCCCATTCGTTCAAAAGTTGTATGGTTTGACAGACCACAATACCTGCCGTTTCTGTCCTTAATCTTGCTTTTCCTAAGCTAAGGGATAAGCAGCCTTGTTCTTCCGCAAGTAGTATTTCTTTAGGGCTAAAATCACCCTCTGGTCCAATCAGTATTAAAACGTTGTTTCCTGCTTTGTAGTTGTGTAGAAGCGTCGTTTTGGGGCTATTTTCACAATGTGCGATGTAGCGTTGTTGGTTAGTGTGGTCCAAACGCACTAAAAAATCCTTAAATTTAGTCAACGGATGGAGGGTGGGACGTGTAGCTCTAAGCGATTGTTTGCAAGCACTAATCAATATTTTTTCCAGTCGTTCGTTCTTTAGCACTGTTCTTTCCGAACGCTCGCACTGAAGTGGTGTGATGACATCTATACCAATTTCAGTTGTTTTTTCTAGCAACCACTCCATGCGCTCTATATTTTTAGGTGGAGCAATTGCGAGATGCAACTCGAACTTCGGCTTAGTTTGGGGGATAATTTGATGAATTTGCAGTGTCACATGTCTTTTTTCTAGCGTAAGAATAGTGGTTTCATACCAATTTCCCTTCCCATCAATCACTTGAATAGCGTCGCCCACTCGCTTGCGAAGGACCGCCAGGTGATGAATTTCTTCTTCTGGCAAATGAATGATTTTCTGTTCGCCATCAATTTGTTCTGTGTAAAAGAGTTGCACGTTTATCGTTAATGCTGAAAAAATATTAGAATTGTTCTAACTTTTGTGGTTAAATACGCAAATTCTATCGCATACAAGCAACCTATATCCCAATCAAAATGTTTTCGAGGTCGCTTATATTTTTAACTTAGTTTCAAAGATAGCTAGAAATAGCATAAAAAGTAAAATATGGATTTTTGGATAAAAGCAGCGCAATTGCTGATGAGCCTTTCTATCTTAGTCGTGTTGCACGAACTGGGACACTTTATTCCAGCTAGGCTTTTTAAAACTAGAGTAGAAAAGTTTTATTTATTTTTTGATGTACCTCCTATTGGCTCGCTTTTCAAACAGAAAATAGGAGAAACAATCTACGGTATAGGCTGGTTGCCGCTAGGCGGTTATGTGAAAATTTCAGGCATGATTGACGAAAGTATGGACAAAGAGCAAATGAAACTGCCGCCACAGCCTTGGGAATTTCGCTCCAAACCCGCTTGGCAACGATTGATTATCATGTTGGGCGGAGTGACCGTCAATTTTATTCTCGGACTCTTTCTCTACGGAATGGTGATTTGGACTTGGGGCGCGGAATATTTACCCGCTGAAAATGCAACTTATGGTCTATACACCGATTCGCTGGGCTACGAAATGGGTGCGCGATGGCGATAAAATAGTTTCTGTTGGCGAAGTTCCTTTTGACAAATTCAGTCAAGGTATCTTAGTAAGAGAAATTGTCATCAACGGAGCGAATCAAATGGTGGTGATGCGAGAAGGGCAGCCACTAACGCTAGCTATTGACAATGAAAAATGGACTAAAATACTTTCTTCGGGTTCAAAAAACTTGTTTTCTGCTCGAATGCCAATGGTGGTGGAAGCCCTGCAACCAAAAGGTGCAGCCGAAGAAGTCGGCATAAAAGTAGGCGACCAAATTATTGGACTAAACAATCAGCCTACAACTTATTTTCAAGATTTTAGAAAAGGCATCGCTGCGGTGGCTCCCAAGCCAGTAAAACAAAGTTTTTTAGGTGGACTTTTTGGTAAAAAAGAACCTGAAAAACCGTCAACATCAACCTGACTGCCCTGCGAGGTACTGATACGCTCCAGTTTGAATTACCCATCAACAGCAAAGCTATGATTGGCGTGGTGATAAAAC
Source organism: Saprospiraceae bacterium (assembly GCA_012031785.1). Taxonomy (GTDB): domain Bacteria; phylum Bacteroidota; class Bacteroidia; order Chitinophagales; family Saprospiraceae; genus JAAUTG01. The sequence continues at coordinate 7,673 of JAAUTG010000167.1, read as the reverse complement.
AATTGCCTACCAATACCGAAAAATACACTTTAGCGGAAGCTATACCCAAAGGCGTGGAAGAGGGATTGCAGTTTTTAGGCGTTCAAATTAAAGCGTTTGGACAAATGTTTACAGGTAGAATCAGCGCAAAAGACAGTCTTGGAGGGTTTGGCTCCATAGGCAACATGTTTGATGCCACTTGGGATTGGCAAAATTTTTGGCAAATGACAGCTATCCTTTCCTTGATTTTAGCCTTTATGAATTTACTGCCTATTCCTGCTCTGGATGGCGGACACGTCGTGTTTTTAATCGGGGAAATGATTACCGGCAGAAAACCTAGTGATAGATTGATGGAAGTGGCAACAACCATTGGTTTTATCCTTTTAATTAGCTTAGTGCTTTTCGCCAATATCAATGACATTCGTAAATTCTTTTTCTAGGAACAATACCTAATTAATTTTCACGCGGTTAACCAAATTAAACTTGGTTGATCGCGGGAAAGTTACAAAAACGTATTCGGCATGAATTACTTTGAATTTTATGATATTCCTATTTCTTTAAAAATAGACGAAGCCCAACTCAAACGTACTTTTTATAAAAATAGCAAAGCATACCATCCTGACTTTTACACCCTATCCACAGAAGATGAAAAGGCAGCTATGCTAGAACAATCTAGCTTAAATAATGAAGCCTACAAGATACTTTCTGACTTCGATATGAGAATGAAATACGTCCTAGACCTGTTTCATTCTTTAGCAGACGAAGGAAAAAACACCATTCCACAAGATTTTTTAGTGGATATGATGGATATTAACGAAGGATTGATGGAGTTGGAATTTGAGTTCGACGCTGCCAAGTTTAACACAATTATTGAAGAATTGGAGCGATTAGAAAAAGAACTCTACCAAGATATTGCGCCCATCGTAGAAGCCTTTAACCCAGAAAAATTAGAAATTGTAAAAAAATATTACCTAAAAAAGAAATACCTCTTGCGCATTCGAGAAAACCTACTTACCTTTGCAGTCCGCTAAGCAAAAAATAGCTTAATGCCTCGGTGGCGGAATTGGTAGACGCGCTGGATTCAAAATCCAGTGATAGCAATATCGTGGGGGTTCGATTCCCCCCCGGGGTACACTAACAAAAAGTCCTTTAGCACCTATGTGCTGAGGGACTTTTTTGTTTTAGTTGTTTTTGCAACCGCCATGCAGCTATCCGATAATTTAATTTTTACTCAAAAATCTCTTATTTCTAAAATCTTAGAAGTTTTCAACAAAATAAATAAATGACACAATAGAAATGTATCAAATTTCATAATAATTTGCTATATTTGTGAACACATCAAAGACAAAAACTATTCTTTTGTAATACATAACTTCTGATAAGCAAAGATATGGTTATAAAATGGTTGGGCTTACTTCAAGTCACCCCGATTATCGTATGGTAGGAATAGGACATCTAATTGCTCCAGTTTTAACTAAAGTGTTACATGACAAATAAAGTAAATCTTGCGGATAAATTCTCTCTTTTTACGGACCATTGGAATCCAAGAGTTGTGGGTGAGCTAAATGGGCAACAGGTGAAGATAGTAAAATTTCAAGGGGAATTTATCTGGCATAAACACGACGAAGAAGACGAGCTGTTTTACGTAGTAGCTGGACAGTTCAATATGGAGTTTCGGGATAAGACGATTACCCTAAAAGAGAATGAATTTCTAATCGTGCCTAGAGGCGTGGAACATAGACCAGTCGCTGATAAGGAAGTCAGCGTCATGTTGTTTGAACCATCAACCACACTAAACACAGGAAATACGAAAAGCGAATTAACTAGAGAAACCTTAGAAAAAATTTAAAACAACTACAATCCGTAATAAAATTAACGCAATATGAGATTTGATAGAAGAAAATTTGTAAAACATACTGCGCTTTCTAGTGCTGCTTTGTTGTTAGGGATGTGTAAACCTTCCAAAACCGCCTCATCGTCGAACTCCTCTAAAAAATTGGGTGTAGCTTTAGTCGGTTTAGGGGGTTACAGCACTGGACAATTGGCTCCTGCGCTGCAACTCACCCAACATTGTTATTTGGCAGGAATTGTGACAGGAAGTCCAGAAAAAATACCAGTTTGGCAGAAAAAATACAACATCAAAGATAGCAACGTCTATAATTACGAAAACATGCATCAAATTGCCAGTAACGACGAAATTGATGTAGTGTATATCGTTGTCCCTACTGCTTTACACGCCAAATATGCTGTAATTGGTGCCAATGCTGGAAAGCATGTATGGTGTGAAAAGCCAATGGCGATGACCGTAGAAGAATGCCAACAGATTATAGATAGTTGCAAAACAAACAAAGTGAAGTTGTCAGTAGGCTATCGAATGCAGCACGAACCCAACACGAAAACCGTTATGGAATATGCGAAAACTAAACCCTACGGAATCATCACTAGCATCAACGCGATGGCTTGTTACAACGGTGGTGGTGGAAAAGGTTGGCGTTTTGAAAAGGCAATGGGCGGCGGTGCTTTGTACGACATGGGCGTTTACGCCATTAATGGCATTCGGTGCGCGGCAGGACAAGAACCTATTGCTATCCGAAATGCCAAGCAATACGTGAATCGTCCAAATCTCTTCACAGAAGTGGATGAAACCTCCGAGTTTGAGTTGGTATTCAAAAATGGCTTAATCGCTTACGGCAAAACGAGCGTGGGCGACAATGGTAACCAGCTCAAGGTCACTTGCGAAAAAGGTGGATACGAGTTAAACCCCATGCAGTCCTACACAGGTGTACAAGGTAGCACCAGCGACGGAAAAAAAATTAGATATTTTTATTCAAAACCAGCAAGCACAACAAATGGATGACGACGCGCTTGCAATTTTGAATGACAAACCAGTGATGGTTCCAGGTGAAGAAGGACAGCGCGACATCAACATCGTGCAAGCCATAATAGCTGCTGCAAAAAGTGGGGAAGAAGTAAAGTTGATGAAGTAGCGTGTTAACTGATGTGATGCAATTTACCTTCTGTCCTTGACTTTAAGCTAGTTAAGGCGGCATCACTTTTTTTAGCTAATTTTAATGTAAAATATCCATTTTGCAAATTAATTGCTATCTTCACAAGAAAAAACGATGAGATTTGTATTTCTATTTTTGTTAATCACACAACTTGCTTTTGCTCAACAAGATAATGTCTTACAAAAGTTAGTTGAGCAGCATCCAAGCTATTTTCAAGCTATTTTCGCGCCTGGCTCCAAGCACCAAGCACAAATTATTTACACTCAAATTGATAGGAACGAGCAAAATCAACCAAAGTTTACCACTTACACCTATCAAATAGACACACAATTGTACTACTATCCTGCCAGCACGGTAAAAATGCCAGTTGCCTTTCTCGCTTTAGAAAAACTCAATCAACTGAATGTCATCAACTTGAATAAAAACACACCCATGCGGCATGGTGCAGTCCGCGCACCACAAACTGAAGCCAATACCGACGTGACAGCAGTAAATTTATTACCTAGCGTTGGGCATTACATCAAAAAAATATTTGTGGTAAGCGACAACGACGCTTTCAATAGACTATACGAGTGGCTTGGGCAAGAAGAAATCAACGAAGCATTAGCCAAAAAAGATTTTCACAGCACTCGTATTCTTCATCGGCTTTCCGTGACAGGGTTTGATGTGGAAGGCAATCGCTACACCAATCCAGTTAGTTTCTACCACAATAATCAACTGCTCTATCATCAAGGACAGAAGTACAGTTTCGACCACAGAACCTGGAAAATACACGGTGAAATGAAGGGAAAGGGCTACCTCAACGATAAAGATGAATTAGTGAATCAGCCTTTTGATTTTAGGTATAAAAACTTTGTTGCCTTAACCGATTTACACGATATGTTAACATCTGTTATCTTCCCTGAAGCTGTGGCACCACACCAGCGTTTTGACCTTACCAACGAGGACTATCAATTTCTTTATCGCGTCATGTCCACTAAACCCAAAGAAAGTAAATATCCAGATTACAGCGCAGAACCAGATGGTTACGTTAAATTTTTTATGTATGGTGATAAAAAAGACGCTTCTATTCCTTCCTCAGTGCGCATCTTCAACAAAGTAGGTTGGGCTTATGGTTTCTTGACGGATGTAGCTTATGTTGTTGATTTTGAGCGCAATATAGAGTTCATGTTATCTGCAACAATTTCCGTCAACCAAAATGAAATTTACAATGATGGTCAATACGAGTACGAACAAATTGGAATGCCTTTTTTTGGCAACTTAGGAAGAGTAATCTACAACCACGAAACCACAAGACCTAGAACAAGAACACCCGATTTGAGTAAATTTAAAATTGCAGTGTATGATTAATGATTGATACCACGCAGTTGGCGGTTTGACCTTGGCTTTTAGCCATACAAAATTGGCTTCCAACACTACGTCAGCGGACAACGAATGTATAGATTCTGGCTTGCTCACCCTGCCTGCCACCACTGGCACAGGCTACATCGCCTTCCGCTACGTCGGCACCAGTGCAGGCAACACCACGACGTACCGAGTGGATGATATTGTTATAAAGTAACCTACCCAGCATAGTTTACGGATGAAGTTAGCCGCTTCATCCGTAAATTATCAAGAGGTTGTACCTTCCCACAACGCCTCCAAATAATAAATAATAATCCGCCAATCATACAACTGTAAAAAAGCACCATTCCAGTATTTAACAAAATATATTTTTAGCGAAATTTGGAGTTATCCATATATTTCCTTACCTTTGTTCTGTTTAATTAACTAAAAAATAGTTGGCATTATGAAAAATCTTCAATTCAATTCGATTCTTTTCTCTTTATATTACAAAAGATTTAATTACCACTAGGTGTTTTATCAAAAAAATGTTGAAAATCTAAAACTTGTAGCAATCAAACTTTTTATTGCTGCTTAAAAAGAAAAGTCTCATTTTTTTGTACGGTTTCAAAATTTTACTATCAAATAAAATAGCAATGACTAAAAATTACTATTACTTTTTGATTATACTTGGCTTAATTGTTACACTTATCTTTTCTGGTTGTAAGAAAATGGGAAGTGATTATTACGAAAACATCACCTCATGTAAGGGGAGTGGGTATATTTTAATTGATAGCGTTGGTAATGAAAGAAAGGTTAAAAACTCAGCTACTTTTTCCATGAATTGTTTAAATGGTAGCAGTTTACCTATGTTTTAAGGTGCGCCCACTAAGTTGGACATATCAATAAAGTGAGCTTAAAAGACGCACTATTGGACAATCAGTTTAAACTAGCATGGAAAATAAAAAAAGATGATGTTAAGATTTGTAAAGATTGTGAATTTCGCTATATATGTACTGATTGTAGTGCTTTTTGGAAAATCCGAATGATTTCTTTAAAGTGTGGATATGACCCATATACTGCTACATGGGCAAACTGGGTTGATAATCCATTAAAGAAACAAGGTATTAGTTTTTATAATTGGAAGAAGTGATCAAATAGTATCTACTTCATTACAGATAAACTAAATTAAATTACTGTATATACCTTCTCATAGAGAAGGCAAAAAAATAAACACAATAATGATGGCAAAAAGATTAAATGTAGCCGTTGTATTTTACATTTCTCTACTAATATTCACATCTTGTAGAGAACAGAACTTTCATAGCCCCTTAAGAAAGCTATCAAACCAAGAATACATAGATTTGTGGGTGGATAATTGAGTAGTATTTTTTAGAAAAAGACGATCTGGTTTGGACTAAGGATATCTATTGATAACAATAAGATATACAATCTGAAGATTTAAACAAGTATCATCGCTAAAGTTAATGTTGTAATATGAAACATATATTAAAAAAAATAATCATTTTAACCTACACGCTAGCTAGTCTATTTTTAATCGCTTGTAAATCTAATTATGTCATTGTTGAAAATAGGGGAAAGAATATAGGTTCTGATGCCTATAAAAATCTGGATATTCCGCTGGAGTTATATTTTAAAAATGTTTTTGAATTACACCCAAACCCAAGCAGATCAGAGCGAAAGCATTTTAATCTGTATGATAAAAAATGCTTTACTTTAAACCCTTAACTAGATACCCAAGAAATATTTTACTCTATGCTGAGTTTTTTGATGAGCTAAGATTTGCTTTTATGGCACAATCTTATAAACAAAATATTGATAATGAATTATTTGTAATGAAATTAAGAGAAGCGAAGTTCGAACAAATCATAATTAAAGATACCATTTCTAATCATGTGAGCTATGAAAAAGTAAACAATGGTTACAGATACTTATTTGAAGAAAAACACAAATTAGTAGCGAATAAGTGGGTTCGGTATTTATTTATAGGAAGAGTTCCGTTGGAGATAAAAAAAGGAGAGGAACACAGGTTGGGAGAAAATTATGCAGCATTTGAAAAGGCACTATTGACTGAACATCTCGACTTTACGTTCAACTATAATTCGTCGGAGAATCGTTTGGAACGTTTAGATAATACTTCTGATTATATCAATTATTTCAGGAAATCGCTCAATTATAATTATGCGTTGTTAAACACAGAATTAGATAGATTAATAAGTTCGTCAGTAGAATACGACCATTATTCCGCTGCCACGCTTTTTTCCTTTCTTTCTATGAATGAACAAGTTATGAAGGAAAATTCAAAGTTTACATCGTATAATATTCCGTTGGATAGTATTTTAAATATGGCTAGAATTTATCCATATCTTGATTTTATTGATTCATTATCCCAAAATAATGAAATCATAATTTTAAATGAGGCGCATCATTGGTCTCAATGTAGATTTCAACTTGATAGAGTGCTGCCAACGCTTCAAAAAAATGGTTACAACACAATATTCTTTGAAACATTAAACAAATACACTACAGTCAATACCACTAAGAATATTGATCAAAATGTAGGACTTTACACGTCTGACCCTACCTTTGGAAACCTAATCAGAACGGCACTTGAGAACAAATATGATGTATATGGCTATGAATTTAATGGGGACGAAGAGCGGTTAGAAGGAGAGTCAAGATATGCTATGAGAGAGAGAGTTCAAGCTGAAAATATTATAAATGAAATCAACAGGAATAATCTACTTCAAAAAGGAAAGGTTATTATCTACTGTGGTTATGCTCATGCCAATGAAGTTGGCGTTAGTCAAGGAAAACAATGGCAGCCCATTTAAAAGATAAATTAAAAATAGACCCCCTTACTATCAATCAAAGCTATTTAATTGGTCAAGAAAGTGAAATTGCTACTAGGTTAAATATAATAAAAAATACACCTTACCTGATTGGCTCTCCTTACATGAAAGGTAGAGGCTATGATTTTATGCTTTTTGAGGATAATGAAACTTACTTTACTGACGCGCCAAGTTATATTTATAATATCGGTAATAGGAATTACTTGTTAAAATGTAAGGACATGATATTGGATGGAGAAACATTTATTCAAATCGAAGAATTCAATAATCCTTCTAACTTACGAATTCCCTTGTTCGCAAAAAGATTTGACCCCAACCATCCTGAAATAAAACTTCCTGCTGGAACATACAGTATCAAAATTTATAATAAAAATGGCGAAAGGGTATGCGAAGATGTTTTTAAATTAAATTGATGCCTTGATATGGTAAGGTGCGCCCAAAAATTGGACATATCAATAAAAGTGAGTTTAAGAGAACCACTATTAGGCAA
>JAAUTG010000166.1 GCA_012031785.1 Saprospiraceae bacterium | reverse complement strand
TTTTTTAGCTTCTGGCGAAAGTGGCGTAAAAAACCGTCCTTGCGGAGGCATCACGTCAATAGTAGCACCAGCAGTAAGTTGGTCATGGATATAGGTAGAAACTTTACCATTTTTAACTTTTTTCACCGTCACTGCTAAATCATCTTCTAGTGGGCTACTGCTCATAGAATAGGCACGACGCTCTTCTTTCCCATTCAAATCAAATTTCAGGGTGAGGTATTGACCCTGTTGATAGGCGAATGTTTCCTTCAATGAAGGAGGAAGATGAAAGGCTAAAGTTACCGTATCGTGAGTTTCAGGCGTAACTGTCTTTACAGTGAGTGGGTAAAATTGATTATCTGTCATTGTGTTCATTTAAACGAATAATTGATCTACTAAATACCTGAACCATGGTGCAAGAAAATTATCCTATACCACAAAATCTGGCTCATTTAACTGAAGTTAAGCTACATCCTTAAAATCTAACTCTTTGTATATAGTAGCCATCTAAATCCTGCTTTAAATTACTAAGGCAAGGAAATTGTTTACTAATTTTTCCTCTTTATCAAAAAAATATAGTAATTATTCAATTTATTAGCCTTTCATAAGGTATTTTTGAGAAGCAAAGTTTATGCTCACCATAAAATTATCAACTAAAAATGAAGTATAAATCCGTAAGAACAGCAGCTAAAGCAGTAATTATACAAGAAGGTCGTCTGTTGTGTGTCAAAAAGCAACAAGCGGACAAGATTTATTTCCTATTACCAGGCGGCGGTCAGCATCATGGCGAGACCTTGATACAGACCCTACAACGAGAGTGTTTAGAGGAAATTGGAGCAGAGGTGAACGTGTATCAAGCACTGCACGTCCGAGAATACATCGGCAAAAACCACCAGTGGGGAAATCAAAGCCTACATCAAGTGGAAGTTTTATTTTCTTGTACTTTGAAATTTCCTCATCTTCCATTGTTCAAAACTACTATGGCATCAGATAAATACCAAGTGGGTATAGAATGGGTAGAACTTTCTAAACTCGCCCAGCTCACCTTTTATCCAGCAGCGCTTATTCCAATTTTAGGTACGGTCTCTTCTAATCAATTTAGCTATCTTGGAGATATTGATTGAAATAAAACATTATTTTTTCAAAGTGCTACACTGTTGCGCCAACCATGCAACTTCGTCCTCATCCAAAAATGGGAGAAGTGCTTGGTACACTTTTTGATGATAAGCATTTAGCCAAGTAATTTCTGAATCATCCAACCAAGCAGTATCAATCAAATGTAGGGCAATAGGAAACAAAGATAAAACTTCAAATTTCAGAAAAGCCCCAAACTCACTTGTCTCTCCTACTACGCAGAGCATTAAATTTTCTATCCGAATCCCATACGCACCCTTTCTGTAAAGTCCTGGTTCATTGGACATTACCATGCCAGGTTTTAAAATTGTCACTCCTCTTCCGTTAGTGGTTGGCACAATTTTAGGTGGTGACTCGTGGACGTTAGAGAAAAAACCAACGCCATGTCCTGTACCATGTCCATAATTAAAGCCATGCTTCCAGAGTGGTGCTCTTGCGATGGTGTCCAGTTGAATTCCATTTGTTCCTTCTGGAAAATAAGCCGTCAGCAATGCAATATGTCCTTTTAATACCAGCGTAAAATCTTGCTTTTGCACTGAAGTTGGTTTACCTAATGCAATAGTTCGCGTCAAATCAGTTGTGCCATCGTGGTATTGACCGCCAGAATCTATTAACAGTAATCCATCTGCTTCAATATTGGCGCAGGATGTAGATTCTGGCTTGTAATGAACAATTGCTCCATTCGCGTTGTAACCAACAATAGCATCGAAACTTTCTCCATGATAATTAGCTTGTTGTGACCTAAAGTGCTTCAATTGAGCAGCCACTTCTGATTCGGGAATACTTCTCTTGGTAAGGGTTTGTTCTAGCCATCTGTACAACTTTACTAACGCTACACCATCTTTTACCATAGCTTGCTTGATGTGGGCAATTTCGATGGGATTTTTTTCTGATTTTAGGTGTCGAATAAAACTTTCTTGGCGTACTTTTTGAGCTTTCAAAAGTAGCGATATTTCAATGCTAGTAGTTACAGGGTCTATCAGCACTTGGTGATGGCTAGGAATAGCTTGAATAAAATCAGTAAATGCTTGATAATCTTTTACTTGAATAGATTGCTGTTCTAAAGTAGCTCGCAGTTCGGAATTAATTTTCTGATGGTCTGCAAAAAGAAGCACCTGCGTGGGTGTAATGTAAGCATAAGCAAAGAAAACAGGATTACAAGGAATGTCAGCTCCTCTTAGGTTGAACAACCAAGCTATTTCATCCAAGGCAGAAAGCAAGTAGCCATCTACTTTTTGATGATTTAATTGCTGCCGCACAATAGCTAATTTTTCTGTTCTTGCTACGCCCGCAAATTGTACATGATGTTCAAAAATGGGTGTTTGAGATATGGTCGGACGATCTTGCCAAATTTTGGACCAATCCAGCGATTTGAATGTTAATTCTAAACCAGCAGTTGTCAACACACTTTGAATGTGCTCTATCTGATTAACAGAAAACAAAAGACCGTCACAAGCTACTTTACTACCTAATGGAAGTTGGGTGGTAAGCCATTTGTCGTACTCAAGTCCCTTTCCAGGTGTCATGTGGTGAAGTTCAATCGTTGTACCTTCCAGTTGCACTTCTGCTTGTAAAAAATAGCGGCTATCTGTCCAAAGTCCAGCATGATTAGCCGTGATGACTAGAGTGCCAGCAGAACCAGTAAAACCAGAAAGCCATTCTCGTATCTTCCAAGTGTCACTTAGGTATTCGTTTTGGTGCGGGTCACTCGTAGGGATAACCAAGGCATCTATCTGATGCGACAGCATAATTTGACGAAGCAGGAGAATTTTTTCTATAACACTCATTTGTTATTGCATGTTTCGTTGTGATGAAAAGCAATAACGAAAAAAGAAGCATAATTTAACAGCAAATTGAGTTAGCTTTTCAATTGCCCATGCAAAATTAAAAACTTATTTTAAGTTTTATAAATTTTACTAAAAAAATGATTCTTAGCAAGTTATTATGGGATTTACAAAATCCGTATTTTAAATTATTCATTTACAAAGTTTTACGATTTTTGAAATCGCATTTCTGCTATAATTTTCTAAGAACCAAGAGCTTATCTTTCTGTATCAATAGCTTATCATAAGTTGTTTTTAGGATTAACCCTCACAGGCTATTATGAAACCCTCAAGCCAATATTTCCCTTATCACTTTCCCATGCACATCAGTTAAACGAAATCTTCTACCCTGATATTTATGAGTAAATCGCTCGTGGTCAATACCCAGCAAGTGCATAATAGTAGCTTGAAAGTCATGTACATGGACTGGATTTTCTGCGATATTGTAACCAAATCATCAGTTTTGCCATAAGTAGTTCCTCTTTTTACGCCTGCGCCTGCCATCCAAATTGTAAAACAACGCGGGTGATGGTCTCTACCATAATTTTCTGGCGTAAGCTTTCCTTGTGAATAGCAACCTCTTCCAAATTCACCACCCCAGATCACAAGCGTATCTTCTAAAAGTCCGCGCTGTTTCAAGTCCAGCAAAAGTGCAGCAGAAGCTTGATCAGTGGTTTTTGCCATGTGCTTTATTTCAGAAGGTAAATTACCATGCTGATCCCAACCCTGATGATAAAGTTGTATAAATCGGACATCATTTTCTGCTAATTTTCTAGCTAGTAAGCAATTAGCTGCAAAAGTGCCAGGTTTTCTAGCGTCTTCTCCGTAAAGTTTATAAATATGGTCGGGTTCTTTGGATACATCTAGTACGTCGGGTACAGACATTTGCATTCGATATGCCATTTCGTACTGCGCCATTCGAGAAGAAATACTCTCATCTTGAGTTTGATGGTACTGACTTTCATGTAGTTGCGCTAAGTGATCCAGCATACGTCTTCTGCTGGCAGCATCAATACCTGCTGGGTTATTGAGATATAGTACAGGATCGTCGCCAGAACGAAAAATTACGCCTTGATGCTCGGAAGGTAGAAAACCATTTCCCCAAAGTTTTGCATAAAAGTGGTTGGTCGTAATTATTCCCTCTCGATAAAAGCACGACAAAGGTTGGTAAATTTTGATTTTCGCTTCCTAAGCCGTAACTCATCCAAGAGCCTATGCTAGGACGACCTGCTTGCTGCGAGCCAGTCTGTACGAATGTGATAGCTGGGTCGTGATTAATAGCTTCGGTGTGCATAGATTTGATAAAGCACACTTCGTCAACAATTTGCTTGTGATAAGGTAATAAATCGCTTAACCAAGCTCCGCTTTTTCCGTACTGCTTAAAATTAAAATCAGCAAGTGCTAAAGGGAAAGATTTTTGGTTAGAAGTCATACCCGTTACGCGCTGCCCCGCTCGAACAGAATCTGGCAATTCTTGACCAAACATGTCCATTAGCTTAGGTTTGAAGTCAAATAATTCTAATTGAGATGGTGCCCCACTTTGAAAAGATAAATCACTCGTTTGCTTAGGGCAAATGAGGCAGTTCAGGGTCAAGTGAAGGAAGTAAATTGGACAATCCGTTTAAAGCTAATCCACCAAGCCCTAGTAAAGTATTGTTTAGAAAAGTTCTTCTATTTAGCCTATCTTGTATTTGCAAAGCCTGAAAATGCAGTTTCATCGTTTTGTTTTTACAAAGTAACATGAAATAATTATAAAGCAAAAGTAATAAAAACAACTGTTTTTATAATTCAATAATTTTCTTGCTTTTTAGTAATTTTTTTTGAAGTTTACCTATCAATACAGAAAAATCAAGACTACTTGATGCCTTGTATTTATTTTTTGTTTACTGCATCGGGCGTACTCTTCATGGTAACAATACTTGAGTTACGACTTCGACTTTTCATAAGAAGCTGATGGCTGTCTAACTTCCCAACATTGATAAGACTAAAAAAAATACCACTCTACATGTGATAGAGTGGTATTAATAATGTGTTGCAACGGCTTCTTTTCTGACCATGTTTAGTTGTCCTGATTTAGTATAACAACTAGACCTTGTGGTGGAAGATACTGCCTTGCAAGCACTTTACAAGTGTTACGACTTACTTTCATGACAGTTAATATTTACTATGGCAAAAAATCTTCGCTGTAAAAGTAAACATTTTAACTGTATTCTCCAAATTTTAACATATTATCCTTTTGTTTATTTTTTCTGCTCTTTCGCCCAAGTATCTTTTAAAGTGACTGTGCGATTGAATACTTTTTTCTTGCGCCCTTTTGAATCTAGGTCAGTGACAAAGTAACCCAATCGTAAAAATTGATAATACGCGCCAACTTTTGTTTTGGCAAGACTTGGTTCTGCAAATGCTTTTTTGATAATTTTCAATGAATCTGGATTAATAAACTCCAAATAGTCTTTATCCTCATGTCCTCCTGGATTTTCTTCTGTGAATAGACGGTCGTACATTCGTACTTCCACAGGTACAGCATCCTTGACGGACACCCAGTGGATAGTACCTTTAACTTTCATGCCAGAAGTATCCTCTCCGCTCTTGCTGTTCGGATGATAAGTACAGTGTATAGCAGTAATTTTTCCTGTTTTACTGTCTTTTTCAAAACTATCGCAAGTGACGATGTAAGCACCTTTCAAGCGAACAGAAAGTCCGGGACCAAGGCGAAAAAACTTTTTGGGAGGTTCTTCCATAAAATCCTCGTACTCAATGTAAAGCTCTTTACTGAAAGGTACTTCTCGATGACCACTTTGTTCATCTTCAGGATTATTTTCAATAGACATATTTTCAGTTTGCTGGTCAGGATAGTTGGTAATAATAAGTTTAACGGGGTCAATTACTACCATTACCCTTGTAGCAATTTTATTCAAATCCTCTCGCACAAAAAACTCTAGCAGCGAGATGTCAATACTATTTTCGCGTTTCGCGATACCGATGCGATCACAGAAGTTACGAATAGCAGCAGGAGTATAACCTCTTCGTCTCATTCCTGAAATGGTAGGCATACGAGGGTCATCCCACCCTGTAACATGTCCTTCTTGCACCAGTTTGAGTAGTTTTCGCTTGCTGGTGATGGTATAGTTGACATTGAGGCGTGCAAATTCGATTTGGCGAGAAGGGAATATATTGAGTTCTTGAATACACCAATCGTAAAGTGGACGGTGGTTTTCAAACTCTAATGTACATAAAGAATGGGTGATACCTTCTAAAGCATCTGATTGACCATGCGCAAAATCATACATTGGATAAATGACCCATTTATCGCCAGTTCTGTGATGATGATCATGTTTGATGCGATAAATGACAGGGTCTCGCAGCAGCATATTGGGAGATGTGATGTCTATTTTTGCACGCAATACTTTTGCTCCATCTGAAAATTCACCGTTTCTCATGCGCTCGAACAAGTCTAAGTTTTCCTCCACGCTGCGGTCGCGATAGGGGCTAGGTTGTCCTGGCACAGTAGGTGTCCCTTTCAAAGCTGCCATTTCTTCTGATGTAGAATCATCCACATAAGCTTTTCCGGCTTTTATCAATTGTACTGCCATATTGTATAACTGCTCAAAATAATCAGAAGCATAGTATTCACGATCTTCCCAATCGAAGCCTAACCAACGCACATCGCGTTTGATTGATTCTACGTATTCCACGCTTTCTGTGGTGGGGTTTGTATCGTCAAAGCGCAAATTAGTTTTACCACCGTATTTTTGGGCAATACCAAAGTTTAAACAAATGGATTTTGCATGACCAATGTGTAAGTACCCATTAGGTTCAGGTGGAAAGCGCGTGTGTATAATTTGATGCTTCCCTGAGTTTAAGTCTTGTTCTATGATTTCCTCAATAAAATTGAGCGATTCTTTTTCTTTGATTTCTTTTACTGCTGTCATTTCGGAAATGTATTTAAGTCTCTTTGTTAGCGGCTTTCTAAACAACACACCTCGTTTGATTTAAGAAAGCACGAATTACATTAATTTATTGGAATTAAACAACAGGAAGGGTGGAATAATTCCTTTTTGTTGGTAAGATGGACCCTCTTGAGTTTCAGCGAGTTTACGACTGAAACTCAAGAGGTGAGTTTTTACTTAAAAGCGTGATGTAGAGCTGGACTTGTAGCGTCAGGACTGTAAAACGTTTCCAAGTAAGTTATCATCGCAACTTTAGTAGGTTTGGAAAGGCTCTTACAATCGTTAATTACTGCATACATTTCGTCTTTTTTAGACTCTAAGTAACGCTTGATAGGAGATAGCACTTCCACGTTTTCGTGAATACCTAAAAAAGCACGTTCTCTAACTGATTTTAGCCCTAACGAGTTGTCAGGTACAGCATAAGGCGCATCTACTAAGCCGCTAAAGTCAAAATCATAAGGTACCACAATTACCTTAGCTGTGGTATCGTAGGGTTGAATCAACTTTACATTCCGCGATAGGGTAGTGCTCCAGTCTGCATTACCTATTAGATATTGAAAAGCAGATACTAATGCTTCTTGTCGTGGATTGAGTCTTGAAGAATCAATATTCATTGCCTCCAATTCCATCCCGTTCAGTCTCCCCGCTAATTCTTCGATGTCTTCTATTAAAAACCCAAAATGTTTTGATTTTTATTTGGGTCTTGTGTATCTACATAGTTAATACGAACCAATTGGACGCGGAAACTTTGGTCAGACAGTTCATTATACATTTTATAAATCAGATATTCCTTAATGACGGTCTCTTTAGAAGTTGGGTCATCCACGCAATAGGTGACTACCTTCATTTCGTTGTAGCCTTTTTTTAGCCCCTTGGCTTCCAAATCGGCTTTTGCGAATTTTAATTTTAATGGCGGCATCTCGCAAATACGGCGACGGTATTTTCCGCGTTGTTTTACTTGTGCATTCCATTTCATTTTATTTCCATCGGCATCTTGGTAGCTAAATGTTGCTGCTTGATATTCTTCATTGGCAGGATTCGCAATCATACTTTGAAAACTAGTTTCTAAAGTGATGTCTATTACTTCTTGGAACTGTAAAGACTCGAAAATACTTAGTTTACTGTCCTGAGCAGTGGCGAAAATTGGTATAAAAAATAATAATAGCCAAAAAGACATTGGTTTCATATTGAACGATTTTATTTGATTGAAAAATCAATAAATAATGGTTGGTCTTTAGTCGTTAGCTCTTTATGTAATTTTATGAGCGGCAGTTGAGTATTTTACTTTTATCTCGTACTCGTTGTTTGGACTTTATTTTTATTTAAAAGATACAAAAACGACGAACTGACACGCATCAATTGAATATATGAACTCTAATAACACAACAATTCTTGTGCCACTTAGTTAAACAATTATCGTATCCAAAACATTTCATAAATAAAAATTCGATAAACTATGGCTCAAACGCCCTCCAACATGATAGCTTTAGGAACTAAAGCTCCTAATTTTGTACTTCCAGACACAGTATCAGAACGCATGATTAAATTGGCAGATGTACAGCAAGAAAACGGACTTTTGATCATGTTTATTTGTAATCACTGCCCCTATGTGAAGCACGTTAATGAACAATTAGTACAATTGGCGAATGATTATTCATCAAAAGGTATCGGTTTTGCTGCAATTAGCTCTAATGATGTCGAAAATTATCCAGATGATGCACCAGATAAAATGAAAAGTGTTGCACAAACACTAGGTTATCCCTTTCCCTATCTCTACGATGAAAGTCAAGAAGTGGCAAAATCTTATGATGCTGCTTGCACACCTGATTTCTACTTGTTTAATGGCAAAGCCGAATTGGTGTATCGAGGTCGTTTGGATGAATCCCGTCCTAGCAATGGCTTACCTGTGACGGGTGAAGAAATGAGAATTGCTTTAGATACATTGCTGGCGGGGCAAGAAATTTCTGACGTGCAGTACCCAAGTATTGGTTGCAATATCAAGTGGAAATAACTTCGTTACCCTGACTGGAGCTGACAACATTTATGCGCTCAATGTTACACAGCTAGTGATTTGTTTGCAAGGTTATCTGACGATGTTTTATTTTGAACCTTACAAATGCTTTACCATAAAGCGACTAAAGTTTAACCACATCACCTCAGTCCCCCGACCAGTAACCAATTGCGTAATAACACTTATTGTCATCCGTATTTTATGGCTATTAAGGGCGTAGAATACTTAATTCTTAACTATGAAAACAGGTCTAATTGTTGGCGGTATTGTATTGGCATTTGTTTTGGGTATCTTTTTGACTTTGCAATTTTCAAAAACAAAAGAAAGACAGGTCATTAGTGAATCTACGGTCTTGCTGCAAAGATGTGAAAAAGGTGCTTAAATTGGTTACTATTGAGGGAGAAATGATGGAAACCTACAAAGGTGGCGATATTAGAAACCTTACTTTTTATTTGCCATTTCCAACCAATGTGCCAGCACCAAAGCAAGCTATTATTC
Source organism: Saprospiraceae bacterium (assembly GCA_012031785.1). Lineage (GTDB taxonomy): Bacteria > Bacteroidota > Bacteroidia > Chitinophagales > Saprospiraceae > JAAUTG01. Next base: position 753 of record JAAUTG010000166.1, on the reverse strand, counting down.
ATGTAAAAGGCAAAGTGCTAGTGGGTTTTGACCTGAACAAAATGAGTGTAGAAATGGATGAAACTAATAAACGTATGATTTTGAGTAACTTGCCTGAACCTGAAATTCTTTCTGTGGATCACGAGTTGAGTTATTATAACATTGAGGAAAGTTGGTTCAATACATTCACCGCAGAGGATTACAACAGACTTAATAAAGAAGCCAAACAAAAACTGAGAGATGCTGCCCTAAAAAGTGGCTTACTAGAAAAAGCCAATCAACAAGGTAGCCAGTTGTTGGAGGCTATCCGATTTATGGTAGAAAGTACAGGCTGGACTTTGGAATATCGTGGCGAGGGTCAGACTATTCCTATTGACAGTTTATTGCTTAGAGGATAAATAACTGTTGATTTTTGGTGATTTGGTCTTTGGCTACTAGATTCTAACCTGCTGCTAAAAGCTAAACTACCAAAGACCAAAACCCAACTTTTATCTTATTTATTCAGCAAAGCATCATACAGAATTTCTACAGGATGTAGCGCTGTTCTGCTTGTTCCATCCATAATTTGATGACGACAGCTTGTGCCAGGTGCAGCAATCAAATCGCTAGGTTTCGTTTTGCGCACGGCTGGAAAAAGCACTAGCTCACCTATCTTCATACTTACTTCATAGTGTTCTTTTTCGTAGCCAAATGAACCTGCCATACCACAACATCCTGAAGGAATAATTTCCACTGAATAGTTCTTAGGTAAGCTCAATAGCCATGCAGAATCCT
>JAAUTG010000012.1 GCA_012031785.1 Saprospiraceae bacterium | reverse complement strand
TACCTTATAAAACTGTGTATTGCACATTTTAATATACAATACAACAATGTCTTTAACGTTACAATAACGTTTTAGATTGTGAAAACAAAGAAAACAAGTTTTTTGTATATTTGTGCATCCGCCAAATTAAAAAGACATTCAAAACATGAAAAAAAATCAATATTTATCTTACAATATCCTGTGGATGTGCTTATTAAGTTCTTTTTTATGCCACAGGTCAATTCGCAGATGCCTCTGTGTTGAGCGATGGTATTATTTACAAGATGGGTATTGAAAAAACAGGTGTTTACAGGCTTTCCTACGAATGGCTTAGGAGCAGACTTGGCGACGATTTTGCGCGTATAGTATCGCCTCGACAAATAAAAATATATGGGAATGGTGGCGGAATGCTTCCAGAACTTATTGCCACTCCACGTATAGATGATTTACAGGAAAACACCGTTCAAATTGTGGGCGGCGAAGATGGTCGTTTTGATGCTAATGACTATATTCTCTTCTATGCAGAAGGTGCGGATAAACAAATTTACAATATCAATGATAAATTATTCACCTTACAAAAAAATACTTTTGATAATTATAATTACTACTTTTTAAAAATTAGCGACGAAAGTAATAGGAAAATAGAGCAACAGGAAAGCCTTGAAAATACAACCTACACCACCAGCACTTTCGACGAAATTATCCACTTTGAGGAAGAAGAATTGAACTTGCTGGATGCTTTCAACCAAGCACAGGGTTCTGGAAAACGTTGGTATGGAGACCTTTTTAAGAACCAAAAGAGCTACACCTACGATTTTGAAGTTCCTAATCGCGTGACCACCGAAAGAATAAAAATCAAAGCTGTTCTAGCTGCTAGAAACCGCAGCAACTCTAACTTCAATGTCAATATAGAAGGAACAACTTTGGTGTCTTCTAATATCACTAACACCAATAGCTCTTTTCTGAACCCTCTGAAGCCCAATACGCCAACATCGGTATTTTGAAAGGGGAATTTACCGCCAATCAAGACAAGATTAGCATCAAAGTCAATTATCCTGGTGAAGAAGGTTGGTTGGATTACATCACCTTGAATGCGAGAAGAAAACTCATATTAAGCAATCATCAATTGCGTTTCAGAGATGCACAATCTATCAACTTTGCTTCTACTGTTTTTGAATTGCAAGGCACTGCTCAAGACTTAGAAATTTGGGATATTACGCAACCCTTATCTGCGGTCAGACAGACATTTAGTAGTGTTGGAAATACAATCCGATTCGGTGTCCCCACTTCAAATATTAAAGAATTTGTTGCTTTTACTCCCACACAAGCTTTTGAACCCGTCAGCATAGAAAAAATAGCCAATCAAAATATTCATGGTTTGCAGGAATTAGATATGGTGATTCTATTTCATCCCTTATTTCGGGCACAAGCTGCACGGTTGGCGGAACATCGAAACACTTACTCTAAATTCAACGTGGATACAGTTAATATTTTTGCACTTTATAATGAGTTTTCTTCTGGTCGGCAAGACCCAACTGCCATTCGAGATTTTGCTCGAATGATGCACAAAAATACCCACGTTTTAAGTACTTGTTGCTATTTGGAGATGGCTCTTTTGATTATAGAAATATAGGCAAACGCGGCGGCAACTTCATTCCTGTCTATGAAACTGACGATTCGGAAAGCCCTATCACAGCCTTTCCATCTGATGATTATTTGCGCTGTTAGGCGATAATGAAGGATTTGATTTAAGGGGTGACATAGATATTGCCGTTGGGCGACTTCCCGTGAAAACAGCATTGGAAGCAAGGCAAGTTACAGACAAGATTATTCGCTACGACATTAGTCCAAATACTTTTGGCGATTGGCGCAAGCGCATTGCTTTTGTGGCAGACGATGAAGACCGCAACTTGCACGTCAAAGATACGGATCGAATTGCAGACACCCTATTTTCTAAACATCCTGTATTTAATCAAGAAAAAATCTATTTAGATGCTTTTCCACAACAGTCCACATCAGGTGGACAAGGATTTCCGTTGGCTACGGAAGCCATTGAACAAGCACTTTTTAGGGGCGTTCTGGCGATTAACTACTTGGGACATGGTGGCTCGCAGGGTTGGGCGCAAGAGCGTGTGCTGGATAAGAATCGCGGAGACATCAGAAACTGGAATAATGCAGACCGTTTACCCGTATTTATTACTGCAACTTGCTCATTTTCAGGTTACGACGACCCTAATCAAGTGACAGCGGGAGAAGAAGTGTTACTAACACCAAATGGCGGTGGAATTGCATTATTAACCACTGTTCGAGCTGTATTTGCTAGTTCTAATGCCACTTTAGTACGTGCCGTTTTTGATACCATGTTTCAGAATGTAGAAGGAAGAAGACCAACCTTAGGAGAAATCATCCTTAGTGCCAAGAACGGGTCAAGTGTAGGAAGGTCAGAAAATTCAAGAAAATTTACTTTACTAGGTGATCCTGCACAGCCTTTGGCACTACCACTTTACCGCGTAGTCACTACCCATATCAATCAAAAATCAGTTGAAATAGAAGGAATAGATACCCTTAGTGCTTTGGAGCGCGTGGTGGTGGAAGGCGAAATAAGAGACGATGACGAAAATTTAGCAAATTGGTTTAATGGAGACCTGGTTACAACTATTTTTGATAAAGCCGTTAAATACAGTACCTTAGCACAAGACGCTTCTAGTGAAAAATTAAATTTCAGGCTTCAAAAAAATGTTATTTTTAAGGGGAATGCCAGCGTAAAAGCAGGTCGCTTCCGATTAGAGTTTGTAGTACCTAAAGACATTAATTTTGAGTTTGGAAATGGAAAATTCAGCTTTTATGCCAAAGACTTAATCAATAAAGTGGATGCGTCAGGATATTACGACAATATTATTATCGGTGGTACTGACCAGCAAGCGCAAGTTGACCAACAAGGTCCTAAGGTAGAAGTGTTTATGAACAATGAGAACTTTGTGTTTGGAGGTAATACTACTCCAAATCCTATATTACTTGTGAAGTTAGAGGATGATAATGGCATCAACGTAACAGGTAATAGCATTGGTCACGACTTGGAGGCAGTGTTGGATGAAGATACTAAAAATACTTATTTACTCAATGATTACTATCAATCAGAATTGGACAATTACCAAAAAGGAACGGTGCGTTTTCCATTGAGTAATCTAGCAGAAGGTCTGCACCGCATTCGGGTAAAGGCTTGGGATGTAGCAAACAATCCAGCAGAGGGTTTCACGGAGTTTGTGGTGGCAGAAAACGCCAAAAATGCTTTACAACAGGTGATGAACTTCCCAAATCCTTTTTATGATTTCACTTGCTTTACTTTTAGGCATGATTTTATAAATGAGAGCTTAGAAGTGCGGATTGAAATATTTTCTGTGGATGGAAAATTAGTTAAATCCATTGAAGAAAGTATCTTTGCTTCGGATTTTTCCGTTACACAAGAAAATTGTATTCGTTGGGATGGAAAAAGCGATTCTGGTTTTGATTTAGGAAAAGGTATTTATCTTTATCGTATCAAGTTGTACACTTCAACATCCAATGGTAAAGCACCTCAAGAAAGTAACCTAGAAAAATTAGTCATCATCAAATAGTTAAATCATTAAGTACATATAAGTTTTGCAAAATTCATAAATCTTATATGCCTGACTTCCGGAATTTTATTTTTTTATTTAAACATAAATCTGTATTTAAAGTGCCTATGAAGTAATAATTACACCTAAATTTAACGTACTTTTTTTGAGGATAATGGCTCAAAAAGAATTAAAAGTTGAACGATGAATCAGGTTACTTTGTATAGGAAGTACCTTTGTTCATCATTATTTTAGGACAAACTCAAGTTCCAATGTAAGTGACTAATGCACCGTACTTGAGCTAGAAATGTATTCTATTTTTAAACAGTCAAAATAATGGTGAGCCTCATGGGAAGGTTAATACTTTGCTTCAGTTTGTTTTCTATGTTTAGTATGAGTATTCATGCTCAATGTTTATTCGATTCCAACAGTCAAGAGTACGTGTTACCAGATGGTACGCCATGTCCTAGCACGATTGTCTCTGCTGTTCCTTTTCTAAGAATTGTACCCGACGCTCGCTCTGGTGCGATGGGAGACGTAGGTATCGCGCTTTCGCCAGATGCGAATTCTATTCACTTCAATTCGTCCAAGTTGGCATTTGCCGAGCAAAAAGTAGCATTATCCGCTACTTACACACCTTGGTTAAGTGCTTTAGGGCTTCAAGATGTCTATATTGCCTATCTTTCTGGTTATGCAAAATTGGATGACTTGCAAGCGCTTAGTGGAAGTTTGCGCTACTTTTCGTTAGGAAATATTAACTTCACAGATACTAATGGTCAGCCATTGGGCACTGGAAGACCTAATGAATTTGAGTTAGCAGGTTCTTATGCAAGAAAGCTGAGTGATAATTTTTCAGCCGCTATTACGGCTAAATTTATCTTCTCCAATCTAGCGGCTGGACAGCGTGTGAACGGAACTGGCGAAGAAATCGAGGCAGGACTAGCGGGTGCTGCTGATATTTCTTTTACTTATCAAAAAGAGTACGACGCTGGTTTATTACGCTTAGGCGGCGCTGTCAGTAATATTGGTTCTAAAATCACTTACACCAACTCTGTAAATCGTGATTTTCTACCTGCAAATATTGGTATTGGCGGTGCTTACGAAATGCAATTGGATGATTACAACAAACTTACTTTTGCTTTAGATATCAATAAGGCATTAGTGCCTACTCCTTGTTTGGATGGTTGCGACGAAGACCAAGACGGCGAACCAGACTACAAGGCTAAATCCTCTGTGAGTGCGGCTTTAGGTTCATTCAGCGATTTTAATCCTTCTTTGGGAGCAAAGGAAGAGTTCAGAGAATTGATGTACTCTATTGGATTGGAATATTGGTACGACGAGCAATTTGCGGTTCGTGCTGGCTACTACACAGAACATCAGACAAAAGGGAACCGCAGGTTTTTAACCGTAGGTTTAGGATTGAAGTACAATGTATTTGGATTGAATTTTTCCTATCTTGTACCAACGACCAACCAGCGAAATCCTTTGGATAATACACTTCGCTTCTCATTGTTGTTTGATTTTGGAGGTGCTGCGGGCATAGCAGAAGAATAAGTGATTGATGTTGCGCAACTGGTCATTTATGATTTGTTGTTCATTAAGATGATTAGAAACTGATAATGTTTGGCTGCTATCAGAAAGCAGCAACAGTTAGGAATAAATAGGCAGCATGTAATAAACATGCTGCCTATTTTTTTAGTACCGTTGATGAAAAATATTCCTAGGTCCTATTCGAGCTAAGTAGCTGTCATTCAATAAACTTCGCTGGATATTGAAGCGACTTTGTACACTTTACTAAACCGTCGCTAAGTGTATGTAAGTTTCTTTTTTAGCATCCGTTTTACCACATGTTTACCTATCCACTATCTCCACTTCTCCATTACTTATGGTGCAACTAATGGTTAAATCAGTTATTAATTATCCTAACAAATAAGCAGTTGTATCATATCGGCAAGTAAGCAATTTCACAAAAAGTCCAATTATTTTTACTCCTTTAATAGAAAACTATACAAGTATATTTTTTTTAATGATAGATTTGCCAAATGTTAAATGATCTAGTATCAAAAGATGGGCCAATTCTATAAAGCTCACAAATGATTTACCTTTTATGAAAAATTGCTTGAGAAGCCTGTTTTTAAAATCAAAATCTGAATAAAGTTATGAAACAAATCAAGACTATGGTTTTGCTGGGTATGCTCTGCTTTTCCTTTTTGCAATACGTTGTGGCGCAGGAAGGGCTACCTAAAGCACCCAATCGCACAGAGGGCGAAGGACCTTGGAAACAGTTGATTATCAGGGGTGTCACTTTGATTAATGGCAATGGCGCGCCACCTATCGGACCTGTGGATATTGTGGTGGAAAACAACCTTATTAAAAAAAGTACAAGTAGTTGGTTATCCTGGCGTGGCTATAGACTTGACTAAAAGAACGCCTTTGGAAGCAGGTGGTAAGGAATTGAATTGCGAAGGAATGTACCTAATGCCTGGTTTTGTGGATATGCACGGACATATTGGCGGTCGTGGTCAAGGCGCTGGTGGTGAATATGTATTTAAACTTTGGTTGGCACATGGTATCACTACAATTCGTGACCCTTCTTGTGGCAATGGGTTGGACTGGGTGCTAGACCAAAAGCGACGAAGTGAAAAAAATGAAATTACGGCACCTCGCATTTTTGCCTACACTTCTTTCGGACAAGGTAGCGAATCCACCATCAACACTGCAGAGCAGGCTAGAGCGTGGGTAAGAAAAAACGCAGAAAATGGAGCGGATGGAATTAAATTTTTTGGAGCTACGCCTTTGGTGATGGATGCTGCATTGAGGGAAAATAAAAAATTGGGATTGCGGTCAGCCTGCCACCACGCACAAATGGATGTGGCACGCTGGAACGTGTTAAGCTCCGCTCGAGCTGGCTTAACTTCTATGGAGCATTGGTATGGACTACCAGAGGCTTTGTTTCAGGATAGAACCGTTCAGAATTATCCTTTGGACTACAATTATCAAAACGAGCAGCACCGATTTGAGGAAGCAGGTAAACTTTGGGAACAGGCTGCCCCACCCTATTCCACGCATTGGAATAAAGTGATGGATGAGTTGTTGGCGTTGGATTTCACAATTGACCCCACGTTCAATATTTATGAAGCTAATCGCGATTTGCACCGTGCAAGAAGGGCAGAATGGCATGAAGCCTACACCTTGCCATCGCTTTGGCGATTTTACCTGCCAAGTCGTATTTCACACGGTTCTTATTGGCACAGTTGGGGAACAGAGCAGGAAGTAGCGTGGAAGAAGAATTATCAACTTTGGATGACTTTCGTGAATGAATATAAAAATCGAGGCGGTCGCGTCACGGCTGGTTCAGATTCTGGATTTATCTATCAATTGTATGGATTTGCGTATATCCGAGAACTGGAGTTGCTTAGAGAATCGGGCTTTCATCCGTTGGAAGTGATTCGAGCCGCTACCTTGAACGGGGCAGAAGCACTTGGTGCAGCCGATAAAATTGGTACAGTAGAAGTAGGAAAACTTGCTGATTTTGTAATTGTAGCAGAAAATCCTTTACAGAATCTACAGGTGCTATACGGTACAGGGGCTATTCAATTGACTGAAAACAATGAAGTAGTGCGTGTAGGTGGTGTGAAATATACGGTGAAAGATGGTATTGTTTATGATGCCAAGAAATTATTGGAGGATGTAAGGAAAATGGTGGATGAAGCCAAGCAAAAAGAAGATTATGAAATTTTGCAGCCAGGTGTGAAAGATTAAAGTAACCCCCGTTGCTCCATTAGTTATTCGAGTTAAAATTTGTCAAGTATGACCTCAAAAAACAATTGTTAAAAAGGTTACGTAAACATTAAAATTGATAATTTCTTTCAACTTTAACCCCGACATCAGGTTACACTAATATAGATGATATAGATGACTGTTTTATGACTTTCATAGCAGCCCAAAAGTTAAATAATCAATTAAATCAAAAACCTGATGCGTAATTTTATTAATGGTTTGTGTCTTCTACTGGTGATGGTTTTGCTTCAAAACTGTACTAGCAGTAAAATTGTCCGTTTTTCGGAAGGGACTTTGATGAAAGAAAACCTTTGGTCGCTCATTCCAATGACTGAATCTTCATTTTGTAGCGATAGTTCATCCTACTTTATTTTTTCTCGAAAGGCACCTACTTCCAATTTGATTATTCACTTTTCAGGTGGAGGCGCATGTTGGGATAAGGAAACTTGTACCGAACCTTTATCTCTTTGGAGTGCCATCAAGATGGGATTAATTACTCATCGCTTAGAAAATTATTATATTCCTTCACTTTCCGAGCGTATTCCTTGGATATTGGGTGGTATCTTTTCTTCAGAAGTAGAAAATCCTTTTTACGACTGGAATGTGGTGTTTATTCCTTATTGTTCGGCAGATTTGCATTTGGGCAAGAGTAGCACTTCTGTCTTAGACAAAAAAGGAAATGTACAAACCGTTCATTTCAATGGACAAGAAAATGTTAAACAAGCGTTGGATTGGGTTTATCAGCATTTCCCTAATCCTGAGAAAGTGCTTGTATCAGGAGAAAGTGCAGGCGGTTTTGGAGCTATGTTCTACTCAAAAACTATTGGACAACATTACACACAGAGTAAATTATACCAATTGACGGATTGCGCTTATGTTGATGCAGATCGTTGGACAGATTTGGCTGCGCTTTGGAAAATTAATCTCGCTGCAGAGCAACTCTCTAGGGATAACTTAGTAGAAGCATCCTATTTTTTACCCGCTAGTCAGGAGATTACTTATTTGCAAATCAATTCACTGTACGACGAGACATTGACACAGTTTGAAGCCAAACTCGATAAAACCCCTATGGATTCGCAGGATTATATTGATGATTGGGCAACTAACTTAAAAAAAAGTATTCAATTTCTCGCTCAATCTGATTTGGATTTTCGATACTTTGTAACTGATTATAAACATAACACAAAGCGACATCAAACGCCACACACTTTTTTGAATAGTAAAAAGGCTTTTTTGGTTGCGAAGAAGATGGTGTGGTCTTAAAAGATTGGCTACACAAAAATATTATTCTGGATGAATCCCATTCTGTAGGTTCAAAATTGTTGGAGTCTAACTAATCCTACTAATTCCTTTTAACTAGTGTTACGCAATTTGCTTTTTGCATTCGGCTATTTGCTGTTTAAAATACCTTCTCCTATTCGCATGGAAAGCACCTAGATTTAGGGTATCCAAAGTAATAGTACCTGAGCAAACGGCTAATCGCAAAAAGCAAATTACATAATATCAGTTACCCTTTTACTTCTACTTTCAACACTATATCAGGGTGTGTTTTAGGTGCTACTATTCCATTCATTACCTTGAATGGAAGTTCAAATTGCTGCAATTGCTCTAGCGTCTTTACTTCAATTTTGGTGGTGCTGTAAGCCTTTACCGTCACCACATCATCATTGTTATGAAAAGTATAAGGGCTTTGATTAATCAAAATAAAGTCCACGCCTGTTGTATTTTTCACTTCTACGTCTATCACCGAAGAAATACCCTGATAGCGCGCACTGGTTACTTGCAAAGAGGCTTGAATTAAAGGTACTAGATATTGTTGGCGACCAATCAATAAATTGTTATACCATACCGCCGTTCTGCCTGCGAAAAGTGCTTCTTTTACTGCATCTTCCGTTTTTTTCAGTGGCAAAACAAGCGTGATAGGCGATGACCGCCGTCAGAAATATTATACTGCCAATCCACCAAGCCATGCACATCTGATGTACCCATGATGGTTAAGTTATTATCCAGCGCAACTTGTAACGCTTCTGCTGAATAAGTCAAGTCGTTGACTACCTCGATACCGTGTAGTAGTTTTTCTGCAATCAATAATCGGTGCACATCTGTTAGTGTGGTAACTCCATCGCGTCGCTGAGCAATCCAATTGGAGTGATTCCAAAACACAAAAGCTCCTTGGTTTTTTGCTTCTCTGAACACTTCTATCGAGTCTTTTATTAACAACTTATCAGCATCCTTGATGAAAATAGCATTATTATGACCCGGTGGCATGGAGCGTGTAATTTCAGCACCATTCACCAACGTCAATCCATAAGGTTTTGCAGCTTGTGAACCTACTTTAAAAGAGCGATTGCGGTCAGGGTGTGGAATATCTTCAAGGTGTGGTTGATATTCCAAATGTTCAGTCAAAGAAATCATATCAAGACTATCTTTCAATGCTTCTTGCACACGAATATCGGGCCAAACGCTACCATCTGAAAATACAGTGTGAATGTGAAAATCGCATTTCACACTTACGTAGCCTGGAATGTCAGGAAAACGAGCTGCTCTAGTGTAAGCATGGGTATGCACTTCTTGGGCTTGTAAAGTTAAAGCCAATATGCAACATAAAGTAAACAAAACATATCTCATTATCGTAAGTTTTAGATACGACAAAGTTAGATACTGATTGTTAACTGAAAGTTACAATTTATATTTTGCCCACAGGATAGCCAAATAATTGAAATTTACTTCACTTTGACCTTATGTAGTAACATGGTTTGCTTTTGCATTTTTAAGCAACAGTAACTACAATACTTCAGTACCCTACTTCAAGATAACGAAGAGCAAATAGCATAACATCAGGCTACAAGTCTCTAGCATAAAAGGTATCGCAAGTACCATGCCCTGTATTACCTAATGTGCCACAAAGTTTTTTAAATCCCATTTTCTGATAAAGTATATTGGCATCCGTCATTCTTTCCACGGTTTCCAAATACATTCTATGATAACCCAATGATTTTGCTGCTTCCAAACAAGATTCAAGAAGTTTTCTACCCATACCCTTTCCGCGAGCTTCCTCCAAGAAATACATTTTTTTCAGCTCGCAAGTATCTTCATCGCCTCCTTTCAATGGTGCAAAACCGCCACATCCAAGCACTGCTGTATCACGAGTCACGACATAAAATCTCGATATTTCAGTGGGATAGTTTTCGTACATACTATCTACTTCTGCATCGTTGATGGAATATCCTTCTCCAGTGCAATCAAATTCAGTCATCACTTGGCGGATAATACTGGCTACTTTAGCATTGTCGCCAGCTTCGATTAATCGAATGGTGAAATTCTGATTCATATTATTTAGTAAAGATTAATGTGTCAATAGCTTGTTTAAAGTGGTTGTGGCAACACTGCCGTAGCTTCTATCTCCAACAAACAACCGTAGTGCAAAGGACCTGTTGGTACAATAGTTCTCACAGGTTTGTGTTCTCCAAAAAAGAGTGTATAAATCGCATTTACCTGTTCCCAAAGTTGAATATCAGCCACATATACCCTCATTTGAAGTACGTCTGATTTTTTACAACCAGCCAAATGCAATAAATCTTCTATGTTGGCAAGCACTTGGTGCGTTTGCGCCTCAATACCTTCTGGAATCATCCCTGTCGTTGGGTTTCTAGGTAGTTGACCAGAAAAATACAAAAGTCCATTGTGAGCTATAATGGGGGAATAATGCCCTTTAGGAGTAGGAATTTTATCATGCTGAATAATTTGCATAAGCGTATTTTGATGTATTAAAAGGTAGCGTTATTTATTGGTTGCCAGAGGTTAGTAGCTAATTTGGCGAAAAAAGAACAGGCTTCGTTTACTCAAAAATTAAAGTATGGATTTGACCTCTCTTTTCAAATCTTGTTATGGTTTTTTGATTTGCACCACAAAAAAAGCTCGACAAAACTGTCGAGCTTCTGCGGAGAAGGAGGGATTCGAACCCCCGATACCCTTTCGAGTACGTCGGTTTTCAAGACCGATGCATTCAACCGCTCTGCCACTTCTCCTTTCACTACATTCACATTGGCTTGAGCAAAGATGCCCTTGAAAAGGAACGCAAAGATAACGTTCTTTCTTTGATATTTAAACTTTTTTCTGCAAAAAAAAAGTTCCATTCATAGAAATTCATTCAATCATATTTGTTTTTATAGCTTAATTAATTACAAATCAATTCGTTAAGATACGCTTATCCTGTGATTGTTTAAACGAGAAAGCAGAAGAAAAGCAAATTTTATCAATCTTTATGTTTTTACACTATGAATCATGCAGATAAAATCATTATTATTTCTTCTCCCGAGCATGTTGCACAGGAGCAAGCTATTGTGATACAGCTTTTTGAAGCAGGTTTGCAGCGATTTCATTTACGAAAACCTAACTACAGCGACTTAGAATACGCCAAATGGCTATCTGTTATCCCTAAAGCGTTCTGGAATCGTATTGTACTGCACCATCACCATAGTTTGGCGGAACAATTAGGTTTAGCTGGCGTGCATTTGACCACACGCCACTTGAAAGAACTATCACCAGATCAATTAATCCAAAAAATAGAAGACTTCAAGGCAGAAGGATTAATCGTATCGGCTGCTATTCACGACTTAGCGACAGAGGCTTGGTTGGGCAACTGGTGTGATTACGTGCTGATTAGTCCTGTTTTTGATAGTATTTCTAAAAGTCATCATCAAGCGAATCCCAATTTGGAGGTACTAACATGGAGAAATAAAATAAAAGCTAAAATGTTTGGTCTAAGCGGAATTAATCCAGATAATATACCGCTATTATTAGAAAAGGGTTATTTTGGTGCTGCGGTACTAGGTTATATTTGGTCAAAGCCCAATGAAGCACTTCAGCGTTTACTGGCTTTGGATGATAGTTTTGAACAAAAAACAATTCAGTCTCCTCAGCGTCCATTTGTGCTGACTATTGCAGGGCACGACCCTAGTGGTGGAGCAGGATTGACGGCAGACATTAAAACTTTTGAGCAGGCGAAAACCTACGGTTTAAGTGTTTGTACTGCCATTACAATTCAAAATGACACTGTTTTTGAGCGAGTATATTGGATGGACGAAACGCAAGTAGTAGAGCAAATACTCATCCTGACAAAAAAAATCACTCTAAGTGCAGTCAAAATTGGTTTAATTCCAAATTGGTGGATGCTCCAAAAAATACTGGAGGTGCTGGATGGAGTTCCAATTATCCTCGACCCAATCATGAGGGCAAGTGCGGGATTTAAGTTTCACGATAACTTTAAAGATTACGAATTATTGAAAAAAATTACACTTCTCACGCCCAACAGATTGGAAATCATACAATTGATTCCCGATCAGACACCTGAAGACGCAGCAAAATTACTTAGCCAATATTGCGCTGTGCTACTCAAGGGTGGACACGACGAAAAACATGTAGGACAGGATCAACTTTGGCAAAATAGCCAACTTATCGCCACTTTTCACGCTCATCAAGTGACCCAATACAGCAAGCATGGTTCAGGATGTGTACTTTCTGCGGCAATTTCAGCACAACTCGCTAAAAATCAACCACTCGTGGAAGCTTGTCGTATAGGAAAACAATACACCGAAACTTTTTTAAATAGTACCGAAACTCTTTTAGGATTTCATCATTCTTAGCTTACCACGTCATCTTCTATCAAAATTGTGCGATATGCAATTCGGAAAAATTGAATCTGTTGAACATATTGATTTTGCTTTACCTGCTGATTGGTTGGGCAACACCACCCTTCTATCACAACACGTAGCAAACAAGTCCCTTTCAAAACAACTTTACATTGGTTGTACGGGTTGGAGTATGAAAGAATGGGTTGGTTCCATTTATCCCAAAGGCGCGAAAGCCAAAGATTATTTGGAGCATTATGGTAAACAATTCAACACGATTGAATTAAATGCCACGCATTACAAAATACCGGATGAAAAAACCATTCAACAATGGATAGCAGACACGCCTAATGATTTTAAGTTTTGCCCCAAAGTGCCTCAAACCATTAGTCACAGCAAAGATTTAGGACTATCTAGCCACACCATTGCTATTTTTTGCGATATGATGCTTATGCTTGAAAAGCGGCTAGGCTGCGCTTTCATTCAGTTGCCACCCTACTTTGGCGCAGACCGTCTTCTAATTTTGCAGCAGTTTATTGAGCGCGTTGCTGTTCGCCTTCCACTAGCCATCGAACTTCGCCACGAAAGTTGGTTTCAAAACAGTACTGCATTTCATGCGCTTTTGGACACTTGTGCTGCCTATCGCGCTTCAATGGTCATTACCGATGTGGCAGGTAGGCGAGATGTACTGCACATGGCACTTAGTTCCACCACCACTATGATTCGATTTGTAGGAAATGGCTTACATCCAACTGATTATCAAAGAATTGAGGCTTGGGTAAAAAGATTAGCTCAATGGTATGAAGCGGGACTGGAAACTGTTTATTTCTTTCCCCACGAACCCGATAATCTTTTAGCCCCACAATTAGCCGATTTTTTGTTTAAACAAGCGGCTCCATTGAAAGTAACCACTAGAGGACCCCGCTTCATAGATACTAGTCGTCAAATAGAATTGTTTTAAGAAAGTAAAATGTCGTTTTACAGTAGTTCTTGTTTTGAGCAGTAGAGAAATCATAAGTGTGTGATAGTGAACGTACCGTCAAGATTACGTCTTAAATGACCTCTGCTTTTCCACATATTTATTAGGAAGGTAGTGTCAAAAGCGTAACTTTGTAGTTTGTTTCTTGTTCTGATTATCTATACAGAATTTTACATCGCCTGATTGCGGACAACAAATGACAGCATTTCCATTATTGCAACTCGAACAGCACATTGCGGATGATTTTTTAGTTCCCGGAGAGCAACTTTTCGAGGAGGATAAAGTACGTCAACTGCAAGAGTCAGAAAAGCACTTGTGGCTGGCAGAGGTGGCAACCCAATTCGAGGTAGAGGTGAAAATTTCTCCCAGCAAAGTAATGGACGGAAGCTGCGATTGCAAGACGTTTTCGGAGTTTGGGGTTTGTGAGCATTTTGTAGCCACGCTTTTTGCCTTACGCAAGCTATTGGCACAGCGCAAACCCTCCATACCAAAGAAAGAAGAAGTACAACCGCCCAGCGACAAATTTACTACGGCTTCTATCCTCAAACAAATAGATGAAGCCATGCTCAAGGAGTTCGTTCGACAGTATGCGCACCGAGACCGCAACTTCGCGCTGGCACTCAAAACTAAGTTTGTAGGAGTAGTGCAAGTGGCAGACAACAAAGAAAAATACCTGCATATTTTAGACGACGCCATCAAGTCATCGAGAAAAAAGAACAAAAGTTTTAGTCAACGTGGCGAGCAGAAAATTATCAAAATCACACAAGATTTACTAGACCAAGCTGAAGCAGCTTTTTCAGAAGCGCATTTCATTACTGTAGTTTGGATTGCTCAAGCCATAGTGGAAAAAATGACACCGATTATCCGTAAAATGGAATACAGTGCTAAAGAAACTTTGTCGGCGATTGAACAAGCATTTTCGATATTACAACGCATCTTAGAGCGTCAACCTGCGCCTGCTTTGTTGGAGGAATTATGGGAATATACGGTGCAAGAGTGCCAAAAAATAACTTATCGCATTAATGAAATCATCCCTTTGTTCTATCGCTTTCTTACGCAATTAGCTACCCACTTAAATAGAAGAACCGAAGCATTACAGTTATTGGAACAGCTCTCCATGCAATCGCCCTTTACAGAAAAAAATTATACACGCTTACAAATTGCTAGGGTCGCCATACTAGAACAATTGGGGAGAAATACAGAAGCTCAAAAAATTATTCACAATAACTTGAGTCATCCTGATTTATTGCTTTATGCTACCCTACAAGCTACCAAGCGTGAGGATTGGCAAGAAGCAAAATTCTTATCGGACGCAGGCTTACAAAGGCTACTTCCATTCAACATTAAACAACAATTGGAGGATGTTAGATTGGAACTTGCTCACCGGGAAGGTGATTGGGTTTTGCAAGCGCAACTTTCGAAGCAACGACTACTCGAAACGTTTGAATGGCACTATTTTGAACTCTTTAAAAAAGCCGCTCACCACAATTGGCAGGATACCTTAGAAGAACTACTGATTGACATAGAAAAAACAGGCTATTCCTCTGCGAAACGCGACTTCATAGCTGCGCTTTATGCAGAAGAGCGTAAATTTGAAGCGTTGTTAGCATACATCCAAAAACTGCAATCTTTGGATATTTTAGATCAGTACGCTCGCCTTTTAATAAGTGTTTATCCTTCAGCAGTTTACGACCTTTATCGAACAATGATTTACACTTATTTGGAACAACATTTAGGTAGGCAGGCTTCCAAAAGAGTACAGCAAAAATTGGCTCATTTGTATCAAATTGGGGCTACTGATTTAGCAGAAGAAATTATTAGTACCTTGAAAGCGACTTACCCAGAGCGACATACGCTAATGGAAGCACTAAGTACGGAACTTTAGTTGATACAGTTGGCTATTGGTTCTTAGCTACACCAAGCTAGTTCAAGGTAATCAGGCTTGATTTAAAAGGAAATTACCTTCCAAACGCTGTACTACTTTCACACAACTTATGTTACGCAATTTGCTTTCGTCCATTCGCTTTTAAAAAGGCTTTCTTATGTTTCTATGAAATCTAATCAATTGAGGTTACTCAAAATAATTTTATTTGGCAAACGGCGAACAGTAAAAGCAAATTGCGTAATGTTAGCCAGTTACAAATCTTTCCCTAGTAGCAGCATACACGACCTTCTGGTGTAAAGTGTACCTCAAAAGCCAAATCTACTTCGTAAAAAATAGAGCCATCCGCTTTTTCTACACGCTCAACTTCTTCTATTTCGCAATGTGGATAGAGTCGCTTGACTGCGGCTTTTACTGCTTCTGGCAGTTCTTCTTTGCTAATTTCGTACTCTACCTGTGTGATGCGTCCATCTTGGTAGAAATTGACTTCCACTTCTTTGCCATCTGCTGTTTGAAATTCTGCCTCAAATTGTCCTTCGTACTCCCAAGTTGGGTTTTGAACTTCTGGAAATTTCTCGTAAAAAGCATTTTTAACTTCCTGTGGTACTGAATCTGGATGAATTGTCATTGCCATAATTTGAAAAATTTTATGATGTACGATGACCAAAGATAACTTATCTTTGTGATAATACAGTACGACCTTTGAACGCCGACAGAGAATTAATAAAAACTTAAACTAGTGTGTCTTTTGATTAACATGAATTAAACACTACATTAATATGCGTATTTTTCTACTTTTGCTTGCTACCCTAGCAGTATATAATTTATCAGCACAAACGTCTGGTATTAAGAAAGTTACTGTCAATGGAGTAACTTACGAAATTCCTGTTACTACTTACAACAAGGTTTATCCTTATTCTGTACAATTGAAAAATGCAGACGGGCAAGTGGTTGAATCTGCTTCTGTTCTCAAAAAAAATGGAAAACCTACTATCTTACTTTTTTGGTTAACAACCTGTGTACCTTGTGGTTACGAAATAGCTGCGATTCAAAAGAAGTATGCAGACTGGAAAAAGCAGGGGGATTTTAATTTTTACGCTATTTCTATTGATTTGCCAGGCTATGAAGCGCGATTCTTTGAGCGTGTTAAGAAAAGCAACTGGGCATTTGAAGCATACTTGGACTATGAACGAGTGTTTCCAGAGATTATGCCAGGCGAACTCAATGGTGCGCCTCAAACTTTTGTGTTAGATAAAGAAGGAAACATCGTGTATCACAAACGAAAATATACAATGGGTGACGAAGATAAAATATTTGATGAGGTTTTGATTTTAAACGCCCAATAAAATTTTTGTAAAAGTGATAGTGTGCTACACAAGCGCTATCACTTTTACCACGTACTATTACTTCCTGATACGACGCTATTCACTATTTGCTTTTCAAAAAGGTTTTCTTTTACCCTGTATGGAAAGCATTTGAACCGAGATTCTCCAGCATAGTTGTATCGGGGCAAACGAATGGGGAAACTGCAAATTGCACAACGTTAGTTACTTCTTTTCTTTAAAGTCACCTCGCTTCCATGCGTCAAAAAATTGTTTCCAAGCAATTGGGTTAAATATATTCATAGGAGGTCGTTGACCAATGTAATAGTTTTGTCCTGCCTGCTGACGCAAGTAATAACTTGCATTTTCTCGACCGTCATAAGGCAGGTTTTCTCTAGCCTGACTAAGCACTTCTTCCGCCAAATTGCGCGCAGCATAATCCTGCAATTCTGGTGTGACATCCATAGCAAGAAATTCTAATCTAAAATGATCGCGGCTGGGCCATGGGAATACTACTGTTTCAGGTAAATTAATTGTATCTTGAGTCATCAATTGCACAATAGAATAGCGATTGTCTGTCAAATCTTTTGGAATCAAGTATTGTACTGTTTTATATCCAACTGCCGAAAATTCAATAATGTCTCCCTTTTCAACTACAATAGAAAAAAAGCCATTAAAATCGGAATACGTTCCTCTTTGTTTATTTATCACCAAAATATTAGTAAATGGTACAGGTACTAAATTTTCGTCCGTCCCATCCAGTACCAATCCTGAAAACTGTACCAACAAAGTATCTGCCCCTGCTTGCCTAGCTTGCCCAAAACTTAGCACTGCAATGCTTAGCAAAAAGAATATTATTTGGAATTGTCTCATCACAATTATTTTTCTCTTTATTTATTGACCTTGATAGTATTAATTACATGAACTGCGTAGCTGATTACACAATTTCTACTATTTAGACACAAAATAAGGGAAAGAAGTTCGATGATTTATCTATTTTAGCGTTACGATTATCAAAAATTCCAACAAAAAATGTTAACGTTTCAGTAATCTTCCACAAAACAGATTATTTTGTGCTGCTTTGTTTTTACTCAATGTGTATTTTGCAGTGCAATTGTGAACTATTTGCTCTTGTTGGTTATTTGATTACTTGAAAGGATTTTCTCTTTGAACCCTCTAAATGTTTTAGCATGAACTACTTAGAGAATAATTCAATCGCCTAGTACAAGTTCTTAATCATCCCAACAAATGACCCATTGCATAACATTAATCACTAAATTATTCTTCAGACAAAAATTGTCAGATAACACAAAAATTTCCCAACGCTGTATGTACCGTTTTTGGATATTATCTTTACTGGTAACCTGGACTTTCTTACTCTTTGGGCAAGATGTCAACACTAAATTTGAAACTGCTAATCAAGCATTTGTCAATAAGAACTACAAAGAAGCAATAGCTACTTATGAATCCTTACTCCTTCAGGGTTATGTAGCACCAGAGTTGTATTATAACTTAGGCAATGCGTACTACAAAGATGGAGCAATTGGAAAAGCAGTGCTGTACTACGAGCGCGCGCTCCGCTTAAAACCAAACGACAAAGACACGCGACACAATCTCGAATTAGTACAAAACCAACTTCAAGATGAGCTACCTCCTGCGCCTACCTTTTTCCTGATTCAATGGTGGCAAAGCCTTTATCATCTTTTCTCTGCTGCGGTATGGAGTGGATTAACAATCGCTTTAGTTTGGTTGGCTGGAGCAGGTTGGGCAATATGGTTAATGGCTGGCACGCGCAAAGCTAAGAAGTGGGGTTTTGTGGCGGGTGTCGTTGGCTTAATTTTGAGTATCTTCACTTTTTTCTTGGCACAAAGTAGCACGGCAGCGGTAGCACAGCGTAACGAAGCTATTATTACTATACCTAGCGCGGCACTGCGCATAGGTGCAGATGAAGCCAGCACTGAACTGCAACTGCTTCATGAAGGTACCAAATTACAACTGCTGGATGAGATTGGAGATTGGTACAAAGTAGGACTCTCCGATGAAACCACAGGTTGGATTGAAAAAAAGCCATTATCGTCATTTAGCTATTTTAACAGGTAGCTTATCTCTTTCAACTCATTGATTATCAGTATTTAAAACTAATATTAATTAACTTTTTGGTCATAAAATCCACGTAGTTGATAAGCTAAGCGACAAAAAAGCAAAATTTTTTCACCTTTTTTTCAAAATAGGAGTTATATTAGTAGGCAGTTTATTCGTATATCACAATTGATGTTGCGCAAGCCGCTTTTTGCTATATGCCAAACTACCACTATTTCGAGTAACCTCAATTGGTAGGCACGCTGTACAAGTATTTGGAAACCTTTTAAAAAGCAAGTAGCGAACCGCGGAACATCACTGATAAACAGATGTACCATTTCGTTTGAACTTTAGGCGAGGCGTTTCCAAGATGTCGTGTCTATAAAAAGATTTTTTTTTAGCTGAACCTAATACATCAACCAGCACCATGAAATATAGTAGCTTACTTTTTTTGTTTTTGGCGCACACTGTTCTCCTTGCTCAAGGTACTAATCAAGTACAATTTGGTAAAAACAGGGTACAATTCCACAAAGACTTCGAGGAATGGTCGGAGTATGAAAGTGATAATTTTGTCACCTACTGGTACGGCGAGGCGCGCTACATTGGACAAGCTGCGGTAGTGATGGCAGAATATGATTTTGCCGAAATACAAAATTTTTTAGAACATCGAATGAATGAAAAGCTGGAAATCATTGTATATAGTGATTTAACAGATTTGAAGCAAAATAACATAGGGTCAGAAGAAGCCTTTGAAAATGTAGTAGGGCAAACCAAGACTGTTGAAAATAAGCTATTTGTCTATTTCAATGGCGACCACAATCACTTGCGTCAACAAATTCGTCAGGGTATTGCTGCCATTTACATAGACGCAATGCTCTTCGGTTCTAATCTCCAGGAAATTGTGCAAAACGCAGTATTACTCGATTTACCAGAATGGTACAAGCAGGGTTTAGTTGCCTATGTGGGAGAAGAATGGAATACAGACTTAGATAGCCAACTACGCGAGGTGTTTGCTAAACCACAATTCAAAGATTTTGAAGTACTTTGCGATTGAATATCCCATCTTAGCTGGTCATTCACTGTGGTACTACGTGGGGTTGAAGTATGGAACAAGAAATTTATCCGATATTCTTTATTTGACGCGCATCAATCGCAATTTAGAGAATGGTTTTTTGTTTGTGTTGGGGATTAGTTTTGAAAAAGTCCTTTCACAATGGCAGGATTACTTTCAGACGCGCTACCTTGAAGAGCTAAAAATGGAGAATCTCCAGACGGTAAAGCACTTACTATTAAAAATCGTCGCCACTCCCCTATTCTTCAAGTAAAAATAAGTCCAAATGGTCAGCACATCGCCTACGTTGTCAATGAGTTAGGTAAGTCAAAAGTATATTTGCACCATGTGGCTACGGACAAGCGCGAAGTGATTTTTACAGAAGGCTACCGCAACATTTTTCAAGCCACAGATTATGGTTATCCAATGTTGGCGTGGAGTCCAAGTAGTTTTGAATTAGCTGTCTTGTATGAACAACGCGATCAGCCTAAGCTAATTCGATACGACATCAACCTCAAAAAAACATTCAAAGAAGATTTAACACCCCAGTTGCAGCGCGTGCATAGCATGGATTATGTAGATTTGCAAACTATGGTAATAACTGCCACGTCAAGAGGGTTTTCAGATGTTTTATCTATACTTCATCAATTCTCGTCAACCTCAAGCCATTACGAAGGATTATTACGACGACCTAGATGCAAAATTTGTGCAAATTGGCAATCGAAAAGGAATTATTTGGGCATCTAATCGTCCTGATTCTATACTCACTCCTGCTAAAATGGATTCTTTGCCACCAATCCAAAACTACGATTTATTTTATTTTGATCTAGAAACTCGCTCCAATAACTTGATTCGCCTTACCCACACTCCATATTCAAATGAAAGGCAGCCAACATACATAGATAGTACCTATTTCAGCTTTTTAAGTGATGAAAATGGAATTTACAACCGTCAGGTAGGCTATTTAGAAGATTATGTATCGCATTTTGAACAAGTGATTGTTTTTTCAAGTGGAGAAGAAATTGTGATTCACGCAGATTCAACTTATCAAATTATAGATTCTTCCACACTTGACACTAGCTATTTCAGACCAGTTATCAAGCAAAAAGCTGTAAATCATCTAGTTACTAACTATAAAAACAGCATTTTAGAACAGAGCCAAGCTACGCGCAAAAACACCTTAGCACAGTTAGTAAAGGAAGGTCGAGATTACAAAATTCTAGTGGATACGCTAAACACAGAGAAGCGCATTACAAAACCTTTTTTCACTTATCATCGAGCGGCTATTGCACAGCGTGATAAAGACATGCCAATTGAAACCACTGTTTTGGGTACTAAGAACAATACCCGAAGACCTATCATTGAAATAAAGCCAACTCCTAAAGATACCGTTCCGCAGCAAAAAGAACCGACTGAAAAGAAGGACAAAGAACCTTCGAATTACTATTTTCAGTCCGAGTTCGACGAAAAACGAGAAGAACCAGTTAAAGCAGTAGAGCAAGAAACACCAGCAATTCAAACAGAACCTACCGCTGAAACGCCTATCGAAACAACACCTGAACCCGTACAAGAAGAAACTCTTGCAGATTTTGAGCTACCTGCTTTCGATGCTAGTTTAACTCCTAAAACTGCTACCTCCGCAAAAGGGATATATGATTTTAAGCCAGGGCGAATTATACCTTATCGTTTGCGGTTTAGAACAGATTATTTCACTACGGAAATGAATAATGACCAACTCTTTGGTGGGTTAAACAGCTTTTCAGGTATTCCAGAAGACTTTGGTTATCCGCCACCAGGTATTTTAACGAAAGTGAATTTCAAAGATTTGTTGGAAGACTATGTAATAGAAGCTGGTGTGCGCGTTCCGACTTCTTTTAATGGATATGAATATTACTTTTTATTCGATGATAAAAAGACTCGTTTAGACAAACGTTATGCGTTTTATAGGAGAATGCTTCGCTTTCCAGCCGAACAAGCGCGTGGTTTTGATGGTCGTCGCATAGAAGTACAAAATATTGTAGGTCAATTCAGTGTTCGCTATCCTTTGACATCTACCGTAGCATTCGCGCCACGTCCACGCTTCGAGTGGATGTGACCACACCACTTGCCACGGACAGTGTCATCCTTAATGTACCTACTTTTAGAGAGCAACGCTTGGGCTTGGGCGTAGAGTATATTTTTGATAATACGTTGGATGTGGCGTTGAACATCAAAAACGGCACACGCTACAAACTGTATGCAGAATTAGTAAAACAATTTGATTTGGATTTGTTGGGTAATGAAGGGTTGGATGTCAAGGACGGATTTATGACTATTCTAGGGCTTGACTTTAGGCATTATCAGCGTCTGGATAAAAATCAATCTTTGCTTTGCGCGTCGCTGGCGCAACTACTTTTGGTAGAGAGCAAATTTTATTCCGAATCGGCGGTACAGACAACTGGATATTCCCATCCTTGAATGAAAATATACCTCAACCCACAGAAGGTAACTTTTCTTATCGCCAAGATATTAGTAACTTGAGAGGATTTCCGCTCAATATTCGCAATGGTACTTCGTTTGCCTTGATTAACAACGAGTTCAGAGTACCTATTTTTCGTTACTTTTGGAAGCAACCTTCTTCTTTCTTCCGCAATTTTCAAGCCGTTGGCTTTTTTGATGTAGGTACTGCTTGGACAGGTCCTTCGCCTTTCACAGAGGAAAGTCCACTGAACACCAGCACTTTTTCCAATGGACCCGTTACGGTGAAGGTTAATTATTTTAGAGACCCTATCGTCTTGGGCTATGGTTATGGCGTGAGGATGGTATTATTTGGATATTTCATTCGACTAGATCGCGCTTGGGGAATTGAAACGCGCATTGTGCAAGAACCAAGATGGTTTGTTTCGATTGGTACTGATTTTTAAGCCATACAGAGGGCGACTGTTACACTAGAAATAACAGTCGCCCTGAATTTATCTCCTGCTTTCAAGCATTGTTTTCCATTCTTACGGTAGTAAGCAGTGATTCAAACAAGAATTTGCCATCCGTGTTACTCAACACTTCTTCAGAGGCACGCTCTGGATGAGGCATCATACCAAAAACATTCCTCGTTTTATTGCAAATACCAGCAATATTTAGTGTAGAACCGTTAGGATTAGCTGCCTCATCTTCTCTTCCATTAGCATCACAGTATTTAAACAAAATTTGATCGTTTGTGACTAGTTCTGCTAGTGTTTCTTCGGGCGCATGGTAACGACCTTCAGCGTGGGCAATTGGTATTTTTAGTGGCTTTTGCTTCACTATAGTAGCTGTGATAGCAGAATTATTAGTCTGTGCTTTTAAATAAGTATTTTTACAAATGAATTTTTGGTTGGCGTTTCTTAGTAGTACACCAGGCAAAAGTCCAGCTTCACAAAGGATTTGGAATCCGTTACAAATACCCCATACATAGCCACCCTGATTAGCAAAATCAACCACAGCCGGCATAATCGGAGATAGGCGAGCAATCGCACCAGCCCGCAAATAGTCGCCGTAAGAAAACCCACCTGGCACTACAATACAATCTCCTTTAGAAAATCCGCTTAACTCCGTGTCTTTATGCCAAAGTTTTACAACTTCTTGATTCAACACATCGCCAAGTACATGCACTACATCATCATCACAATTAGAACCAGGAAAAACAATTACACCAAATTTCATGTAAACCGTAATTTTATTTGAACGAAACACATTGGAGTTTTCCTATTCTGCAAACGCCAATACAAAAGAACGAAAAACTCAATTCATCCAGAAAGGACGCGCCTGCCAAATCAATATCATCAACAATAAAAATAGATGAAAAACCTCTGCATTGGAGGAACGCATCTCTTTCAAAAGTAAACCTAACAAAAATTCCGATGGGTAAAAGTTAAAATATACAAATGCCCTAAATCAACATTGGCTTGAAAACCAATAGAAAATAGGCTCACAAATAATACAAAATACAGCACCCCTATCTTTTTTTGAAATTGAATAGTCTTGGTTTGCATTAAACCAAAGTAGCCAAACAATACAGCTAATAGTAAAAAAGACATTATGCCCAATGAAATAAATGTGTTCATATCTTGAATACCCTTGAAACTGAACAAACTGATATTATTCAAGAAATGATTCGTCCAAAAGTAATCAAAGCCATCTATCCAAAACCAATAGACACCAACAAGTAAATAAATTACAAATACGCCACTCAAGAGAATGATTACTTCTTTGAATTTCCACGCCCTCAAAGAACCTAGTCCAAAAATAGCTAATAGCACTAGTGCGATACTGGAAAAATAAAACAAACTTGCCAATCCGATCCAGAATCCAGTGTTAAAAAGATAGGCTTCACAAGCTGGTATGCGATAAGTTGCCATAAATTGATCTATGGCAACTAAAATAAAAGTAGTAGCGATTAGTAAAGGTGAAAGATGAAGGAATACAGGTATTGCAGAAGCAACTAGCAAATATAACGCGCCTGGCAGCAAAATATCCTCATTTAAAATTCGGTGTTTCCTCAACACATAACTGATACCGACCGCTTGCGCAAAAATGAATACACAAGCCATCAAATCTTTAATCCAAAGCGGTTGTGGTTGAAGTAATTTCCACGTTTCTAAGCCCAAAATTCCCATTTGAGTAGGCTCCCAAGTCAGTTGAGTGGGAAATATAAAAACACTTCCTCTTATTATAAAAAGATAAAACAAGAAAGATAAACTTCCCAAAATTTGATTCGTTCTGAATAATGATAACACGATTATATTGCATCAATTTTTTAAAAAAATGGTATCAACTAGTACCATGATACTCAACAAAAACCTATTTCAACACGCCTACACTTTATACGTCTTTTTAATAGATAGTTGCTTGTTTTCTTTAAGCAAACCATCAAAGACTTAACAACTGAGGTTACGCAACTGGTTATTTATCCTTTGGTCATTTGTCAATAGGATTAGAAGCTAAGGTTAAGCAGTTAATCTTTAGTTGCTTGGTATTGAATCGTTTGGAAGATTAAAAAATAGAATCCCACCAAATAACTTCACAAACAAGTAACCAAATAACCAGCCGCGCAACATGAACTAATAGCTAACTTGCATCCAGCAAATGGTTTCTTAATTTCGTATCTACCTACATTTAGGCGACTAATTTGCAAAATAAGGATTTATTTCTATCAAATTTATTAGAACTTTGTTCTATTATTTTCATATATCAATTATTGATCAAAATCCACTTACTTTCAGAAGATTCTGTAAGTAATGAAACTTTAAGTCAAATAATTTGTCTGAATAAAGTAAAGTTTTGTTGATTTGTGGTAGCTAATCTGTCAATTAATTAGTCTTTTTTCACAAACCTGTTTCAAGCCAGCAAAACAAAGTTAGTTTCTATGACAAAAACGTTAAACAACATTAAGTCTCCCATAGAAAAGGAACTTGACGAATTTGAGCACTACTTTAGAAGTGCTATGAAAAGTAAAGTTCCTTTGCTTGATCGTATCACCTACTATATCGTAAAAAGGAAAGGAAAACAAGTCCGTCCCATGTTCGTTTTCTTGGCAGCTAAAATTTGTGGTCATATCAATGAAGCGACTTACGTGGGCGCAGCTATGATTGAACTGCTCCACACTGCTAGTTTGGTGCATGACGATGTGGTAGATGATTCTTACGAGCGACGCGGTTTCTTTTCTATCAACGCACTTTGGAAAATAAAATCGCAGTATTAGTAGGTGATTACCTACTTTCCCAAGGTTTGCTCATTGCGCTGAAGCAGAAACAATTTCGCTTATTGGAAATTATGTCAGAAGCTGTGCAAGCTATGAGTGAAGGCGAATTACTACAAATGGAAAAGGCTAGACGCTTAGATATTAAAGAAAAGATATACTATGATGTGATAAAAAGTAAAACTGCCTCATTGATTGCGTCTGCTTGTGCGGCTGGCGCAGCTTCGGTGACGAATGACGAGGAAATTATACGCGCAATGCACCAATTTGGAGAAAAAATTGGTATTGCCTTTCAAATCAAGGACGACTTATTTGATTACGGTACAGACGATGTAGGAAAACCATTGGGCATAGATATTAAGGAAAAAAAGATGACGCTACCACTCATTTATGCATTAGAAAAAGCCTCCGCCAGCCAAAAACGACACATTATCTATCTGATAAAACGACACAATACGAAGCCTGACAAAGTAAGAGAAGTAATTGATTTCGTGCTTCAAAGTGGCGGAATCGAATACACACAACAAGCTATGTATCAATACAAAAAAGATGCTTTTGCGATGCTGCATCAGTTCCCGTTTTCCCCTGCCAGAGAAGCGATGGAGCAATTAGTAAATTTTGTAACAGAACGGAAGAAATAGTAATCTATTGGTCTTTACTTGCTTGGGACAGCTAAAAACCAAAAAATCAATCACATCACATCAGTAAATTACTAGTGTAGTTAATAATTGAAAAATAATCTTTACTTTTGTAATAAAGAACATCAGTTCACTTTCGCAACTTATTCATTACTACACAAATAACTCATAACTCATTTATTTTTTCATCTAACTTTTGCTATATGTCCTTCGCACCAAGCACGTTAAAAGAATTAATGCAGCATATCCCACAAATTGGTACAGTTCAGTGGATAGGTGTACGACCTATTAAGCGTGGTCCATTAGTCGAGGTGTCAGCAGTCGAAGTCACGATAGAAAAAGGACTTGAAAACGACCATTACAGCAAAACAGATGGCAACCGCATGGTGACACTTATTCAAGCCGAACACTTACAAGTGGTTGAAAACATTATGGGTATTGAAAACTTAGACCCTAAACTGCTTCGACGCAACATCGTCGTTGCTGGAATTAACCTTTTGGCACTCAAAGACCAAGTAGTTAGGATTGGAGATGAGGTATTACTATCCATCACAGGGCAATGCCATCCTTGTTCGCGCATGGAAGAAAATTTAGGCGCAGGCGGATACAGCGCTATGCGTGGACATGGTGGCATGACGGCAAAAGTGCTTCATGGTGGCAGCATCAAGATTGGAGATAGCGTAAAAATGGAATTACCATGAAAAATATTGTATTAATTTTAACACTAATTGCCACTTTTTATTTTAAATCACAAGGACAGTATCTACAAGCCTTTGTGCAACAGGATGGTACAATTATCACCCAACCCATCTTAGTGGATGGTCAAATAGAAAAAAATGGAGCAGACTTACCACAATTAACTGGCTTTCCAAAGCACATTCTTGCCAACAGTACGTTTAAAAACTTTCGTAACCTTACTTTAGCAGATTTGGATGGCGATGGCACAGACGAAATTATTGTTGGTGTAAATCAAACGATGTACGTATTTTCAGCACAAGGTTTGGTTTGGGAAAAACCAATCATAGGCGTTGCTATTTATCCACCAAGCGTAGCGGATATGGACGGCGATGGTCGCTTAGAAATTGCGTGGAACACTGGCGGAACTTTACCAGGAAGGTTGTACTTAACCGATGATAAAGGTATAGATTTACCCAACTTCCCGTTGAATTTTGACAACCATTGGATGCTTTCTGCTCCTACGCTGGCTGATTTGGATGGTGATGGAAAGATGGAAATTATAGTGTGTGAGCGAGTGTCGCCAGCAGGAAAAATTCACGCTTTGCGCATGGATGGAACTTCTTTTCATCCTAATTTCCCAATATCCTTAGATAGAACTCCTGCTGTAACGCCCTCAGTGGGAGATGTGGATGGAGATGGAGCATTAGAAATTATAGTTTTTTCCACCCAATCGCAGTATGTGTTAAACCTGGATGGGACGCTTCAAACGGGATTTCCTAAACAAGTAGAAGGTTTGAGGTATAGCTATCAATCGCCTATTTTAAGAGACTTGGACAGGAATATAGGTTTGGAGATAGTAGCGGCTGGGCATGGCGATTTCCCTGAATATTTTGCGAGAAATGGCAGAGGTGAGTATTTGGAGGAATGGAAAAAACCAGTAGTAGAAAATAGTTGGACTTACTCCACGCCTACGATTATTGACTATGAAGACGAACCACTCATCTTGATGAGCCGTCCAAACGGAGGAGAAGCAGATGAAATGCTGTACGCTTGGCGAGCAGATGGCAGTTTACTGGATGGTTTTCCTATTGTAAAAACAGGTGGCTTAGAAGGTATTATTGCAGTGGCGGATGTGGATGATGATAAAGCACCAGAGCTTATTTTTGGAAGTAATATTTTTGAAGTAGCTACGGGCAAAGGGTTTATTCATGCTTACGAATTGGATGGAACAGGCGAAGTACCCAATTTCCCTTTGCGACCAAACGGCTGGACTTATATGAATGGGGTTTGCATAGGAGATGTAAATGGCGACCAGTTGATGGATTTGGTAGTGTTGAGTTATACGCAAAATTTCGGTGCAGCCCCAGATTCTGCGTATGTTAATGTGTATCCGCTTTCCGCAGCGTTTAATCCAGATAGGGTTTGGTGGCATACTTACAAAGGCAATAACACCAGAGATGGCAATACTGCAAGCCCTTTGATTAATCAAGTTTTACACCCCGAACAAAAGGTGGCATTTCGAGTTTTTCCTAACCCTACTTTGGGTAGTATTTACGTTCAACTCCATGACTTTCAAGATGTTGAACAAGCAGACTATATTGTATTGACTTGTACGAATATTTTAGGTCAAGTGGTGCAGCAAAAAAATATACCATCAAGTTGGAATAAAGAATATCATTTAGAATTGGAAAATTTACCGAAAGGCGTGTATTTTGTATCTTTGCATACCAAGCGTCAGAACTTGGGTGTAGCGAAAATAGTGGTTAAAGAACCAAAATGATTCATAAATTATGATACTAAGCGAATTATTTCAAGATTTATTTGAGTACAATCAACAAATGAACGAGCTTTTCATCCGTTCATTACAAAGCGACGAGGAAGCTCCAGACCGAGCAGATGAATTGATGAGTCATTTATTGAACACACATCATATTTGGTTGAGCAGAATTTTAAAAGAAACTTACGAGCATGGCATTTGGGATGTTCACTTGCCCGCAGAGATGCGCGCTTTGAACAAAAACTTACACCAAAAAACTTTTCAGTTGTTAGAATCTGATTTGATTCCAGCCAATCAGTTAGTGGTGTATAGAAACACAAAAGGGCAACTGTATCAAAACCAGTTGCACGAAATTCTGATGCACGTAATCAACCATTCTACCCACCACCGTGGGCAAGTCGCACTATTAATCCGTCAAAAAGGAGTTGATCCACCAGTTTCGGATTACATCTTTTTCAAAAGGCAGTAGGATTAAATATTTCTTATTTTGCTTGATTACAAGTCCAAAATCAGGCAATCTGTAAATGCCTACTGCTCAGGCAAGGTCACTTAATTACAAAAAAAGTTACCAAAAAATTGACAAAACAAAGGAACTTTTTATCTTTGCAGTCCGTTACAGGGAACATACTGATGGTGAGTATAGCTCAGTTGGTTAGAGCGCCGGATTGTGATTCCGGAGGTCGTCGGTTCAAGCCCGATTATTCACCCAAATTTTTAATCAAGAATAGAGTTTTGCATGTGGCGAAACAAAAAAGAGCGAACCTGATTAGGTTCGCTCTTTTCGTTTCAAGTTTGTTGTGAATGGTTTTGATTGTCTTTTACTTCAATTCAAAAGTCACAATTATACTTTCAGAACCAACCGTAGGAGATTGATTGGGCGCATTTTCGTACTTATCCTCACCTTGAAAAGCAATTAAGACATCATTTTCTATCACTATCCCTCCAATATCTAAAAATATACAGGCATGATTGATAAATATCTTTTTTTCAATAAAAATTACCGAAAAATAAAATTTTAAATATATTTTTAAGCTAAAAATAAAATTATATAATGTTGGGTGTAGTATAATGCTGCTCTGAATCACTTTCCGTTCATTTGACCATTTTTTGAACGCTAAAAAATTATTCTCCTTTTAGTGAAACCTGATTGAATAAAATACCGTAATACAGGTAGAGCTGATTTAAGTAGGGCAGATAGCTCTTGTTGGATTTTAAAAGAAGTATAGGCTTTGGACAGCTATTTAATTATCAAAGAGATATGCTTACAAAGGTATAAACTTATAAACTCCAAACAGTACAAGTCTGTCCATAAAAAACAAACCCATGAATAGAAATTATACAAACATCGCATTGGTGGACGACCATCCTATCGTTGGAATTGGTGTAAAAGCCATGCTGGAAAAGCTACCTAATTTTCAATTCTGCCAACATGCCTTTACAGGGCAGGACATCCTAACGCATCTAGCACACCACAAAACAGACTTGTTACTACTCGACTTGAATTTACCTGACATCGAATATGCACCTTTGGTTAGGAGAATTAAGTCCATTGCGCCTAGTATGAAGATTTGTGCTTATACTGCTTACAACGAGACTGCTCTAGTGAAAGCAGTGCTACGACTAGGCGTGGATGGGTACTTATTGAAAACAACTTCTCCCGATGAGTTTAGACAGGCGCTCCAAACTATACTCAACCACGATGAAGTATGTATTGGTCGCAATGTAAACCTGACAGAGCCTAAATTACCTAAAAAGCCAGTACTGAAGGACAATTTTCAAAAGTGTATTAGTCTTTCCAAGCGAGAAAAAGAGATTCTAAGTCTCATTAGTCAAGGACAGACGAGTCAGGCAATTAGCCAAAATTTATATATTAGTAAACACACCGTGGAGACACACCGAAAGAATATTTTGCGTAAGTTAAATTTTACCACAAGTACAGAGTTAGTAAAGTTTGCCGTACAACAAGGGTTAGTCTAAACAAAAGTTAAAAGACAAGTCGTTGGATATGGTTTAATGTGTGTATGAAGCGAAACAAATTAGCGTTACAAGTAATCGGAAAAGACAAACAATTATCTTCCGAACGCACACTTTTGTGTTTGCGAGTAAAACTCATGTGCCACAAAAGGAATAGTTTGATTTTTTAATTTTTACGTGTTAGCAATTGAGCAATAGATAAATTAATAATTTACTTTTACAACACGTTTACTATCAATTAGTTAATTTTATATAAATAGATAGCTAGATGTATAGCATCAGCTTATAACGGATAGTTGATAGGTTACAAACTCATAATTTAACAAAAAATTCCTTCCTTTTTACACACCAGAATACTCTTTTTATTCATCTAAATCTAATGTGAATTATCTTTTAAATTTTTTAATCAGTAAAATTTACCATAACATGGGAAGGACATCTTTATTATTGATTGTACTGACTTTATGTATCAGTAAGGCAGCTTACGCGCAGACGGACTACTCTTTCTTTCCTTACTACAACGCGGAAATGATGGAAGATCTGCAAGTGAGTGAAGCACAAGTGGCAGCAATTGTGCAAATAAACCAAGAAATTGGTGTACAAGAAAAAAAACTAGAAGACCAATTAATGTACAAGGATGATTATCAAAAAGCTATTCAGCAACTGTCGCAAACATTGACCAGCAGAATAGAAGCTACATTGACAGAAACCCAACGCGCCAACTACCTGAATTTTATGGAAGGCATCAATGCAGAGCAAGACAAAATAGATGCAAAGACCTACAAAGACATGTATTTAAAAGTGTACGATTACTTGAAAGTGACAGGAGAACAAGCACAGTTGTTAGCAGATATGGAACTGGCTTTTAACAGAGGAAAACGTAAGGGACAGGATTACAAAACAGAAAAACAGCAATTATTGAAAGAGATTTTAAACCAAGAGCAATGGGAAAAGTACCAAAAACGCAACCAACAAGAAAATATCAAATCCACTTCAAAAGCCCCCATGGTTAATCCATCAGCGATGCAGAATTATACGTCAACGATTACAAAACAAATAGCTGAATATCAGTCTTTTGTTAAAGATAGACGCATACTCCGTAACGAATTGGAAGCATTTATTACGCCGGCAGACCGCGATGCTATTGCTTATTTGCGCGACTTGTACTATGCAAACCCGATCATAATAGATTAAGATCTACCTCTCCTGAAAATGAAACGTATCTCCTAATAAATGGAGTTGTTT
>JAAUTG010000165.1 GCA_012031785.1 Saprospiraceae bacterium | reverse complement strand
TCAAAGTCATATCCAGATCGAGTACAGGGTTGACGGCTGAAATCCAATTTGCCAGTTGGTGGATGCGCTTTGACGAGGACAATTGGTTCAATTTTAACACGATCTCTAGCATCATCAGCCCGTTTATCAATTACTACGATAAACAGCCAGGAGCTTACATTGATCTTGTTTTTTACAGAGGCTTTATGACAGGCGGTACGCTGACGAATGGCATTACGCCAAATGATTTGGTGGTGAGTATTAATCCTGCGGAGTATGCAATTGCGATTTGGGCTATTGCGCTTTCTGATTGATGGGTTAAATCTTCATCTTTTACCGTGACTAGCACTAATTTTTTCGAATAAGATTTTAATAGAATGTCACTAATAACAATAAACGCCTTAGCAAACACCCTAGAAACAACTTCTAATGCGCTACTATCCGTAGCAAATGGAGATGGAATCGTGAGTAGGGATGACTTTCAGCGCTTGCTTGAGCAAACCGAAGATGCGATGGAAAAAGCATTTCTGGATTACTTTTATAATTTTCTAATCCTGTTAGAAGATCGGTCAGGCGTGCGGGTCACTAGAGCGGTTATTGATAATGGCATTGCGTTCATCAAAGAGCAAGTCATGCCCAACTTTGAGGTGAAGCTACGGTTTACGCAACAAACCAACCAAAAAATTGCTGAAATCAATGAATTAGCATTTCCGATGGCAGAAGAGCTGCTCAAAATCACCGATTACCGCCAAACGCTGAGTCCTCGTGAAGTCAGCGAACAAATTGGACAATATACTGGAGCACTATTTTTTGATGATTTGGGTTCGGAAGCCGCTATTCTAATTACTCCTTTTTTCCTAGAACATTCAATTCCTGATTTAAGTCCTAAATCTTTTGTGGAGGCGTTAGGTTTGAACCCAGATGAACCCAAAGGCATCGTATCTCGATTTGAATCTGCAGACTTCATCTTGTACCGTTTTATTGATAAGCATAACGAGGAGCTTGCGCCAAAAGCGAGAGCGGTGGTGGAACTCATGGAAGAAAATTTGAGTGACTTAACAGCCATCGTGCTGGGAGAGGATTACTCATCGGTTTACGAGTCGAACCATCCTGTTTATCTGGTCGGTATTGGGCTGAACGGCAATTTGGCAGGCTTTGAGTCCACCGTGATTTGGACTTAAAAAGAATCAATCAGAGATTAAACTGCAAAAGATTAAAAAAAGTATCATTATTTGCAGTTTTATTTGGTAAGATTTACTTTTGTGTGTAAGTACTTACTATAAAATACAGTTTACTTGACAACAAACAACAAAAAATATTAGAAATAGCTTTAGAACTCTTTGCTAAAGAGGGCTACAATGCTGTCCCCACAACAATGATAGCCGAACAAGCTGGTGTGTCAGAAGCCCTGATATTTAGGCATTTTAAGAGCAAGAAAGGTTTACTAGATGCACTTTATGAGCAATGTGGAGAAAAAGTTGAAGCAATTGCTAAGAGCGTTTTAGAAGAATCAAACCCCACTGCAACCATTAGGAAAGCCATCAATTGGGTATTTATCGTTGATGAAAAGGACTATAATTATTGGAGGTTGCAATACAAACTTAAATGGGAGGATTCCTATTATAATCCACAACAAATGCAGCCAATAGTCCATAAAGTCACTTGGGCTTTCGAGCAATTGGGATACGAACAGCCAGAACTGGAAGCGCAGCTTTTAGAAAAAACACTAGACAGTGTTATGATTAGTATATTGAGGGATGGGAAAGAAGCGCATTTACCATTGAGGGAGTTTTTATTGAAGAAATACGCACTATAAATCTTAAATATGAATAATAAACTATTGTATCTGTTACTAACATCTATGTTTGTTGGGGTGGTTTTGGTTTTTGCTAACATAGAAGCTGAAACTAATAGCCAAACGCCAGCAACCGAGAAAAGCGAAGTGGAAGGAGCCCCTTTCGATAAAATGATGGCGGTACTTACCCACAAGCGCTGTGTCAATTGCCATCCTTCCAGTGATTATCCTCGACAAGGAGAAGATAGACACGTTCACAATTTTGGGGTGCAACGTGGCGCGGACAACCACGGTATGCCTGCACTGCGCTGCGAATCTTGTCATCAACACGAAAATAATGATTTCTCAGGTGTACCAGGCGCACCAGAGTGGAGTCTTGCGCCGAGAAGTATGGCTTGGGAAGGACTTTCAAGGGTTGAAATTGCAAAATCAATGCTCGATCCAACCAAAAACGGCGGTAGAACACTAGAAGAAACCGTACACCACCTCACAGAGCATGAACTGGTACTTTGGGCATGGGAGCCAGGTGTTGATGCCAATGGTAATCCTAGAGAAAAACCACCTGTACCCAAAGACGAATACATCGAAGCCGTGAAAGCATGGGCAGCAGCTGGAGCAGTAATTCCAGAAAAATAATTATCCGTATTTAGTCTAAGCCATACTAAATCATCAAAATAATAAAACATGAAGATTTCATTCAATATAAATGGTCAGCCACAGACCGTAGATGTGGATGGCAACACGCCTTTACTATGGGTGGTGAGGGATGTACTCCATTTAAAAGGTACAAAATTTGGTTGTGGGAAAGCAGCTTGTGGCGCTTGTACTTTACATGTAGAAGGCGAGGCGGTTCGCTCTTGTTCCTATTCAGTAAAGTTTGCAGAAGGCAAGCGTGTTACAACCATTGAAGGATTGGGTACAAAAGAAAACTTACACCCAGTGCAGCAGGCATGGATAGAGGAAGTCGTGCCACAGTGCGGCTACTGTCAGCCTGGATTTATGATGGCTACCGCCGCTTTGATCGAAAAAGTGCCGAACCCAACGGACGAGGACATTGACAATAACATTGTAAATATCTGTCGTTGTGCGACGTATTATCGAATGCGAAAAGCGATTCATCGGGCTGCGGAATTAAATCAATCTTCTAAGCAAATAGACCAATAATATTATGAGTAACAGTAAGAGCGTATCACGTCGTAAATTTTTGGTTCGAGCTGGAATAGGTACACTTGGAGTACTGGCATTGGGAACGGTTGTGTTCAGAAATCCAGCGCGAAGAAAGATATATGAATTGGCGGAAACAATTGTACCTCCTTATTCAGGAACGGGAACGGAAGCCAATCTTTGGTTTGAAATTACAAAAGATAATCAAGTCACCCTCTATTCCCCAAAAGTAGAAATGGGGCAGGGACTTTTTACAGGTCTAGCCCAAATTGTTGCAGATGAATTGGATGTTGATGTAACACAAATTCAAGTAATTGCAGCTGCGACAGCGACTGGTATTATAGATGGTTTGAGCACGGGTGGAAGTATATCTGTTGCTTCCTTGTGGCAACCCCTTCGAGAAATGGCGGCTACCATGCGGGAAATGGTGAAAAGCGAAGCTGCAAAAAAAATGGGCGTGGAAGCCTCAAGCCTTACAACAAGCAACGGCATAGTATCAGGCGGTGGGAAAAGTATGACTTATGCGGAAGCGGTCGCAGATGTTACCAAATGGAAATTGCCAAAAACGCCTGCATTGCGTTCCATTAAGAATTACAACTTTGTAGGTAAGCCAGTCAAAAGAGTGGACTTAGTACCTAAAGTGTTAGGTGATCCAATCTTTGGGATGGATGCGGAAATGCCTGACATGTTGCATGCCTGCATTGTTCGGAAAGAACATATCGGTGCAACATTAAAAGCGTGGATGCTAGTAAAGCAGAACAAATGCCAGGCGTGGTGAAAGTGGTAAAAATGGAGGATTGGGTAGGCGTCGTTGCAACATCCTTTCCCGAAGCATTAGCCGCAAAAGATAAATTGACGATTGAATGGGATATACCTAAAGTGTGGACGGAAGAAGAAATAAAAGAAATACTTCAAGTGGGTAAAGGCGACGAAATGATTACCCAAAAATCGGGTAAGGCATTAGAGCCTGATGCCGAAGGTGTGGTATCCATAGAATTTTCGAGTCCACTTGGCGCACACGCTCAAATCGAGCCAAATGGAGCAGTAGCCGATGTGAAAGATGGCAAAGCAACGATCATCATGTCCACTCAAGTGGTTGGCTTAACGCAAAAGCAGCTTGCCAAAGCCTTAGATATGCCTGTTGAAAACGTAAACATCATCCCTACTTATCTAGGCGGTGGCTTTGGAAGACGCTTGGATACTCGCCATGCGATTGAAGCCGCTCAACTTTCCTTGGCAGTAGGCAAGCCCGTAAAATATTTCTTTACCAGAAAAGAAGAATTTCAGCACGATCAGTTCCGTCCACCTACGCATCACATCATGCGTGGCAAACTCAATGCGGATGGGCTATTGGAAGGATTGGAGCACCACTATGCCAGTGGCGATGTAGTGATTAATGCGCCACTATTCCCTAGTATCCTGAATAAGGTAATGGGAACAGATCTTGGAGCCATGCGAGGTGGAAATATCATGTATGATAAAGTACCGAGCCATAGAGCCGTGCAATGGCATACTTCTTTGCCTTTTGGTACTAGCTCTTGGAGAAGTTTGGGTTTGTTGGCAAACACCTTTGCCATCGAAAGTTTTGTGGATGAAATGGCGATCAAAGCAGGCAAAGACCCTGTGGCGTTTCGATTGGCGCATATCAGCGATGAGGACAATGGTAAACGACTCAAAGCGGTGATTCAAAAAGCAGGAGAATTTTACAAAGATGGCGTCAATAATGGTCGTGCGATGGGTATTGCAGCTTCTATTGATGCGGGTTCTCCGTGCGCTCAGGTGGTAGAAGTTTCGATAGAAGGGAACGAAATCAAAGTACATAAAGTGACTTGTGTATTCGATTGTGGAATAGCAGTGAATCCAGATCAAGTAAGAGCGCAAGTGGAAGGCTGTGTCATTATGGGGATGAGTGCAGCGATGTACGAAAGAATGTCCATTATAGATGGACAACTCTATCCGACCATCTATGGACCTTATCAGATGGCGTTGATGCGACATGCTCCGAAAGAAATTGAGGTAATTTTGATTGAAGGCGCAGACCAACCACTTCCAGTAGGTGAACCGCCGCTAGGACCGATTGGTGCTGCGATAGGCAATGCGGTACGACGATTAACTAGTAAGCGTTTGACAGATTTGCCGATGCGTTTAGTATGATTTAGAAAACTTGAAATGAGGTTTCTAGTTTCTGTAATTTTTATACATAAATACACAACATTGAAAATTTTGAAAGGATTGTTCTTTGTTTCTTTTTTAGTATTTGGAATGGCTTATTCTGCTAATGCTCAGATTTTATCGCCCGAGCAACAAGACAAGGTGGTGCAGAATGTAACGACTTTCATCAATGATTTGAACTTATCAGAGAATGACAAACCTGCCTTCAGAAAGATTATTGAGGATTTCTTTATTGGTTTAGTAGCAGTAAGAGCTACCGATTTCTCAACGAATACGAATAGAAAATCCTGATAGCACTGGTTAAAGGTAGAGATAGCCGTGTAAAAGATTTATTGAGCAGTGAACAATACAAAGTGTATAAAGCACAACTCAAAAAAATGCAAGCG
Source organism: Saprospiraceae bacterium (assembly GCA_012031785.1). Lineage (GTDB taxonomy): Bacteria > Bacteroidota > Bacteroidia > Chitinophagales > Saprospiraceae > JAAUTG01. The sequence continues at coordinate 4,715 of JAAUTG010000165.1, read as the reverse complement.
AACATCGAAACCTTTATGAAGGAACAGCAGTAAAGACGACATGTAGTGCCAATAAAAGTGAAGTAAAAACTGGAATCAAGGTTTCGCTTTTTATTTCACTTTAAATTATCAACACCTTACTCAAATGAAAATAACACTATTTTTACTTTTGCTTTTCACGAGCATTAGCATTGCTAATAGTCAATCCTCAGCTTCACCACTACGGAAAAATGTACTCAAGGTTAATATTGTGCCACCGTTGTTGAGCGCCACAAGTGAAATATCTTATGAGCGTTTTGTGAAACCAAACTTGAGTATTGTTGCTGGTGTTGGTGCAAATTTGAGGGCTGACCGATCCGATTTTCAGCTTATTTCGGATGCTGACTTACAGTTTTTGAATAGAGATATTCAAAACCGCTATTTCCTAGCAGAAGTACGACGCTATCTTGATTTCTGTGAATGTAGTGCACCATCTGGCTTTTATACAGGAGGCTTTGTGCGATTCAATAGTATGGATTATACTTCCAATCCCCAATTTGGTAATGCCGCGGTCAATCTTGATACTAGAATAGACGTGGAATTGCGTGCTTTCAATTTTGGAGTTTTGCTTGGCTATCAAGTCCATCTTAAAAATAATTGGCTCGTTGATTTTGAGTTCGGAGGCTTGGGTTATGCGCCCAATTGGGTTCGTTTTAATTCCAATACCACGCTGAGTAGTGACGAACTTGCTAGATTGTCGGATGCTTTGAATCGAAATTTTGGCATAGGTGGAAATTACAGGGATATTGAACTCAATAGTTCAGCTTTTGACCTCAATTTTTGGTATTGGACAATTCGCTATGCGGTGTCCATTGGGTATAATTTTTAGGGAACATCCGACTTTTTTTTCAACTATTACAGTAGTAGATGAAGCAGTAAGTTGTATCACTGGACAAACCAGAACCAGGAGGATGAAACAAACAAAATATTATGGAATTAAAAATTAATGAAAAATGAAAAATTCAATTTTGATTATTCTATTCTTTTTTCTGCTGGTGGGTTCGCTATCAGCACAATCAGGAGATAGCACCAATACCAAGCCGAATATCGTCATTTTCTTAGTAGATGACTCGGGATTAATGGATTTTGGAGCGTTCGGTGGGGAAGCAAACACGCCTAACATAGACCAATTAGCGGGTGGTGGTATGATGTTCACCAATTTTCACTCCTCCCCAGTCTGTGCCCCTTCCAGAGCCATGCTGCTCACAGGGACGGACAGCCATTTGGCGGGCGTAGCCAACTTACCGGAATTCTTGCCAACGGAATATCAAAGTAAACCAGGCTATGCGGGCGTATTAAACGATCGAGTACAAACGGTGGCGACTCGCTTGAAGGAAGTGGGTTACAAAACTTATGCTACGGGCAAATGGCACTTGGGACATGATAAAAAACACCCTGCCTTTTTACAGAGGTTTTGACCGTACCTTCGTCTTGGGTGGATCGGGTGCAGACAACTACTCCACCAAAGGTTATTTGCCCATGAAGCCCCTTGCCCATTGGTATGCAGACGGGGAAGAGACGGAATTACCGGATGATTTTTACTCTACAAAAGATTACGTTGAACGAACCATTGGTTTTCACGAAGCCGAAAAGGATAAGACAGCGCCATTCTTTTCTTATATCGCTTTCCAAGCTATACACGCCCCCGTGCAAGCACCTAAAAAATTTGTAGAGCCTTATCTTGAAACTTACAAGGAAGGTTGGGACGTGTTGCGAAAAAAGCGTTTTGAAAAAGCAAAAGCCATGGGTATTATTCCTGCTGATGCTTCGATGAATGGCATGTTTCCGGACTTCAAAAAATGGGAAGAACTATCCGAAGAGGAAAAAATAGGATACATCACGGATATGGCAGTTGTGGCAGGGATGTTGGAAGCCGTGGACTTCTATATTGGTCAGTACATCAATTACTTGAAGGAAAAAGGACTATTTGAAAATACCATTTTTATCGTTGCATCTGATAATGGTCCTGATGGTGCCGATTATAAAGCTAATGCAATATTGAAGAAATGGCAAGAAAAAAATGGCTACCACACCGAATAGAAATAGAATAGATGACAAAGGATATTATGGAAGTATAGGTCCAGAGTTTGCACATGCCTTGGCTTCTCCATTTTCCTTTTTCAAATACTACACCGGTGAAGGAGGAGTGCGCGTTCCCTTAATTATTTCTGGCAAAAATATACCGAAAGGGCAGCGAACAAACGCTTTTTGCTTTGTCACAGATATTGTACCCACCATGTTGGAATTAGCAGGTATGAAACCAGTAAGTAATAAAATCTATGCTCCGATTACTGGAAACAGTTTATTGCCGCATATTCAAAATCCTGCTGTACCTGTTTATGGGGAAAATGAAGGCATTGGTTTGGAAGCGTCAAATAGTGCAGCGTATTATCTGGGCGATTTTAAAGTTGTAAAAAACAATATTCCATTAGGCGATAATAAATGGTATATGTACAATCTTAAAACAGACCCAGGAGAAACGAAAGATATTTCTAAAGACTTTCCTGAAAAATTTCAAGCAATGAGAACCGCTTACGATGCTTATGCAAAGTCTGTGGGGGCGATTGAAATGGAAGAAGGGTATGCGGCAGAATATGTAGTTGCGAAGAAATCCTTCATAGTAATATTGAAGAACAATGCTATTTACATTTTGGGATTACTTGCGGCTATTATAGCATTAATCGTGTTTTTGGTCAGAAGAAGGAAAGCTAAGGTAAATCAAGGTGCATAGTACTGGCATCGTTTACTTTGATTTCTACAAAAATTTCAATATCAAAAATTTTGAAAAAATGAAAAAAAGTATAATTTTATTAGTAGCATTAGCTACTTGTAGTTTGACAGCATTTGCTCAGATTAATAAGGATCAATTAGCCTTAGAAGTGAGTAAAGTGGATGCTGAAAATACTGAAAAGCTGAAAGCGTACATCTGGAAATTTCATGCTGTCGTTTCAGGGGAAGGTGGAAATAAAACCACGCTGATAAGTGAATTTCGATTTGATGAAAAAGGAGAACTCAATATCAATGTAGTGGACGGTGAAACTAATATTGACCGAAAGGCTGGTGTTAGAGGAAAAATGCAACAAAATGTTATAGAAAGTAAGTTAGCGTATGTTAGCGATGCGATGAAATACAGTTTGGCTTATACCTACATGACGAAAGGTCAACTTTTAGACTTTTTTGATAAAGCGGAAGTAACTGAAAAAGATGGAGTACTTATCGCTAAAGGGGAGGATGTGTATGTTAAAGGCGATCAGTTGACCATACGCATTGATGCAAAGAGTAAGTATTTCCTGAGCAAGACCTTTTCAACAAAGCTCGGTGAAGATTCCATCAATGGAGAAGTTCAATATGAAACCTTTGCGTCTTTAGGGGTAAACCATATTTCAACCACAAAATTGGAAATGCTGGTTGAAAAAATAACAATTGATGGGGAGAATAAGGACTATACCATCAGAGTGGACTAACTCGGAGAGGTGGATTGGCGAGCATAAAGTCAATCCACCATTTCTAAGATTAAAAATCAACAATACAATTCATTAGTCATAGCATGTTGATATGCTGCTATGAGAAAACTTTAAAACAATTAAATTTATGTTACGAAATCTTATTTCGACAGCTATCGTTATTGCATTTACTGCATTTAAGATAGAAGCTCAAACTATTGAAATTATTCCTCAGATTAATTACACATTTGGCGGTAAAATCTATGCCCAGTTTGGCGAATTAAACATACAAGACAGTGAGAGTTATGGGTTATCTCTAAACATGGTCAACGACAATGTTTCCTTTCAGCTCGAGTACTTTTACCAGCCTACCACTGCCGAATACAGGGATTATTTCCGACCAGAATTTAGTCAAAACGCTGATCTTAGAATTAGCTGGTATCACATCGGTGTAAGACAGCAGTTTGCAAAAAATGAAAATTTAGTACCTTTTGGAGGATTATCTTTAGGACTTACCACTTTTAATTTAGATTCTTCTCCCACCTCCTTTGATGAAGCTGCTTTATCTTTTGGGCTTCAAGCTGGTACAAATGTCTATCTATCCGAAAAAATCGGACTTAGATTTCATGGACGTTTACTGGCTCCAGTTCAATTCAATGGTTTTGGATTTTATGCAGGCACAGGTGGTGCTGGTGCTGCGGCTAGTGCAGGTTCATACTTCGTACAGGCGGACTTTGGTGCAGGATTAATTATTCGTTTATCGAAAGATTAATTCTCTGTTATTTGATAGGGATAACATTAACCAAGCACAAATGAATACCCTATTACAATCGAACCATCATTTAAATTCAAACTTAATAACAATGAAAAAACGTTCCTTACACTCGTATCAATTTTGTAATCACGCTATCTTATTCGCAATCGCTAAAAGAAGAAGTCCAAATCTTTCAAAATGTATTTGGCATGGAAAAGAAAGCAGCGGTTGCCCAGTTTATCAAATTTGGAAGACAGCGCAAAAAAAAAGACGCCTTCTGGGCTTTGTACGATGCTTATGAAGTCGAAAGAAAAGAGCTGGGCGAAAAAAGAATTGCCCTTATTTCAGACTATGCTACCAATTACAACAGCCTGACCGACGAAAAGATTGAGGCAATATTAAAACAATCGGTTGACGTTAATAAAGGACTAGTTGGGCTTTCTCAAAAGTTATGAATAGTTTAAATTATGCAAAACTTTTGTTTTTATGAAATCCGATTA
>JAAUTG010000164.1 GCA_012031785.1 Saprospiraceae bacterium | reverse complement strand
ATAATTGGTAATTAACACTTTAGTTTTTAAGTAGCTAAAAGTATTTCTTCTAAAAAATTGGTTATCCATAGATCTAGGTAGTAAATAGTTGCAAAAATTGATTAAAAACAAATGGATTTTAGAGATAAAGAACAATACCAACAACATTATGAGTTGATTGATGAACACATTGAAAAATTTTTCAAAGACGCGGATATAGATGTATTTCATGAGATTCCTACATGTGATATACATTTAGATGTTTATCATATTAAACCAAGAAACGTAGAATTTGAACTATTGTTGACTTCTGGTATGAGTTCAATTGCGATGAATGTAAGTGAAATTCCAAAGGATTCAGAATCGTATAGATTTGCAGAATTAATGACTTTAATACCCAAAGGGATTGATTTTGGAATAATGTATCCGAGTAAGACAAAATTCGATTGGATAATTTCTATGATTAAGCAGTCAGCAAAATTTCCACATCTTTATGATACATGGATTGGACTTGGACATACGATACAGGCGGATGAAGAAATGAAACCATATTCGGATGATACTGATTATTGTGGATGTTTAGTACTACCAACGATGACTTTTCCAAAGAAATTTCAAAAAATTAAATCTTCAAATGGTTTGATTAATATTTATGGATTATTCCCTATGTATAAAGAGGAACTTGAATTTAAAATTGAGCATGGATTTAATGAATTTATTCAATTTCTAATTAAAAATAATACTAAGGAGATTATCAATTTTAAAAGGATAAACTATTGTAAAAAGTCAACTTCTTAAATTAAAATTAGTTGAATTGTTTGATTTTAGAAAGTAAATGGACAAAAAATAAAGTAAAACTTTCAATTTAATGCGTAATTATTCAAATTTCAATACTATTCAATTTTGCGATTCAGTAGTTTTTCTGAAATCATATTTCTAAGTACCAGTATTAATCAAATAATTACTGTTTAAAAAACTTACTGCAAAAGTCCTGAATAATTTGTTCAATCTAAATCTCTAACAGTTGTTTCGATAGCCAAATCCTACACTAAGTTAAGCCATTTACGTCGGTTTCTTGATTGCTGTAGGTAAACCCAACACCCGCACGCAACGATTGGCGAACTTTCTATGAAAATATGAAAAGGCTTTTTAAAATCAGATAGCTTAACATCAGCTCATACCTTGAATAAGAATTTCTTAGCTAAGTCTAAGTAAATAAAAATATAGCTCAAAAAGCAATATTAACTAAATGTAAATTAAACTTTAATTTCAAGTTAATTGTTTTACTAGATGATTTAAAAAACGAAATTCAATGACAAGGTAAAATAAATTTCTGAGCGCACTAAAGAGTAACCTATCTTAGGATTTGCGAGATACTGAAGATTGAGCTATTTAATTTTCAAGCGATTAGATTAATTTTTTCGTAAATTCATTAACAAAGTTGCAGAAGAAGTGATGATTTTACCTGTATTTGGAACAGTTTGAATTGCTTAACAAACACAAAATTAAAAAGCACTATGAAAGTATTGTTGTGGTCTTTTTTGTTGGTTTTTCCGCAATTCGTCTGGTCTGATGCAATCTGCACAACCGCGTTCGAGTTACGCCAAGGAATGATTCTCGTGGAGGGCGATATTGATGGGCAGCGTGGATGGTTTATTTTGGACACAGGATCTCCTGGATTGGTTCTCAATAAACGTTATTTTTCTGGCATACCTTCCGAAGCTGTGGCTTATGGAATCCACCAAAAAATTAATATAGAGGAATTAAAAGGTTACTTTATTTCGCTGGGAATGTATAGAAAAGAAGCATATTTTGAGTATAGTGATGGACCTGACGGAGTTAGAAAGAGGACTGGGAACAGAAACTTTGGGGACTGATTGGCTACGAAATCCTGCAAGATAAGGAACTGATTGTGGATTATGAGTTGATGAGTATTGAACAGCGTTCTTTGATGGCTAGACCCAAGCAATTGATACCAGACCTAGTAGTATCTTTTGAAATGTCTGAACATCTGCCAATTGTGTCCGTAGAGATGGAAGGCAGTAAAAGAATGATGATTCTCGATTCTGGTTCAGAATCTAACATCATTACTGAAAGTTTTGCAACCACCGCGTTGGCAAGTGAGGGAGAGACGTTTGTCATGGGTTTAGACCAAGTACCTATGTTGGCTAGAATTGTACAAATGCAAGTAATTATGCCATCAGGTGCGATTCAAATAGAAGTGATTGTAAAACCATCGGGAAAATATCCAGATTCTTTGGGCTTATTGGGCGCGTCTTTTCTGAAAAAGTACCGCAAATGGTCTATCAATTACTATAAGCAACGTCTTTCTTTTTGGGAGTAACAAAGTGTCAAGCTATTGTGTAGGAAAAAAACAAAAGCGCGAAACGGGGGAATGTTTCGCGCTTTTGCATTTAAGTTAATTACAAAATTTAAAGTGAGGTACCAGCCTTTTGCTGGCTGAATTTCAAGCCAAGTAATGCTAGTACTGTACCATCAGATTTTTCGTTGGAAAAACGAACGTATAAATCATGCACGCCAGAAGTTTCCGTGACGTTAGTCGCCAGTTGTTGCAAGCCATTTTTCAAGGCAGTCGCTTCAAAAGTAGCGATTACTGCGCCATCTGGTTTGTCTAAGCTAATTTCTACTGCGCCACCTGTAAAGTATTGTGAGTTGAACATAACGGTTAAAGAAATAGACCTAATGGTCGTTAAATCAATATTTTTATAGACCGCGTATCCTTCAGCATTACCTAGAATAATCTCCGTCTTTTCCTTCACTGCACCATTAGTTTGTTCAGGCGTAATCTCAAACTTAGATACTTCATGTATATTGTCTGCCTCATAAGCTGGAATCATTGGATTGCGTAGCACTTTGATTTGATTATTGGTCAGTGCCCCCATTTTTTCTCCTCCCTTGTCTGTGTAAGAAGCAGTCAGAATGTACTTTCCTTCCTTATGGGTAGGTTTATGTTGGTTGAATACGTACTTGCCTACCGCTGGTAACTTTTTCTTACCTGCTTGTTGACCCAAAGAAATAATGTAGCTTGCCATTTGACTGGCTTCGTCGGGTGTTAACTTAGGATGAGCTGCCATTGCGCGTTCGCCCCAAACACCACCACCACCGTTGATGATTTTTGATGCCAAATAACTGACAGCATTTGCATCTTTTTTATATTTCTCAGCCACTTGCAAGTAGCTTGGTCCGATAGATTTTTCGTTCATTTGATGACAAGTAGCACAATCGGACCTATCCATCAATTGCTTTCCAATGGAAAAAGCAGCAACTTCTTGATGCCCCATAGCTGCTTCATTAGCGTCAAAGCCGCGTTCCAAATAATCTATGGTGACTGCTACAGCCTGCTCATCAATCCCGTTTCCAATTGTACCATCTTCTTTATCGCTCACATTTACGCTGTAACTCAAAGGTGAATTATCCCAGTAGAAGGTAGAATTTCCTTGAATATTCCATGCCAATTGTGGCATTTCATTGCCCACCGAAATCGTCATCGCTTTTTCTGATGTGGCACCACTTGGGTCTTTGATGATCAGATGCACGCTGTATTCGCCTGGCTTTTCAAAGGTGTAAGTTGGATTAGGTTCTTGAGACTGAACAGCATCAAAGCCTTCAAAGTACCACTCGTAAGTCAACTCATCGTTATCGAAATCTACGGATTTCGCAGAAGAAAACTGAACGGTAAGAGGCGCAGCACCTAAAATTTTATCTGCTTCAAAAGCTGCCACTGGCTTTCTGTTGCCTGAGATATACTCAATTCGCACCAAGCGAGCATCCAAATTCTGTGCAAACCATTTCGTTCCATATTCCAACAAGTACATATCTCCATTTGGGGACATGATCATATCCACTGGATTGCTAAATTTATGGCTTGGCATGAATCTTTCCATACTTTTGAAATTACCTTCCTCATCCATACTGACAGACATAATCCAGCCCCGTATCCAATCGTAAGTAAATAATTTTTTATCGTAGTAGCGCGGAAATCTTCCCGGATTATCCTTGTAATCGTCTGCGTAATACACTACGCCTGCCATTGCATTTCGACCACCATCACCAACTAAAGGAAACTCATCAGAATTTGCGTAAGGATACCAAATGAAAGCAGGCTGGGCAGGTGGTAGCTGCTTAATTCCCGTATTGTTTGGAGATTCGTTTACAGGTTGCGCAGGATCGAAGGCTTGATAGGTGACTTGCTTAGCAAAATCTCTTTTGTAATAAGGCTTGTTGTTTCCTACAAAATAGGGCCAGCCAAAAAAACCTGCTTTGCGAGCTTGATTGACTTCATCGTGCCCACGAGGACCCAAGTTCATACTATCTTGTCTAGCATCAGGTCCTACGTCGCCCCAATATACAAATCCTGTATGTGAATCAATATGGATTCGGAACGGATTGCGGCAGCCCATCACATAGATTTCTGGACGACCTTGTGAGCCATCCTTTGGAAATAAATTACCATCAGGAATACTGTAAGTGCCATCAGGTTCAGGCTTGATTCTCAAAATTTTACCCCTCAAATCATTCGTGTTGGCAGAAGAACCTTGTGCATCGAATGGTGCCCTACCTGGTCGCTCATCACTGGGAGAAAATCCATCTGATTCAAACGGATTGGTGTTATCGCCAGTAGAAACATACAACAATCCGTTTGAATCAAACTCTACCGAACCTCCAGCGTGGCAACACTTTTCGCGTTGAGTGGTTACGGTCAATAATACTTTTTCAGAAGTCGTATCAATGGACATAAAATCCGATGACATCACAAATCTGGAAAGATTTTGATGACTTTCCATCGGGTCAGCGTAATAGAAGTAAATCCAGCGATTTTCGATAAAATTAGGGTCGAGTGCTACCCCCAACAAACCATCTTCAAACTTCGTATTTACTTGCATCCTATGAATAACTGTACTACTTTTTATTTTACCATCGTACACCTTAATAGCCCCTTTACGCTCCACAAACAGGAGTTTACCATCTGGCAACATCACCAGTTCCATAGGTTCGTCTAGGTTTTGGTCTAGCGTTTGTGTTATAAAGCGACTTTCTTGTGGTGCTACGGTTTCCAAGTTGTAGTTAACAGGTTTGCCGTCACCAGCAGCGTACTGAATACCACCCCAAAGATGTTCTAAAAATTCAGTCTCCAAAAAACTTTCTGGCGTGTGCCCACCGCCTGTGTACCAAGCGCGACCGCCATCATACTCGTGATACCAAGCGATAGGATGATTTTCTCCATTTGTACCTCCTTGGTAGGAAGATTCATCCAAATTTAATAACACGGTTACCTCTGGATTGATGTTTTTGTAATTGTACCATTCATCGTTTCTGTGCCAAGTGTCGGCTAACATTTTGGTAGAAATATGGGTTTTGTCTATTCTCGTAATGTCAGCTTCCCTCACATTCGGGTCGTTTGGATGGCTCTCGAAGTAAGCACCTACCATTTTGCCATACCATGGCCACTCGTATTCTGTGTCTGCTGCTGCATGAATACCAACAAAACCACCACCTGCTTGTATGAAACGTTGAAATTCAAGCTGTTGGACATCATTGAGAATATTTCCTGTGGTACTAAGAAAAACGACCACGTTGTAATTTTTTAGGTTTTTTTCTTCAAATACGCTGGCATCCTCTGTGGTATCCACTTTGAATCCATGTTTTTGTCCCAGTTCAAAAAGGGCTTTTTGACCATCTTTTATAGATTCGTGACGAAAAACCAGCAGTTTTTTGAAAATACTAAAACGCTAATCTCCTTTTTTGGTGAACAAGCACTCCATAGTGCTACAAAAGCTACCAAAAGTATCAACAAATAATTCCTCATGCGATAAAGTTGAGTTCTGTTTATATGATTGAGAAAAAAGAAATTTCATCCGATGAGCTAGGAGATTTACAAATTAACACGCAATAATAGCAAAGATTTTAGAATAAATAAGCAGAGTAAAGTAAGTAAATTGTAAATAAATACGGAATAAATTTGAAAAGACTTATTTTCCACTTCACTAACTGATGTGATCCAACTGGTCATTTGTTGACTTGGTCATTTATTTTATGCAGTTTGTTAGTCACTTTGAGAACTTCGAAGATTTTGGAAACAAGAGATTTTGAGTAAAAATTAAATTATTGTCTAGTCGTGTGGCGCCAGCTCTATTTATAAAATAATGGAATAATAAGTGATGGTATCATCCAAAAATGCCATTAGGAGCATCGTGTTGCCACTATGTAGCTTTTAACCTCCAGTAAACAGTATCGAATTAAAGTTCTTCAAAATATAAATCACTGATAATCATTTATTTAATAACAAAACCACTTGTACTGAATGAATAAAAAATGTTAAATTAAAAATCTTCGAAGTTTTCAGCATCTGTTATTTTAGACTTAAAAAGCTAACAACCAAAGATAAGTCAATTAGCGTCAATGATTCACTTTCAAAAAAACTACAATACCAAGTAATTTGGATGGTGTAAGCTCTAAACTGTAAACTATTATTTGGCGAGTTGATTTAAAGCCAGTTACAGGTCAAATTCTTGCAAAAAAGTCAAGTAATACGTTATAAAAACTAAAGATTACGCTACATTTGCACCGTTTTTTAAATAGAATCGAATAATTGAAAATAAATCCTCACTTACTATGGCAAATATAGGTCGAGTCAAGCAGGTTATTGGTCCAGTGGTTGACGTAGAATTTTCTGCGGAAGGCACTTCATTACCAGAGATATTGAACGCGCTTGAGATTACGCGCCAGAATGGAGAAACTCTAGTATTGGAAGTACAGCAGCATCTTGGCGAAGATAGTGTAAGAACTATTGCGATGGATTCCACAGATGGGTTGATGCGTGGTACGCCAGTGTCAGATACAGGAAGCGCCATTACTATGCCCGTTGGCGATCAAATTAGAGGACGACTGTTCAACGTGATAGGTGAACCTATTGATGGAATTGGACACATTGTAAAGGATGCTAGTTCTCGTTCCATCCACAGAAAACCGCCCACTTACGAGGAATTATCTACTAAAACGGAAATACTTTACACAGGTATTAAAGTAATTGACTTGATTGAGCCTTACTCTAAAGGTGGAAAAGTCGGTTTATTTGGTGGTGCAGGAGTAGGTAAAACGGTTTTGATTCAAGAATTAATCAATAATATTGCACTTGGATACGAAGGTATTTCTGTATTCGCAGGTGTCGGAGAGCGTACTCGTGAAGGAAACGACTTGATGCGTGAAATGCTGGAAGCAGGCATTATCAAGTATGGAGAAGGTTTCATGCACTCTATGGAAGAAGGAGGCTGGGACTTGACTAAAGTGGATTTGGAAGAAATGAAGAAATCACAAGCCACCTTCGTATTCGGACAGATGAACGAACCGCCAGGCGCACGCGCTCGCATCGCGCTTTCGGGTCTGACTATTGCAGAATATTACAGGGACGGCGATTTAAGTGACCCAACAGGTGGTCGTGACATCCTTTTCTTTATTGACAACATCTTCCGATTTACACAAGCAGGCTCGGAAGTATCTGCTTTATTGGGACGTATGCCTTCAGCAGTAGGTTATCAACCAACCTTAGCAACTGAGATGGGCTTGATGCAAGAACGTATTACTTCCACCAAGCGTGGCTCTATTACTTCTGTTCAAGCAGTCTATGTGCCTGCGGACGACTTGACAGACCCCGCGCCAGCTACCACTTTCGCCCACTTAGATGCAACAACTGTATTAAGCCGTAAATTGGCAGCGATGGCGATTTATCCAGCAATTGACCCACTAGACTCTACTTCCACCATCTTGAAGCGAGACATTGTAGGCGACGAACACTACGACATGGCTCAATCTGTAATTAATATCTTGCAGCGTTATAAAGAATTGCAGGACATTATTGCAATTCTAGGTTTGGAAGAACTTTCTGATGAGGATAAGCAAGTGGTTCACCGTGCGCGTCGGGTGCAGCGTTTCTTGTCACAGCCTTTCCACGTAGCAGAACAGTTTACAGGTATTCCAGGCGCGTTTGTGCCAATTGAAGAAACCATTCGCGGCTTTAGGATGATTCTAAACGGTGAAATGGATCAATATCCTGAAACGGCTTTCAACTTGAAAGGTACTATTGACGAAGTTATTGAAGCTGGTAAGAAAATGTTAGCTGAATCAGTTTAATTCATAATCTATAAATAGTAGAAGTATTGCGCCATCCGCATCTTCTACTATTTATCACTCATGTCTATACAATGAATCTTTCCGTATTAACAGCAGACCGCCCTATATTCAATGGGGAAGTTACTTCCGTGAAAGTTCCGGGCGTACTCGGTGAATTTCAAATTTTGAATAAACACGCAGCTATTGTGTCCGCCCTCCAAAATGGCAAGGTCTTTATTAAACAGTAGCAGGTAATAACCTTTCTTTTCTGATTGAAAGAGGTTTTGTAGAAGTGCTGAACAATGAAATTTCTTTGCTAGTACAAGGAGTAACAGACATACAAGAAGCCTAAATAGCTTTTTAATTAAGCTCAAATAGTATTGTTGGTTCATTTTTTGATAAAAAAATGAACCAACAACTTTATAGTTTGTATTACGCTAATAATTTCAGTGTTTAAAGAAGCAAGCTGCTATATCAAGCAAGGTATCGCAAGGTTTAGTGCCCTACCTAGTTAGTAATTACACATCTTATTTCAATGCCTTTCAATAATTAGGAAATTTTCTTCCTTATCTGTTAATATTTTTTTTAGCTGATTCTAGTAGTTTTTCTATGAAAATTATATTTTTCTTTCCATACTAAAATCTAATAGCCAATTTTTTACGTATTTAATAACGTTTTTATACAGCCTAAAATATGTACGTATTTTGGTGCATATTATGGTTAGTGAATCTAGCAAGATGGCTGTAACTTTGTCTCGGAAAGATAGGTGTAACTATTAAATTGACACTTCTAAGTCGTGAGCCTCACAAATACTAGTAGGTTCTCAATTTTACTAGTGTTGATTAATGAAGGATACCTATGTAAGTAGTTTTAAGTGGCAATAATTTTGCACCTATTTAAAATTATTTGATTTCTAACTAAAAATTGGTCTAGCAATTTAACTTAATTCTGTAATACTAAAGACACAACACCATGACTAAATCGGTAATACTAGCTCCGTTTTTACGTGTTCAAACATTGCTCAAAGTAAAGCAGGTATTGGCCTAACCTTGACAGATATTGATGCAATAGAATAAATCTATACCCTCTTTTCCTATTGAGCTTTATCAGCAGCTACGAATAATGCTTTTAATCGAAGCGTAAAAACTAAAGGTGGCACTAGACGGACGTAAAGGTATTCTCTACTTTTATGGAACAAACTTATCCATTTGTTGTATATTTGTGGCACTAACCATATTTCATTGTGAAAGTAACAGGTTTTTCCATCATCCGCAATGCTATTAAGTATGATTACCCTATTGTAGAAGCAATACAATCTATATTGCCAGTTTGCGACGAAGTAGTCGTGGCAGTAGGAAAATCTGAAGACGATACGTTAGATTTGGTGCGCTCAATTGACCAAAAGAAAATTAAAATTATTGAAACCATCTGGGATGATAGCTTACGCGAGAGTGGGCGCGTATTAGCAGTAGAAACAGACAAGGCTTTCGATGCAATTGGCAACGATACAGATTGGTGTTTTTACATACAAGCTGACGAAGTGTTGCATGAAAAATACCATGAGGTGGCTATGAATGCTATGAAAATGCACCTTCACAATCCTAAAGCTGAAGGATTATTGTTTCATTACACCCACTTTTATGGTTCTTATGATTATATAGGAGATTCCAGAAACTGGTACAGAAAGGAAATTCGTATCATTCGAAACGATAAACAGATTCGTTCTTACCGCGACGCTCAAGGATTCCGCAAGCATCAGAAAAAGCTAAAAGTGTATCAAATACCTGCACATATCTATCATTACGGTTGGGTAAAGCACCCTAAACATCAGCAACTCAAGCAATTGAATTTCAATAAACTATGGCATGATGATGCTTGGGTTGAGCAGCATATTCCGCAAGTGGATGAGTTTGACTATAAAAAAAATTGATTCCCTACAACGATTTCAAGGAACGCATCCATCTGTTATGCAAGCGCGTATTGCTAATATGAATTGGCAATTCTCTTTTGACCCTACGCAGCGCAGGTTGGCGCGCAAAGAGCGTTGGTCACGTAATTTTGAACGCTTGACTGGCAAACGATTGGGTGAAATATAAAAATTACAAACTAACTGAATAAGCATACATCCAA
>JAAUTG010000163.1 GCA_012031785.1 Saprospiraceae bacterium | reverse complement strand
TTTATTTTTGAACTTAATTGGCGTTGGCTTCGAGGGTGACACCAAACTTGGACACTCATGTGGAGACAATAGGTAGTGATTATCATTGGATGCTTCATTTCAGTTGCTATCCGTGCGCAGTATTGTGGCTTTCTTTACCTTTTTTGGCTGGGCAGGTGTGTTGATGCTCAGAGATGGATTTACGCTAGTTTGGTCAATTTTAGCTGCTTTGGTAGCAGGTTCTTTGGCAATGGGTTTAGTGGGTTATATGATGTTTTGGTTTTCAAAACTGACTAAAGCCGCTAACGTGGACATGAATGAAGCACTTTTTAAAGTAGGAGAAGTTTACCTAACAATTCCTCCAAACCGAAATGGGCAAGGTAAAGTACACATCATCGTAGGAAAATCCATACGAGAAATGGATGCTATTTCTGAATATTACGATGCGATTCCAACAGGAAGCAAAGTAAGGATTGTAGAAGTTATCGAAAGGGAGTTACTTGTCGTCGAGCCTGTGTTATAGAAAACAAGAGATTAAATTGTGGTAATAATATTTTAAGACTTTAGATTGCTTTTCAGACCAGTTTTACTAGCATATACCAATCTAGGGAATTAAATAACCACGCAAAAAAATGTATAGCTTACAGTAATTAAAGTAGCTATATAAAATATGTAAAACTAATTTTCATTCTAAGAATCCATTTAAAATTCATTACTTATGACTCAAATGATTATTTTGGTAGGGGGCTTGGTAATGCTTGCTTTCTTCCTGTTGATGTTTTTAGTTTCGCGCTATCGCCGATGTCCTTCTGATAAAATCTTAGTGATTTATGGTAGAACCAGTGGTGGTAATTCGGCAAGATGTATTGCAGGTGGTGCTGCTTTCGTTTGGCCCGTGATACAAGATTACGAATATTTAGATTTAACACCCATTTCTATTGACGTGGATTTGCGCAGTGCTTTGAGCCGCCAAAACATTCGCGTGAATGTTCCGTCTCGCTTTACGGTTGCTATTTCTAACAAAGAAGGCGTTATGCTTAATGCAGCGGAACGTTTATTGGGTAAAACACAGCAAGAAATTCGTGACATTGCAAAGGATATTATATTTGGGCAGTTGCGATTGGTAGTGGCTACTATGGACATTGAAGAAATTAATTCCGACCGCGATAAATTTCTAACCAACGTGTCACAAAATGTAGGTACAGAATTGAAAAAAATTGGTTTGGAACTAATCAACGTCAATGTTACGGATATTGAAGACGAATCTGGTTATATTCAAGCACTAGGCAAAGAAGCGGCTGCTCAAGCTATCAACGAAGCAAAAGTGAGGGTTGCAGAGCGCGAGAAGAACTGGTTTTATTGGAGAAGCAGAAGCTAGAAGAGAACAGCGCATCAAGGTAGCAGAAGCGGAAGCCAGCACAGTGGCAGGTGAAGCCGAAGCTGCTAGAAGAAAACGAATTCAGATTGCAGAAGCAGAAGCTGGTGCAAAGGCTGGTGAGGCAGAAGCATTGAAAGCGCAGCGCATTCAGATTGCAGAAGCCGAGGCGCAAGCAAAAATTGGGGAAGCTACTGCTCGTCAGCAGGAGCGTGTGAAAACAGCACAAGCAAATGCAATTGCGGTGTCTGGTGAAAACCAATCCAAAGCCATCATCGCTCAATCAGATGCAGAGCGACGTTTAAAAGAGGCAGAATCCCTTCGTATAGCGACGGCTGCTGAAAAAACACAAACTGCAAAGGCTTTAGAAGAGGCTTATTTAGCAGAACAAGCTGCTGAAGAAGCGCGTGCTGCAAGAGAGATGGCGACAAAGAAAGCGGACGTTATCGTGGAAGCAGAAATTGCTAAGCGCACACTGGAAATCAATGCAGAAGCCGAAGCAGAACGCATCCGAAAAATAGCAAAAGGGGAAGCGGATGCAATTTTCTTGAAGCAAGAAGCAGAGGCAAAAGGTTTGTACGAAATATTAAGCAAACAAGCAGAAGGTTTCCAAAGAATTGTACAATCAGCAGGTGGCAACCCACGCGATGCGGTCTTGTTATTGATTGCGGACAAGTTGGAAACTTTGGTACAAACCCAAGTAGAAGCTATCAAAAACATCAAGATTGACAAAGTTACAGTTTGGGAAAACGGTAGCAACAATGGCGAGGAAGGTAACTCTACTTCCAAATTTATATCTGGTCTTTACAAATCAGTACCGCCAATGAGTGATTTATTCAATATGGCAGGGATGGATTTGCCACAATATTTAGGTAGCACCAAGCACTTAGATAATGGGGCTACAGAGGAAGTGACCAATACAGAGCACTCGAATGGAAACCCAAAATCATAGGTTTTACAGCACTATAAAATTTAGAAAAATATTTATTGTTAAGTTGAGAGTTATACGAAAGTATAGCTCTTTTTTATTGATACAACAGGCAGCAAGAACATTATATCTCTCGCTCCAGCAATTCATCTGCAATTTGCACGATGGCAAGTTTGCGATTTTCAGCAACCTCAACAGCTTTTAGATGTTCAAAAGCCTGATTTTGAAAGTGTTCTTTTGCTTGCTTAGTCAATAAAGGAACATGGAGACGCTCAAAAATTTCCTTAACAGCCACTATTTTTTCTTCTTCGTTTTGGTGCGTATTGGATAGCCAACTGGATAGTGTAGCGCGAGTAGTATGATCCGCCACTTCTAATGCTTTGATAACCAAATAAGTTTTTTTGTTTTGAACAATATCCCCCCCTACTTTTTTACCAAACTTTTCTGGGTCGCCGAAAGTGTCTAAATAATCGTCTTGTATTTGAAAAGCAATCCCAATATTTTTTCCGAATTGGTACAAATGTTCTGCATTTTCTTCCGAAGCGCCAGCATACAGAGCGCCCATCTTCATACCTGCCGCTAGCAAAACCGAAGTTTTCAACTCAATCATATTCAAGTAACTCGCAATTGTTACTTCGGATTCCTGCTCAAAGTTCATGTCATACTGCTGTCCTTCGCATACTTGTAGGCTGCACGATTGAAGGTAGCCAAAATATTAGGGAAAACGGCTTTGGTCTTTCAGTTTGAGTAGATACTCATACACATAAACAAGCATTACATCGCCAGACAAAATACCTGTGTTAATGTTCCATTTCTGATGGACAGTCGGCTTGCCACGTCGTAAGGGTGCGCAGTCCATAATGTCATCATGCACCAAAGAAAAATTATGAAAACAACTCTACTGCGTATGCGGCAGGAAGTGCTGTTGGAAAATCATCCTTAAACAACTGATAACTCATCAACAACATAATAGGTCTGATGCGTTTACCGCCCAAGTTCATAATGTAATCAATGGGTTCGTACAATCCAGTTGGTACTTTAGAAAATTGCTGGAGTGTTAAGTAGGCTTGAAAAGAATCGAAAAATGGCTTAATTAACTGCATATTAATTCACGTTGAAAAAGCAGGTTCTTCAACAACAACTGTTAAAGAACATCGAAGTGCAAAGAAAATGCTTCTTCCGTAAATTTTCCATATAAAGTTTAACTGAAATGAAGTCGTTAATAACACCACGAAATCGCAGCATAATGCTTTTATCAATCTATGCTGCGATTTGTGTTTACACAATTTGCTGTTCGCCCACTACATCGGATAATCTCAATTTATATGCTTTGTATCCAAAGGTTAAAAAAGCGAACAGCAAAATATACAACATCATTAAAAAATGAGCAACAGGTAAATGAAGTTTACGACTGATTTATTATCAAATTAGCCTCTTATTTTGCATAAGCAACCGCTCGTTTTTCACGAATCACAGTTACTTTGATTTGACCTGGATACTGCATTTCGTTTTGAATCTTTTGAGAAATCAAAAATGACAAGTCTTCCGCGTATTGGTCAGTCACTTTGTCGCTCGACACGATAACGCGCAGCTCACGTCCTGCTTGCATGGCAAAGGCTTTTTGTACACCTTCATGCGACATTGCCAAATCCTCAAGTTCTCCAATTCGCTTCAAGTAGCTTTCTAAAATTTCTCTACGCGCGCCAGGTCTTGAACCCGAAATAGCATCACAAGACTGTACAATAGGTGAAATGATATTGTTCATTTCTATTTCGTCGTGGTGCGCACCTACGGCATTGCATATTACTGGGGTTTCGCCATATTTTTCGCAAATTTGCATACCCAGTATCGCATGAGATAGTTCTGATTCTTCCTCTGTCACTTTGCCAATATCGTGGAGTAACCCTGCTCGTTTAGCTTGCTTTGCCTGTTTTGGAGTTAATCCTAATTCCGCAGACATAACTGCACAAAGGTTGGCAGTTTCTATGGAGTGACGCAACAAGTTCTGACCGTAAGAAGAGCGATAGCGCATTCTACCCACCATCTTCACCAAATAAGGATTCAATCCATGAATATCTAGTTCTACTACTGTGCGTTCACCAATTTCGATAATTTGTTCTTCAAGTTGCTTTCTTGTTTTTGCAACCACTTCTTCAATCCGCGCTGGGTGAATACGTCCATCAGCAACTAATTTCTTCAAAGCCAAACGACAAACTTCTCTACGGATCGGGTCAAAACTAGAAATTACAATCGCTTCTGGTGTGTCATCCACCACGATTTCTGCACCTGTAGCAGCTTCCAAAGCTCGAATATTTCTGCCTTCTCTACCAATAATTTGACCTTTCAAATCATCAGAATCCAAATTAAATACGGAGACTGTATTTTCGATAGTATATTCCGAACACATTCGCTGAATGGTCTGAATTACTATTTTCTTGGCTTGCTTGTTCGCATCCAACTGTGCCAAAGCAAGCGTTTCTTTAGTAATTGCCATTGCGTCGTTTTCAGCCTTGGCTCGCACTGCCTCTAGCAATTGTTCTTTTGCCTGTTGCTCGGTTAAAGAAGCTAGTTTCTCTAATTCCTTGATACGTGACTCATTAGCTTTGTCTAGTTCTTCTTTCTTTTTAGAAATGATTTGAAGTTGCTTATCTAAATTATCTCGAATAGCGTTCACTTCCAACACTTTTGTCTCTATTTCAGCGCGTTCGGAAGCCAAATCTTCTAAATCGGTGAGCATTCGTTCTTGTTGAAGTTGAATTTCTTTTTCTAAGTTTTTCACTTCCAACTCGCGCTCTTTTAATTCAATTACCTGCTTTGCCTTGTCGCTCTCAAATTCTGATTTCAGTTTGGAAAACTTATCTTTCGCCTCCTGAATTTTCTTTGTCTTGATGGATTCATTTTTGCGTTCCGCTTTGTCTAAGATACTCTCTGCTTTTCGCTCGGCATCTTCTATGACACGCTCTGCATTACGCTTAGCTTCTTTCAAAACTTCTTCCGCTTCGCGGCTCATTTCTTCCAACCTATTTTGATTGGCTTTTTTCAAAGCAGTATTCACTAAAAAAAAACCTATACCGCCTCCAATCAATAAACCTATAACGCCTAAAACTACCTCTGTCATATTAGTATATGAGTTTTTAGTAACAAAATGACAGGATAAACCCTGTCTTTGTCCAGCATCAAGTTGAAAGGATTGCCCTGTAAAGCAACACACCAGCAACTTTACTACATCAATGCCTCATCAAGGAGCGCGTCTAAAGTGGAGAGTTTTTCAACTATTTCTGGGTCTTGTGTCGTGGAAAGCGATTGTCTGATCTTATGTAAATCTGTTGCATAAGTCAACATAGCCATAGCTAAGCTATCTTGCTTATCTTTGGTGGGATAACTGAGTTGAAATTGTTGAATTTGCTCATTTACCTCCTTCACAATTTTACGAATGGTCGGTTCATCGGATGCTTTGATTTTCAAAGGATACGGACGACCTGCCACTAATATCGTAATCTGCTTCGTTATTGTTTCTGCCATATATTGTATTGATGGCTAAACCATTATCGTTGGAGCGCGGGGGGAATAAGTAAATTATTTTATTTCTTAACTTCGACCCCATGCTCCAAAAACCACTCCACACACTGACTCATTTCTCGAAAATATTTTTTGATACTTTCTTCTGAAATTTCTGATAATTCTCCTCTTTCCTGAACTTCCTCAAATGCTTGTTGCGTCAGATGTAGCTTATCTTTAAATACACTTAATTTTTCTTGTTGTTTTGCCAGCACTTCTCTTAGCAACTGGTTTTCTACTGAAAGCGTAATCTGATCTTGCTTGAGGCGATTAATTTTTTTAATTAATTGCCTGACTTTCAGTTCAATATTTCCTATTTTGTCAAATAGTTCCATCATGCAAACATCATTTGGATTTTGGAAAATATTGTTCCATGATTAATATTGTTCATCGGTCTTTTAAAAGCTATTACGCAAAACGAACATAATACCTAAGAATTAGAAAATGTATATGTTTAAAAAATAGGTCAATATCACAGTGTTTCAACGTCGGATAATTGCTCCAAGTTGCTTTTCACACTGTTGAATGATTTTATCCATAATCTTTTCTATATCTTGATCTTTCAACGTTTTTTTCAGTATCTTCAAATAGCATACTGATTGCGTAAGACTTTTTATCTGCCCCCAGTTGTGATTCGTTTTCGTAAACATCAAATAGATTCACCGATTTGAGTAAAACTTTATCCGCTTTGCGAACTATGGAGGCAATATCTTGAAACTTTACTGACTTTGCAACTACTAACGCTAAATCTCTTCTTGATGATGGATATTTACTAGGTTCTTTTGCAGAAATTTTATTTTCCCTCACCAATTTTAAAAGATACTCCAGATTAAAATCCGCGTAATAGACGGCATGTCGAATATCCATTACTTTGGTCAACTTTGACGTTACTTTCCCGAAAGTGACTAAATCATTATTGCCTAATGGTACTTGACCGCAAAAGAAAAAGCGGGTTCTTGTACCGATGATTCTTGGTAGCTGCTAATACCTATTCGCTTCAGCGTGTTTACCACAAAGCCTTTCAAAGTGAAATAATCCACTTCTTTTTCCTCTTTAAGAAGCCAATTTTCCGCCCAACGTTTACCCGTCAGGATTAAAGTAAGATGTTCAGCTTCTTCAAAATCGGAGGCAGTGCGTTTGTAAGTCTTGCCCAATTCGAATAAACTCAAATCAGTTTGCTGGCGATTTTGATTGTGAACAACGGTTTCTAAAGCACTAAACAACATCGTAGGACGCATAATATCTAAATGAACGTTCGATGTATTGTGAATGAAAACCAGTTCTGTGGTATCAATTGGTAATAATTCTCTGTAATAATTAGATTGGGACAAGGATAAACACATGATTTCTTGAAAGCCATTAGCTGCTAAAAAGTCTCCAATCGTATTGCGAATGTCTGGCTTAGAAGGACGTGTGCCATACATCAGCGACATATTTAATTTGCCTGTCAGTTCCACTTGGTTCAAACCATAAATGCGAAGTATTTCTTCCACGACATCAATGGGGCGCAATACATCTGATTTGTTAGTCGGCACGGTTACGGTAAAAGAAGCCCTAGTTTGTTCCACCATCTCCATTTCGAGTGCTTCCAAAATAGCATGAACCTTGTCTTTAGGTATATCTGTACCAATAATTTGGTTTATATCCTTGTAATTCAACTTAATGAGCGCTCGTTCAATGGGACTAGGATAAACGTCTATCACTTCCGAAGCAATAGTCCCACCTGCTAGTTCTGTGATTAGCATAGCTGCTCGTTTTAAAGCATAGAGACTGATATTTGGGTCGCTGCCTTTTTCAAACACTTTTGCCGCATCTGTTCGCAGATTGTGGTGCATACTAGAACGGCGAATGTATTTGGGATTAAAATGAGCAGATTCTAGGAAAATATTAGTAGTGCTAGGTTTTACTCCAGAATGAAGCCCACCAAACACTCCTCCAATACACATTCCTTTTTCTTCCCCATCGCAAATCATGAGGTCGGTATCTAATAGTTCACGCTCCTGTTCGTCTAAGGCAAGGAATTTTGAACCTTGTGGCAGCGTTTGTACAATAATCTTATGACCAGTAATTGCATCTAAATCAAAAGCATGGAGTGGTTGCCCTAGTTCATGAAGAATGAAAATTGGTAATATCTACAATGTTGCTGATGGGGCGAACACCAATAGCTTTTAATTTGTCTTGTAACCATGCTGGTGATTCTTTTATGGTTACGCCTTTGATGGTCACGCCTGCGTAGCGCGGGCAAGCTGCTGTATCACGAACTTCTACTTGCACGGGCAAGTCGTTGCTCACTACTTTGAATCCACTTACGTCTGGCAATTCAAGGCTTCCGCTCCGCCCATAATTGATTTTCAATGCTGCCATCAAATCTTTTGCTACCCCGACGTGGCAGGTCGCATCGGAACGATTGGGTGTCAATCCAATTTCTATCACATAATCTTCTTGCAAGTCAAACACCTCACGGGCGGGCTTGCCAACTGGTGTATCTGGTGGTAAAATCAATATTCCTGCATGGCTTTCTCCCAGTCCTAGTTCATCTTCTGCACAAATCATGCCTTCTGATGCTTCGCCCCTTATCTTTCCCTTTTTATGGTCAAAGGTTCTCCTTTGGTGGGGTGTAAAGTCGTGCCTTCTGTGGCTACCAATACTTTTTGTCCAACTGCCACGTTAGGTGCACCACAAACGATATGTAAAAGATGGTCTTTGCCTATTTCTACGGTCGTGACGGATAGACGATCAGCGTTGGGATGTCGCTCGCAAGTCTTCACAAAGCCTACCACCACTCCTTCTAGTCCGCCAGGAATACGTTCTATTTTTTCAATTCCTTCCACTTCCAAACCTATGGAAGTTAATATTTCACCAATTTCAGTTGGGGAAAGCTCAATTGCCAAGTAGTCTTTTAACCAATTTAACGAAACCTTCATAATTATACGCTATGATTTTCAGAAATTACATTGGACGCAAGCGATTGGATAACACTTAAATATACTTGACTGCCTGCGATTGAAACGGTTAAACAGCGTGTTAGAGCAATTTGATACTTTCATTTTACGCTTCAAAGTTGTAATTTCTCTATCTAACGACAAAAGTAATGCGTATTTTCGCTTGGAGGTAATTTTTTCAAAATTGTTTACAACCTCACGTCAAATTTTTAGTACATCTGTTACATATTTTCCACCTTTTGTAGTGTTCACCTAAAAGTCTAGCCAAAACAAATTACTATTTTTTTGACATTCAAATGAACAAAAATGCTGATTTTCTGTAAAACTTGTTCTGATTTAGTGTCTCATTAATTTGAACCAACTCCAAAAAAATGAGAAGAGTTCTTTGAAAAGTTGAAAGAAAAAGCGATAGCATGGTTAAGCGAAGGTCATTTTAACTAGATTTTAGCATCCTATCATGTGAGCTGCCAATTTATTGAGCCGCCTCAAATAGCGACCGTTAATCTATTTTCTTAATGATTTTTTTAATAACCTCACTAGTTTTTCCTAACTTTACTACACAATATTTTATATACAAGTTATTTTTTGTTCTTTTTGCTCAGATAACTTGTTTTCCCTTTTTCTTTCCTACCTTTCCAGACGAATTTTTTCCCTCTTCTTAGGATGGGTTTAAATTTCATTAGCACAACATCAGTTGTAAAGCATTTTTTTATTACAAAAGCCGAATTATGATAAAGCATTTACGAGATATTTTAGAGCGTTCTGCGTTTGGAGTTTGCGATTACTTAGGTGCGAAAATGCGTGTGCCTTCTGCCACAGTAAGGCTCTACTTTATTTATGTTTCCTGTATTGCATTAGCCTCTCCCATTATTGTTTATCTTTTTTTAGCCTTTTGGCTAAATATTAAGCAATACATTCGCAACAGCAAGCGCATTATTTGGAGCTAACTATGTTTTTTGACAAAAAGGCTACTTTCCTAACTGGTCTGTATTATTGGACGCAAGCATTTGTTGCATCTTTAGTGGTAGATAGCACAAAAACTTCTTCTTTTTTTTATAATTTAATCAGTCCACTTAAAAATAATCTTACCGATTTAATTTACTAATGAATTGATTATCAGTAGTAATCTCTTTGATTATTGTTTTTACACATCTTCGTATCAATGAGTAAATTAACTTTTTTGCTGTTGGAATGCTTATTTGGTTGTATTTTGTGTGCGAGTTGAATACTAGTACAAGGAAGTATTAGTTTCTAATTGAATTTACTGAAAAAATAAGCCAAGTTTTAAAATGAGATACGACGTAACGATTATCGGTTCAGGTCCTGGTGGATATGTTGCTGCTATTCGAGCCGCACAGTTGGGCATGAAAACCGCTATTATTGAAAAAGAAACTGCCTTAGGTGGTACTTGCCTTAATGTAGGTTGCATTCCTTCAAAAGCCTTGTTGGATTCTTCAGAACACTACCACAATGCAAAAGAAAAATTCCAACTTCATGGAATTGATGTCACAGGATTGAGCGTCAATATGCCACAAATGATAAAACGTAAAGTGAAGTGGTTGCCAACTGTCAAAGGTGTGGAGTTTTGATGAAAAAAATAAGATTGACGTTTTTAT
>JAAUTG010000162.1 GCA_012031785.1 Saprospiraceae bacterium | reverse complement strand
TTAGACTTAGAAGGTAATGTGCAGCAACAAATTATTGACCTTTTTTTCAAAGCACTAAAACAGCGCGTGGAAGAAGAGCATCAAGCAGGGCAATATAAAGATTACGTAGAGTTACTTTACGAAACAGGGTTTCGAGAAACTGTTCACTCTAGGGCTGCTCAATTGGCGCAAGAAATAGCAATAAAAGGATGGAATGAAAGAAAGGCAAGTAAATTTTTAGACGACCGCTTCGAAGGATTATTGGACTATTTCATCATTCATTTTGGTAAAGACCTCAACACCATTGTTTTACCAGATGGTATTTTGAAATACGAAGGGCTTTCGCTTCCTCAAATTGACCTCTTTAAACTTGTGATGGATTATCTTGATTTTGGACAGGAATCAGAGACAATTTACACCGATTTTTTTCAGATGCCTGCACGAAAAGTAAAGAATGCCAGTCATTACTTTTTATTTGCTGTTCCAAAGGAGCGTATTTTCTTCATCTCTGACCAGTCCATGCTTGGTTCTTGTAAAGATGGGTTTGCCATGACCGAGCGTGGCATTTACTGGAAAATGCCTTTTCAAAATCCCGCACAAGTGAGTTATGATAAACTCCATCACTTAGTCCGTGAAAAAAATTGGATTACGATTAATGATCAATTCTTTAACGTTAACCCCTCTTTGAATATCAAAATGTTAAAACTATTGAAAAAGCTCAAAAGGCTTCATCAGGTCGTGTAACCTTATCAAGTATTCATTTTTAACCAAAAGTAGTATTGGTGGGTTTTCAGAATAAAAAATAGCCAATTGCGTAAGGTCTGCAATCAGCTATTTTTCTGCTTTATCATGGCGCATCAATAATGATTAAGCATCCACTTTGGCGTATTTTGCATTCGCTTCAATGAAAGCTCGTCTTGGCGGTACTTCATCACCCATTAACATAGAGAATACTCTATCTGCTTCCACAGCGTCATCTATTGAAATCTGTCTTAAAATACGTTCTTCGGGATTCATGGTCGTTTCCCAAAGTTGTTCGGCATTCATTTCCCCTAATCCCTTATATCGCTGGATTTTTACGGAATTGTCTTTTTCAGAAGTGGCATAAGTAGCAACTGCTTCTTTGCGTTCTTCTTCATTCCAACAATAACGGAATTGCTTACCCTTCTGCACCAAATAGAGCGGTGGCTGAGCAATATAGATATGATTTTGTTCTATCAAAAGGCGCATATAGCGAAACATGAAGGTCAGAATGAGGGTAGTAATGTGGCTACCATCTACGTCCGCATCACACATGATGACGATTTTGTGATAGCGTAAGTTTTTGGTATTCAGGATACGGTCGCCTTCGTCATTTTCTTCGATGCTTACCCCCAATGCAGTGAAAATATTTTTAATTTCTTCATTGTCGTAAATCCTATGCTCCATTGCTTTTTCCACATTCAGGATTTTTCCTCGCAAAGGTAAAATTGCTTGGAAATGCCTGTCGCGTCCTTGTTTGGCAGTTCCACCTGCTGAGTCTCCTTCCACTAAGAACAGCTCGGACTCGGCTGGGTCTTTGGAAGCACAATCTGCTAATTTTCCGGGCAATCCACCTCCAGAAAGTGGGGTTTTACGCTGCACCATTTCACGGGCTTTTCTAGCAGCGTGCCTAGCAGTGGCAGCTAAAATTACCTTTTCAATTATTTTTTTGCTTCCTTAACGTTTTCTTCTAAGTACGTTTTTATCATGTTGCCTACCAATCTAGAAACAATACCAGTCACTTCGGCGTTGCCAAGTTCTCCTTTGGTTTGCCCCTTAAATTGTGGTTCAGGAACTTTCACAGAAACTACTGCGGTGAGCCCTTCTCGAAAGTCTTCTCCAGAAATCTCAATTTTTATCTTTTTAAAAAAATCATTGCTTTTTCCGTAGTTGGTAAACTCTCTATTGATGGCTCTTCTGAAACCTGCAACGTGCGTACCACCTTCCCTTGTGTTGATGTTATTAACAAAAGAGTAGATATTTTCTGTGTAGCCTGTGTTGTATTGCATAGCGACTTCCACTTCCACGCCGTCTTCTTCGCCTTTAACGTGGATCGGTTCGTCAACGAGTTTTGTTCTTGCTTCGTCTAAGAACTTAACAAACTCTTTCAACCCACCCTGTGAATAGAAGGTTTCGTGCTTGAATCCTCCGTTTTCAGGTTTGCGTTCGTCAATCAGGGTCAATTCTAAACCAGCATTCAAATAGGCAAGTTCCCTAAATCTTGCAGCTAGGGTCTCGTACTTGTATTCGAGTTCCGTAAAAATAGTTGGATCAGGTTGAAAGGTAATGTAAGTTCCTGTGATGTTGGAATCACCAATCGCTTTGACATCCGATATGGGCTTGCCTTTAGAGTATTCTTGCAAGAAAATTTTCCCCTCTCGGTGTATCTCTGCGCGTAAGTGAATAGAAAAGCGCGTTCACACAAGAAACACCTACCCCATGCAATCCACCAGACACTTTGTAAGTATCTTTATCAAATTTTCCACCTGCATGGAGGACAGTCATCACGACTTCTAAAGCTGATTTCTGCAACTTTTGGTGCATTCCTGTCGGAATACCTCGACCATCATCTCGAACAGTAACCGAGTTGTCAGGGTGTACTACAATATCAATATGCTTGCAGTAACCCGCCAAATGCTCATCAATTGAGTTGTCCACAACTTCCCAAACCAAATGGTGAAGTCCTTTCGTGTCTGTACTACCAATGTACATACCAGGGCGAAGGCGCACTGCCTCCAAGCCTTCGAGTGCAGTAATGTTATCCGCGCCGTAGCTACTTGTATCTGTTATATTTTTCTCTATTATCTCCATTAAAGCAAAGATACACAATTTTACATGTTCCGTAAAAGAGAAAAAAGATTTTTTAAGGTGATTTTACTTTTTTATTTTTAAGCAATTTTTATTTGGTTTATTCCTGCTTTGGCACTCTTTTATTCATTAACATAAACCAAATTGGTGGAACTAAAGCAATTAACATAGATGCGGGATACCCGACAGGCAATTGTGGCGAAGTGTGATGGTGGTCGAGTAGTTGATATTTCTTATTGGATTTGTAATGATGGTCGGAATGGCGTGTTAATTCATAAAGCAGAATCCTTCCCAACTCGTAGTTTGCATTCCAAGAATGATGCGCTTCTACTTTTTCATAGCGACCGTTAGGTAATTTTTTTCTGCGCAGCCCATAGTGTTCAATATAATTGATGGTTTCTAGCAGTAAAAATCCAACTATTGCCACTGCTACTGCCAGTAGCATAGTATTCCAATTCCAAATCCAAGCAATAGCTGCCAAATAAGCGAACTGAATCAATTGGAACCAAATCATTTCATTACGCCACGAAAAAGGGTTTCTATGTTGATTTTTCAAACGTGTATTTTCCAATTTCCAAGCGTCCCAATAGCTTCCAATACTAGAACGCAACCAAAAAATCTGCAAAGGTTCGTTATACTTAGCACTAGCTGGGTCAAGGTCAGTAGCGATATTTTTATGATGCCCTCGATTATGTTCAATAAAAAAGTGCATATAAAGCTCAGGTAGCAAGAGTATCTTAGCGAGTAACTGCTCCCATTTGCTGTCGCGGTGTCCCAGCTCGTGAGCTACATTGATGCCAGAAGCACCGAGCAAAATACCAACGCTCAATACCAATCCTGTCACTTCATAGTTTTCTAAATCGCCTTGAAGCGTTTGGAAGAATCGAACCAAAATGAATGCCACCAAAGGCAGGTTTAGATACAGTAGCCAAATCAAAAAAACGCACATTTTTTTTTGTAATTCTTCGCAGCCTCGCTAAGGTTTTCTGCGTTGTTGGGTAACACCAATTCCAAGAGTGGAATAAAGACAAAGGCATACCACAAGGTGCTGAAAGACCAAAGTCCTTGCCACTCCACCGCCAACCAAGTGACAAGAGGAATGGTATAAGCCAGTAAATATTTTAAATCTTTCATAAACATTACGAGCTAAGAAAATTGAAAAAATTACACTTTGTCTGCTGGCGGCTGCGTTGCCACCCATTCCTTGTTACTTGACAGCAGTGGCAAAAATTTGGCTAAAGTCCTGAAAAGATTTAAACTCAATTGCATTGCCACTAGGGTCTAAAAAAAACATTGTTCCTTGTTCTCCAACCTCTCCTTGGAAACGCACATAAGGCTCTACGATGAATGAAATACCACTTTGCTTGAGTTTTTCGCCCAATGCTTCCCATTCTTCCCATGCTAAAATGGCACCAAAATGCTTCACAGGAATATTCTTACCATCCACAGGATTAGTGACAGCTTCCGTCTCACTTTCATCTACCAAATGCGCTGTGATTTGGCTACCCCAAAAATTGAAGTCAATCCATCGGTCAGAAGTTCTACCCACGCCACAACCCAACAGACCTTCATAAAAAGTGCGCGTACTTTCTAAATCTTTTACTGGAAAAGCCAAGTGAAAAGGTGCTACCATGTTTTTACCGGATTTGACTTGATTTTTGATTACTCCCCTCAGCAACTGATATTAGGCAATTGGCTGATTTATCAAGTTCAAAGTTAAAGCCTGGAAATTGTTTTGACAAGCAATCCATCAAATTTTTTTTTATAATTTTGATTTTAAAGGTAGTTCCACGATTTACCCTCACCAAACCACCAACAAATAACCAAAGACTAACATTCAAGTACAATTTCTGTAATCACTTGCACAGAACCAAGCAGAATACTACTTTTGCTTTCTATCTCATTGAAACAGTATTCCACGAAAGGATATTTTATAAACAACTTAAACGACAAAACCATGTTTCGTACCTTATTCTTTTTTACATTCTGCTTTTGCGCGCTTGCAGCCAAAGCGCAAATAAACATGCCTCCAATTATTCCTCAACCTGTGGATGTACAACTTATTGGTGGAAATTTCACCTTGACTGCTAAAAATGCAACTATTGGTTATGACCAAGTAGCAGCCAAAAGCATTGCAGACGAGTTGGCAAAAAAAATCAGTGTTCCCACAGGTTTTCTCTTCAAAGTGCAAGCAAGTAGCAGCAGCATACAACTTCAATTGATAACTGATGCAAATTTAGGTAAAGAAGGCTATCAACTTGAAGTAACCACCAAAAATATTAGTATCCGCGCCACCACCACCGCGGGGTTATTTTATGGAATGCAAACCTTACTCCAACTCATGCCAACAGCCATAGAAAGCTCAAGTATGGTACAAACAAATTGGACAATTCCAGCAGTAAAAATAACAGATGCCCCGCGATTTGCTTGGCGTGGTTTGATGCTGGACGTGAGCCGCCATTTTTTACTAAAGCAGAAGTCAAAGCGTATATTGATTTGATGGCACGTTACAAGTTCAATGTTTTTCACTGGCATTTAACGGACGACAATGGCTGGCGCATCGAAATAAAATCTTTGCCTAAACTAACCGAGATCGGAGCGTGGCGCGTAGAAAGGGCTGGACATTTCAATAGCAGAGCAGAACCAAAGCCGCAAGAAAAAGCAACTTACGGCGGTTTTTACACACATGAAGACATTAAAGAAATCGTGCAATATGCTCAAGAAAGGCACGTCCGAATAATTCCAGAAATTGACGTACCAGGTCATAGCATGGCAGTTTTAGCCGCTTATCCAGAATTAAGTTGCACAAAATCAAAAGTATATGTCAATCCTGGAACAGCATTTTCAGAGTGGTATGGCAATGGCACATTCAAAATGTTAGTGGAAAACACACTTAATCCCTCGGACGAAAAAGTTTATGAATTTTTAGAAAAAGTATTCACAGAAGTGGCTATGCTATTTCCCGATGAATACATCCACGTAGGTGGTGATGAATGCTACAAAGGTTACTGGGCACAAGACGCTGGCTGTCAAGCGTTGATGAAAAAATTAAATATTCGCCATGTCGAAGATTTGCAAGGCTATTTCATGCAGCGCATGCAAAAAATAGTAGAATCGAAGGGTAAAAAAATGATTGGCTGGGACGAAATACTAGAAGGAGGTGGCATTACGCAAAAAGCAGCCGTGATGAGTTGGCGCGGCGTGAAAGGCGGCATAGAAGCGGCACATCTTGGGCATCCTGTGGTGATGTCTCCTACCACTTTTGCCTATTTAGATTACAACCAAGGAGAGCAAACCGTTGACCCACCCATTTATGCAACTTTGCGCACGAAGAAAAGCTACAGTTTTGAGCCAGTGCCAGATGGCGTGGATGCTAAGTATATACTTGGCGGTCAAGGTAATCTTTGGACGGAACAAATACCAACACTGCGCTATGCACAGTACATGACCTATCCGCGAGCATGGGCGCTGGCAGAAGTGTATTGGACACCCGCAAACAAGAAAAACTGGGAAAATTTTGCAACCCGCATGGAAACTCACTTTCAACGATTTGATAAGGCAGGAATTAATTACTCCAAAGCTGTTTATGATGCCATTGTGAAGACCTATTACAAAGAGGGAAAACTGATGCTAGAACTAGAAGGAGAAGTTCCAAATTTGGACATTTACTTTTCGATTGATGATACCATGCCAGATCACTTTTCTACCCCATACAAGCAACCTTTGGAATTGCCAGACGGACCAATCACCTTACGAGTGGTTACTTATCGAAACGGCAACCCTATTGGACATCTTATCACTTTGAAACGCGCTGAATTGGAGCGCAGAGCGAAGTAACAATGAATAGCACAGAAATAATAATTGCGGTGGTAGGAGGTTTTTTTGCTGGCGTGGTCAATACCCTTGCAGGCAATGGTTCTACCATCACTTTAACCATTTTGACCGAGATGATGGGTTTGCCAGGAAACATGGCAAACGGAACTAATCGAGTGGGTATTTTTTTACAAAGTGCAGCGAGTAGCTATGCTTTTTACAAAGGAGGGAAACTTCATATTCGCCAACAAGCCAATTACCTCATCGTCATCGTAATAGGTGCTATTCTTGGGGTTTTTCTAGCCGTGAATGTCAGCAATGAACAGTTCAAAGTTGTTTTTAAATACGTGATGTTGTTGACGCTCCTGACCCTGCTCATCAATCCGAATAAATGGCTGCAAGAAACAGACACAAGTCGTCAGCCACCAAATTGGTTAGTCATACCCGTATTGCTGTTGCTTGGTGTATATGGTGGGTTCATTCAATTGGGTATGGGCGTGATTTTTTGGTCATTACAGTGCTAGTTGCCAAGTTCAGTATGATTGACGCGAATGCGATGAAGGCTTTTGTAATTGCGATTTACACTTTTTTAGTAATTTTAATTTTTCAATGGAAAGGTTTAATTGATTGGAAACTAGGTGCTATACTCGCTTCTGGTCAGACGCTTGGTGGCTATCTTACTGCTAGGTTCGCCTCTAAGTATCCAAAAGCAAACGTACTGGCACATCGGGTACTGATATTGGTGGTGGTGCTAGCGATTTTAAAATTATTTGGGGTATTTGATTTTTTGTGGGATTACAGGCGCCAGTAATCGAACCCAGAATAACAAGGGTAGAAAATTTTCATTTTTACAAAAAAATAAGATGAAACAAGAGCTGTTAATTCCTTTCCGAGATGCTGTGGTTCAAATTACCACACCGTACAATAGAGAAGGTACAGGATTTTACTTGAAGCAGTATGGATTAATTGTCACTAACGAACATGTAGTGCGCGAAAATCGAAGGGTGACTGTGGAAGGACATGGTTTTACGAAAACACTAACTTCGGTGCTTTACTTGGATCAAAAGTACGATTTAGCATTCCTTCATGCTCCTGCCGCTCTAAATGTATCCACACTACCCATCAAAAGCAACGCTCTTCCAAAAGCAGGTCAGGAAGTCATTGCTATTGGACATCCTTTTGGGATGAATTTCACCTTTAAGCAAGGTCATATTACTCAACAAGATTTACAGGACAATATTTCTATTTACCTGTTCCACAATGCGACTTTGCATCCTAGTAATAGTGGCGGACCGTTGATTGATGTATGGGGTAACGTGATAGGTGTCAATACTTTTGTGATAAAAGACGGAAAACATATTGGGTTGGCACTACCCACCTACGTGTTAGAAGAAATCATTGGGGCTTTTTTAAAGGGAAACGGGGATAAAGCTGTACGCTGTCACGGTTGTGAGCATATTATTTTTGAGCAACACGTTAAAGGGAAACACTGCCCAACATGTGGTGCGTATCTTTTACCGATTGCTGCAATTGAAGAATATGAACCTTACGGTGTAGCAAAAACGATTGAGGAAATTATTGCACGCAACGGTTACGAGGTAGAACTAGCAAGATGTGGTTTGAACAATTGGGAAATTCAACGCGGAAGTGCTAAGGCGGTTCTTAATTATCATGAAGATTCTGGTTTGATTATGGGCGATGCGTATTTGTGTATATTGCCAAAAACCAACCCCGAAAGTATTTACCAGTATCTACTTCGAGAGAATATGGCTTTGGAAGGACTTACTTTAAGTATAAACCCAAGCGGGCAAGATATTATCCTGTCTTTACTGGTTTACGACCGCGATTTGAATATAGAAACAGGAGCTTCATTGTTTAAACGTTTGTTTGACAATGCAGACTACTACGATAATATTTTAGTAGAACAGTACGGAGCAAGTTGGAAAGAAATAAATAACTAATGAATTTGGGTTAGTTGAGATTTAGTCGGTTGAAATATAGCTACCACTACTTTTTAAAGGCTAGTGTTTTATTTCCCAAAGTCATAACTAAACACCAAAGACCAAATAATTGAAGGCAAAATTTGTAGAAATGAAAGCAATGATATTATCTTTGACGAAAAATAGAATAGACAGCGCAATACTGCGCGTTGATGGTGAACAAATCAACAAAATAAATATACAAAACAAAACCTTCATTTTTGCAACTCATTTGCCAAAATTTGGTAAACAAATACACAAATAAATATGAAATCATTTATCTTCACTATCCTCTTGTTCAGCATGATGGGATTTCAAGAATTGATGGCTCAACAAGGTCTGTTCACAAAAACAGATACTGTAGGCTATAGTTTAGGCGTTTTACTGGCAAATAGCTTAAAGCAGCAGGGTTTAGAAAACTCGATCTGAATTTAGTGATCTTGGGCCTAAAAGATGCCATCAGAGACAGTGCCACCTTAGATGTGAACACGGCTAATCAATTTGTGAATACTTACATGCTTCAAGAAAAAGAAAATCAAAAAATGGTCAATTCAGAAGAAAGTAAAAAGTTTTTAGCGGATAACGCTAAACAAGAAGGCGTAGTCGTACTTCCTAGTGGTTTGCAGTACAAAATATTGCAGGCAGGCACAGGAGCTATTCCGAAAGCTACGGATCAAGTGAAAGTACATTATCATGGTACATTGACTAATGGCACAGTATTCGACAGCTCTGTGCAAAGAGGGGAACCAGCTACTTTCGGTGTGACACAAGTCATTCAAGGTTGGGTAGAAGCACTTCAACTCATGCCCGTAGGTTCAAGATGGCGTTTGTTTATCCCTGCCGAATTAGCTTATGGCGAAAGAGGCGCAGGTGGCATGATTAAGCCAAACAGTGCTTTGATATTTGATGTCGAATTGATAGACATCGTAGTTAGATAAGTCACACGGCTATTTGCATCCATCTTGAAGGTATCAATATTCAAGGCGTGCAAATAGCCATCATTCATAGCTCACCTTATGCACATTGACATCGTAGCAGTGCTCCCAGAATTACTGGAAAGTCCATTCCAACATTCTATTTTAAAAAGAGCACAAGAAAAGGATTGCTCTCTGTGGCTGTTCATGGATTGCGGACTTATGGATTGGGACGACATCAACAAATTGATGACTATCAGTATGGTGGAAGTGCAGGTATGGTGTTGATGGTAGAACCACTTTCCAATTGTATAGAAGATTTGAAAAGCAAAAGGCAATACGACGAAATTATCTATCTTACGCCAGATGGAGAGCGACTGAATCAAAGTTTAAGTAATCGCTTGTCCCTGAAGAATAACCTGTTGTTGATATGCGGACATTATAAAGGCATTGATGAGCGCATTCGAGAACAGTATATTACGCTGGATATTTCTATCGGCGATTATGTGCTTTCTGGTGGAGAACTGGCAGCCGCTGTGTTGGTAGATACTATCGGAAGACTTATTCCAGGCGTATTGAATGATGAAACTTCCGCTTTATTCGATTCTTTTCAAGATGATTTATTGGCACCCCCTGTCTATACACGACCCGCCGTCTTTAACAACTGGGAAGTGCCTTCAATATTGCTTTCTGGTAACGAGGCAGCTATCCAAGATTGGCAGTACGAACAGTCCTTGAAGCGGACTAGAGAAAGACGACCTGATTTGTTGTCAGAATCGGAATTTTAAAGTCGGGATGTTTTGTTGTCGCACGATGTTTCTACAAAGGTTGGACTTCTCCGAAGTCGGGATGTTTTGTTGTCGCACAATGGTTCTACAAAGGTTGGACTTCTCCGAAGTCGGGGTGTTTGTTGTTGCACAA
>JAAUTG010000161.1 GCA_012031785.1 Saprospiraceae bacterium | reverse complement strand
GAAAGGAGCTAATCCAATCGTCAGACAGGCAATCAGAACAATACTCCAAGAATTTAAAATATTTTCATAACTACTTGAGCTTTCGTGTTCATTTGAACCAATCTGCGTACATGACGTAATTATTTGCAATCCGCTGGACGGTATCCTTGAACTGGTGTGAGCTGAGGGCTTTAACTTTTTTAGCAGGAACACCAGCATAAACATAACCTGATTCCAAGTAGCTTTTTTCAAGCACCACAGCACCAGCAGCTATTAATACGTTTTCTTCCACTATCGCATGATCCATAACAATAGCGCCCATACCAATCAAAACATTGTTGTAAATGGTGCAGCCATGCACTAAGGCACGATGACCTATAGAAACATCATCCCCAATGATAGTGGCAGCTCGTTCGTAGGTACAATGAATGATGGCTCCATCTTGAATATTGACTTTATTTCCGATGCGAATACTATTCACGTCTCCGCGTATAACTGCATGAAACCATACACTACAATCATTTCCCATGACCACATCACCAACCACTACTGCATTTTCAGCCAAGTAAATACCTTGACCAAAAACTGGCGTAACTCCTCGAATTGTCTTAATAAGTGCCATAGTCTTTTTACTAAAATTTGGAAGTTGGTAGCGCGATGCCACTTAACAATAAGTAATGAATAAAATGCCAATTTACTTTGACAATTCATTCACTATCAAATAATCAGCTTGTCACTTTCTGATCTCTTGTAAGAAGTGAAAAGACTTTTCCAGCGCATTTGTAATACGCCAGTAATCGCTTCATTGACAATCTTTCCAGACATTTTTGAAACGCCTTCCACACGATCAGTAAACGTAATCGGTACTTCTTTGAGTTTGAATCCTAATTGGAAAGCTGCAAACTTCATTTCAATTTGAAAAGCATAACCCACGAACTGTATTTTATTCAAATCTATATTTTCCAGAACTTTACGACGATAAGCCACGAAGCCAGCAGTCGGGTCTTTCACGGGCATCCAAGTTATCAAGCGAACGTATAATGATGCTCCATACGATATAAATACTCTATCAAAGGGCCAGTTCTCTAGTTTTCCCCCTTTCACATAGCGCGAGCCAATAGCTAGGTCTGCACCTTTCTCCGCACAAGCCTCGTGTAAGCGCAATAAGTCATTAGGATTATGAGAAAAATCTGCATCTATCTCAAAATATAGTTATATGTCCTTGCTAAGCCCCATCGAAACCAGCAATGTAAGCAGTTCCTAACCCTAACTTTCCTTTGCGCTCCAAAAGATGTAACACATTAGGGTAGTGCTGTTGCAAAGATTTCACCAAACTTGCGGTTCCATCAGGAGAGCCATCATCAATCACGAGAATATGAAAGGCTAATGGAAGCGAAAAAATGGCTTCAATAATGTTAACGATGTTTTCACGTTCGTTGTAAGTAGGAATAATGACTAGTCGTTCTGCCAATGTTTGATTTGTGATTATTAGATATTAAAATAACGGTTCTCGTTAGTTCGGAACTAAGATAAACAAATGATTTACTCAAACGCAATTCACTCGTTACCAAGTATATTGACCCTAAAATTAAACCTCAAGACATCTCCCCTTGAAAGAAAAGAACGAGGGAATAACAAAATTAAACAAACGCCCATTATTAATAAAGTAAAGATTAAATATCAAAATCGTTAATCCTTATCGTACATTTGCAAATGGGTCGCCAAAGCTATAAATTACACTTGTTTATTTCAAACGTCTAGTCTTAATTTCATCAGTAAAGTTGAAGTTTATGTCTCGTACAACAAAATATCTCCTTATCGCAGGAACTCTTTTACTTGTAATTGCTGGGTTATTTTATTGGTATTCAGCAACATACTCTCTATCCGATATTCCTAACCCGCAGAAAACCCAGTTGGTGGAACAACCACAAAAAGAAGCATCATTCGTAGTGCCTGCTAAGCCAACCTGTGTGCCTAAAGGGCAAGTGCTGGAAGGAAATCAACGACTTTTTGTCTCGACTAACTTACTTATTGCTATCACTGCTGATTCCAGCACTTATGATGCTAATCTTGGCGAGAGCCATCGCATACTCACAATTTACAATACAGACAACTGTACTCCAACATTTAGCCAAGTGCTGCCAGTGGATATTAGTGCAGATTATCCTTACTACTTAATGCCACTTGATACGACTAAAGAAGATTTGATAGCTATCATTGGAAGTTCTAGGTTTTATGTTTATGATATTATTAACAAACGTTTATCTCCTGCCCTAAAACCTACCTTTAAGGAGAACGCTACTTAGAGGACGGTCAGTCTGGTGGAATTGTTGGATTAGAAACTTATGGGAAATATTTGGTAGGTTACACCCAAGATCAAGGTATGTTCGCTTACAACATGACTATTCCCCAAAGTCCTAAACAAGAACAGCCGTTTGCAGAATATCAGTTAGAAGATGAATCGCATACTTCGTTATTTTTATTAAAATCATCGGGCGATAGCGTACAAGTTATCATACCTAAATTCAATGCCAATGAGCGCGCCATGTCAGTGGCACCTTTGATGGAAACCCCTCAACTTATTAGCCAGCAAGTAACCAAAAGTGCAGCAGCCAATAGTCGCTTTGTCGTGATGAGAATGCGTGATGTAAAAAAAACACCTGTGGCGATAGACATGAAAACAGGAAGCAAAATAGAATTGCCAGAGGATATAAAAAGTAAGGCGAACGGAGAAATACTAACTTGGTTAAAAAATAACCAACAAAAGTAACCTACAAGATGCCAAAGACATACGGAAGGAACGCTCATGGCAAATATCATTATTATGTTAGTAATGAAATAGTAAATTTGGCACTACTTTAATGCCTGTGTAGTTGCTTTTTAAATAAAAATTTAGTATTTTTGAAAAAAAGTTAGCCATGCTCAATTCAAGGGAATTATTAGTCCAACAGGAAATATATTATCCAACATCTGACGGGAAACCAATGGCAGACAACACACTTCAGTTCGATACAATAGTATTACTGAAAACGAATTTAGACATTCTGTACTCAGCGGAAGAAGTGCTAGTGGCAGGAGATTTATTCTGGTATCCAGAAGAAGGAAACCCTAAAGTAGTGATGGCACCAGATGTTTTAGTGTCGTTTGGACGGCCACAAGGGTTTCGGTCCTCCTATAAACAATGGTTGGAAGACAATAAGCCTCCCGAAGTAGTGTTTGAAGTATATTCGGAAGGGAATAGCAAGAGAGAGATGCAACATAAATTAGAGTTTTACAATCGTTACGGCGTACAAGAATACATCTTCATAGAGCCATACAAACAAGAGTTTGAAGTGTATGTAAGGCATCAGGGTTTGTTAAAGCAGCTACCGCTTGAGCGGTATCAAAGTTGGAAAAGTAGTTACCTAAATATAGGACTAGAGCATGGAAAGGACAACAAGATATATTACTACTATCCTGATGGACAACCATTTAGAATGCCACAAGAGTTCAATAAGGAGTGGAGGTCGGAGCTAGTAGCTAAAAAGCGAGAACAAATTGCCAAGGAGCGAGCAATGCAGCGTGCAGAAAAGGAACGCTTAGACAAGGAGCGAGCAATGCAACGTGCAGAAAAGGAACGCTTAGATAAAGAACAAGCGATAGCACTTGCAAAACAAGAGCGTCTAGCTAAGGAAACAGCATTATCAGAGTTAGAACGCCTGAAAGCGGAACTAGAAAGATTGAAAAAATGATAATAGTTCAGTATTTTGTGGCTGTAAACAAAATAAAACCATTAGCATAAAGCGTTCATTCAAAAAACAAAAAAATTTCACTTCTCCAGGTTTAAAGATTTAAGCAACTTTTTTCATTAACTTTTTCCAAATACTAAAAGCTAATACAATAAAAAATGAGAAAACATCTAAGCAGAGTCCTATTGGTACTTACTATTGGTATGTGTTGCAGTATTTCCTGCAAAAAAGATACCCTCAACATTAACTACGGTGCAATTACAGAAGATCTTAGTGCCTATCTTTATGCCTACACGTCGGGGATGATTTCAAAAGCATCACCGATTCAAATTCGTTTCGCGCAATCAGTAGTAGAAGAAGCAAAAATTGGAAGTGTTGCTACTAATGTAATTCGCTTTTCCCCATCTATTAATGGAGAAGCCGTTTGGGAGGATACACAAACGTTGCGCTTTAATCCCAGTGACTATTTAAAGTCAAAAACAACCTACATTGGTACGCTTAACTTAGCAGAAAATTTTTTCCAATATCCCTGACCATTTAAAAAAATTCCAGTTCGAATTTCAAACCTTAGCACAGCACTTGGTTTTGGACTTTAATCGAATGGAGGCTGTCGAATCAGCCGATATGACCAAACAAAGTTTATTGGGAACTTTAAGAACTTCTGACGTGGTTACAGCAGAAGAAATAAATGCTGTTTTGACAGCTAAACAGGGTAGCACAAAATTACCAATTACTTGGTCAACTGCTTCTGACCAAATGAATCATCATTTTGTGGTCAATGAAGTAAAGCGCGGAACAAAAGCATCCAAAGTGACGCTGTCTTGGGATGGGAAAGCTATTAATATGAATCAAAAGGGGGAGCAAGAAATTATCATCCCTGCCATCGGTGATTTTAGTATCCTACAAGGTAAATTTATACAAGGGCAAGACCAACATATTGCACTAAATTTTTCTGACCCTTTGCAAGTAGGCCAAGACTTAACAGGCTTAGTTACCGTCTCGAATTACACGAACGGGTACAAATTCTTGATAGAAGGCAACCAACTTAGGATTTATTTGGACGGTTACTTGACAGGTACACAGCGATTAAATGCTGCGGAAGGCATCAAAAACTCGGCTGGTGAAAAAATGGCTAAAGCTAGTGTTTGGCAAATACTTTTTGAATCGCCTAAGCCACAAGTTCGATTGGTGGGAGAAGGAATTATCTTACCAGATGCCAATAGCTTAATATTCCCATTTGAAGCTATTAACCTCAACGCTGTTGAAGTAGAAGTCTTTAAGATATTCAACAACAATATTTTACAATTTTTACAAGCCAATGAAATAGACGGTAGTTATGATTTGGAACGAGTAGGAAGAATTGTGCTACAACAAAAAGTGAACCTGAACCAACTTAGCATTGAAGGTACAAATGCAGGTTGGACAAGATACGCGCTGGACCTGAGAAAACTCATCACTCCTGACCCACAAGCCATTTATCAGATAAGAATTGGGTTCAGACCCACTTACTCCAACTACTCTTGTGGAGAAAAATCTGTTAAGTCAGAGGCAGGGCTAGTCGTAGTAAATGGAGAAGAAGAACCGAAAACGATTTGGGAGAGCTGGTATGGCATAGAAGGGTATTATGATGGTTTTGAGTGGGAAGATCGCGATAATCCTTGTAAACCAGCTTATTACAATTACGAAAACTTCGTCCGTCGCAATGTATTCGCTTCTAATTTAGGCGTGCTTGCCAAAGGTGGTAGTGATAATTCTATGCTACTCGTAGTGACTGATTTGCGTAATGCAAACCCATTATCAGGAGTTACTTTGGAAGTCTATGACTATCAACAACAATTGTTGGCTACTGCACAAACCAACAGTGAAGGATTGGCAAACGTCCAACTTGCAAGACCTCCATTTGCCGTCATTGCCAAACAAGGCGAGCAGCGTGGCTATTTAAAACTCATGGATGGTGGTGCCCTGTCATTAAGCCGATTCGACGTGGCAGGTGCGGTAAATCAAAAAGGTTTAAAAGGTTTCATCTACGGTGAACGTAGCGTTTGGAGACCTGGCGACTCCATCTATCTCCACTTTATGCTAGAAAATGAAAATCAAGATTTGCCCGCCAACTATCCTATTACTTTTGAACTATACGATGCTAGAGGACAACTACAAGAGCGACGCACCACGTCAGAAAATGTCAATTATCTCTATCCTCTTCATACCGCTACACCCACCGATGCACCAACGGGCAACTGGATGGTGAAAGTAAAAGTTGGTGGCGCCACCTTCACCAAAAATATCTTGATAGAAACCGTAAAACCCAATCGTTTGAAAATTGATCTTGATTTTGGAAAAGAAAAACTTTCTATCAAAGATGAGCCAATTCAAATCAACATGCAAGTGAATTGGCTGCATGGCGCACCCGCACAAAACTTCAACACCATCGTGGAGATGGAAGTAAAAAACATCAATACGACCTTCCCTACCTCAAAAGATTTTGAATTTGACGACCCTGCTAGAACTTTTTACGCAGAACCCAAAGTCGTTTTTGATGGTACTTTAAACGGAAACGGAGAAGCAGCCTTCGCCACGAACGTCACCAGCAATACGCCTGCTGCTGGTAAACTTTTAGTACAATTCAAAGCTAGAGCTTTTGAGCAAGGCGGCGATTTTAGCACCCGTACAGTAACCATGCCTTACGATCCCTACATGAGTTACGCAGGAGTAGCGATTCCTACCAATAAATATGGTGAAAAGCGATTAGATATAGACAAAGAAGGCAAACTACAATTTACCATAGTGGATCAAAACGGAAATCCGATAAATAACAAAAAACTAAGTATTGGTTTATATCGCGCACAGTGGCGTTGGTGGTGGGACAACAGCTACGACAATGTAGCTCAATACAACAGTGTCCAGCACCTCAACGCATTAAAAACCAATAATTTAGTCACAAATACTAAAGGTCAAGCCACTTGGAACGTCGCCGTCAACGAATGGGGACGCTACTTGGTGCGCGTGTGTGATATGGAAAGTGGACATTGTGCAGGGGATTATTTCTACGCTGGCTACCCTTGGTATGACGACGAAGATGGAAGGCAAAACCGCGAAGGGGTGGCAATGATTGCCTTTTCAGCAGATAAGGATAGATACCAAGTGGGCGAAACCATCAATTTGAGTGTACCCGCAAGCGCAGGTGGCAAAGCCTTAGTGAGCATTGAAGATGGAACCAAGGTGCTACAAACTTTTTGGGTCACCACAAAAGCTGGCGACAACACCATTTCCTTCAAAACCACGCCAGAGATGTCACCCAATGTGTACGCACATTTGAGCCTTCTCCAACCTTATGGACAAGAGCAAAACGACCTACCAATTCGTATGTACGGCGTGGCTTCAATTGCTGTGGAAGACCCAAGCACGGTGCTGCAACCACAAATCAAACTTCCTAGCGAGCTAAAACCTGAACAGACCTTCACCGTGGAAGTATCGGAAAAAATCGCCAAAATATGTCCTACACCCTCGCCTTGGTGGACGAGGGCTTACTTGACTTAACCAACTTCAAAACACCCGATCCTCATGCCTCTTTTTATGCCAAAGAAGCACTAGGCGTAAACACTTGGGACGTTTACGACAAAGTGTTAGGTGGATTTGGTGGTGAGCTCACCAGAATATTGAGTATTGGTGGAGATTTGGAACTAAATAGTGATGCTAACAACAAGCAAGCCAACCGATTCAAACCTGTGGTTAAACACCTAGGTCCGTTTTTCTTAGAAAAGGGAAAACTGCAAAACATGCCATTCAAATGCCGAACTATGTAGGGTCAGTGAGGGTCATGCTCGTGGCTTCCAACGTAGTAGGTGCTTATGGCAACACCGAAGCAACAGTTCCTGTGCGCAACCCATTGATGGTATTGGCTACGCTGCCTCGTGTGCTAGGTCCGCAAGAGCGTTTGCAATTGCCAGTTAGTGTCTTCGCGAGCGACCCCAAAGTGAAAAACGTTACCCTTTCCATTCAAGAAAGCAGTGGATTGGTTAAAATAAGTGGAGAAAAATCAAAAAAAATCAACTT
Source organism: Saprospiraceae bacterium (assembly GCA_012031785.1). Lineage (GTDB taxonomy): Bacteria > Bacteroidota > Bacteroidia > Chitinophagales > Saprospiraceae > JAAUTG01. The sequence continues at coordinate 2,738 of JAAUTG010000161.1, read as the reverse complement.
TAATAAAACCTGGCGAAGAATTGGTCAACTTCGACTTAGAAGTGACGGAAGGTGTAGGTATTGCAAAATTCAAAATCTCTGCGTCAGGCAATGGAGAATCCGCCAGTCAAGATATTGAAATACAGATTCGCAACCCTAATCCGCACACCACAATCACGCAAGCAGTGGTACTGGAAGCGAATCAAAAACATACTTTTGATGTTCAGCCCGTCGGTATTCGAGGCACCAACACTGGTACTTTAGAAGTTTCTAATATTCCGCCCATAGATTTGGAGAAAAGCCTGCGCTACCTCATCCAATATCCACACGGCTGCATTGAGCAAACCACTTCTGCCGCCTTTCCACAATTGTTCGTAAATCAGTTGCTGGAACTAAAACCAACACAAAAAGACGAAATTCCTAAAAATATCGCCACTGCCATCGAACGCCTAAAGCAATTCCAAACCGCCGAAGGTGGATTTAGTTATTGGCCCGGCGATGAGGACGCGAGCGCTTGGGGATCAAACTATGCTGGACATTTTATACTGGAAGCACAACAACAAGGCTACACCGTACCTGTCAACTTGCTGAGCCGATGGAAAGACTTTCAGCAAAAGCGCGCCAGAACTTGGGTGCCCAGCAACAATACCGATGAGTACTACCGCAACCAAGACCTCGACCAAGCCTATCGGTTATACACTTTAGCGTTAGCTAAATCGCCAGAGTTGAGTGCCATGAATAGAATGCGGGAAATGAAAACCCTTTCCCTACAAGCGCGTTGGCGATTGGCGGCTGCCTACACTCTGGCTGGTAAACCAGAAGTAGCAAAAACCTTGACCGAAAAATTCAGTACCATCATTCCGCCTTATCAAGAATTGGGCTACACGTATGGTTCGGACTTGCGCGACAAAGCCATGATCGTAGAAACCATGGTGCTAATGAATAACTTAAAAGATGCCGCGCCAATCGTCCAGCAAATAGCGAACACCCTGAGTAGCAACAGATGGTGCAGCACGCAAGAAATTGGATACGCCCTGCTTGCGGTCAGTAAATTCGTTGGCGATTCGGAAAGTAGCAAAGATTTTAAATTTGTGTATAGCTTGAACGGGAAATCCGTCAATGCAGGCTCTAGCACGCCCATTATGCAAATTGACGTACCTGTGGACGGCAGCAACGACCGAAAGGTAGGTATTGAAAACAAAAATGCTGGTATTCTTTACGCGAGGCTCGTACTCTCTGGTCAGCCCTTGATGGGAGAAGAAACCGCTACCGCAGACGATCTCAATATCAACGTGCGTTACTTGGACACAAAAGGCAGCACAATTGATCCAAGCAACCTAGCTCAAGGTACTGACTTTGTGGCAGAAGTCACCGTCAACAACCCTGGCTCAAGGGGCATTAATTACCAAGAAATGGTGCTGACCCAAATTTTCCCTTCTGGTTGGGAAATCACCAATAACCGTTTGGATGGTTTTGGAGGCGTGGCTACTTCGCGCCCAGAATACCAAGATATTCGAGACGACCGCGCTTACACCTACTTCGATATTAGAAAAGGACTAACTCAAGTGTACCGCATACAACTCAACGCAGCCTATCGTGGACGCTACTACCTGCCTGCCGTGCAATGTGCCGCCATGTATGACAACGCTATCCAAGCTCGCGTAGTGGGACAATGGGTGGAAGTCACCACGCCAAGCAATATTTAACCAATCAACCTATTTGTTAGAAGTTCTCAAGACTTCTAACAAAGTTTTATTCACGGAGTGACTCTGGCTCCGTGAATAAAACTTTAAGTCCTCCAACTCCCTGTCGTATTCGCAACACCTTAAACGCCTGCACCACATCTGCTTCATCCTTTACGGCGCAGTTACTGGAACAACTGCATGAGTATATGATTACAAATTGGTTACAAGAAATACCTACGACTTTACAAACAGTTCATCTTGACTTAATTTTTAACAAAAGTACGCGCTTTGTAGTAGCGAAATCAGACATTTCTCCCTACAATCAAAACAGCATCAATCAAGGACTATTGATAATGGCAAGCCTAATAAATGTTAAATTTATTGTTTTTTTTAGATTTTCTAGTTGAGAATATCTTCCTTGAGACTGTCCTTTGCCAAATCCTCAATGGAGATATTTTCGAGGGCTTTTAAAGTTTGGTGCCTTACTTTTATCAAAGCATGGTGAATCATGCAAGTTTTCTTCATTTGAGCAATCTTTACAAGGCTCATAAAAAATTGGGGGAAACACAAGGTACTAAGGCAATAGGACCGTCAATAAGTCGGTATATATCTGCTAAGTTTTATATTTTTTAGGCTCTTTAAGAAAATAATAACCCCCTGCACTGCCTTTTTTACTGTTGATGATGCGCCCTTTTCTCAATTCTGTCAATACCTGTTCCAAGAATTTGTAAGGAACATTAGCTTTTTTAGCAATATTAACAGCGGAGGTATATTCTTCCACTGCATTTGCCATTTCGATGAGGGCTTTTAGCGCGTATTTCATTTTCTTCGAAATCATAACCTTTATTATCTATGCTGAATCTTTTGTGTAGTAACGAAACACAAATTAAGGCTTATTCGTTTTGTTTTTCTCTTTTTTGAAGATGTCTTTGTTGTTTATTTTGACTAACCGCTAACCACCAAACGGACTACCAGCAAATTAAAAAATAAATTTTTTCGGTGAAATACTCCGTCTTTAAGTCGTTGACTGACACCGATGGACGACGTTTTCCTAACGTCGGCTTAACGTATCTT
>JAAUTG010000160.1 GCA_012031785.1 Saprospiraceae bacterium | reverse complement strand
AAAGCTATAATTTTTAGTTTGCTTTTCCTATCTTGCCGATTGAAGCAAACAACTGATAATTACTCACTTGCTTAGAATCAAAATATGCAGTTTTTTATATCCAGGATTTTTGTGGGCACTTCTAGCGTTGGCAATTCCAATCATCATCCACTTGTTTTACTTTCGACGCTTCAAGCGTGTGCAGTTTTCCAATGTTCGGTTCTTAAAAGAAGTTAAAGAAGAAACCAGTGCTAGGTCTAAATTACGCAATTTGCTGGTTCTCCTGATGCGATTGTTGGCAGTTGCCTTATTGGTATTTGGATTTGCACAGCCTTTTATTCCACAAACGGCGGAGGTGAAACAGGGTAAAAAAAGTAGTGAGTGTATTTGTGGATAACTCTTTCAGTATGGAAGCCCAAACCGCTGATGTACCTTTGTTGGAAAAAGCCAAGCAACGCGCCACAGAGATTATTCGCGCTTACGCTGTAAGTGACCAATTCCAAATCCTGACCCATGATTTTGAAGGTCGCCATCAAAGGCTGGTTAGTCAAGAAGATGCCATCTCCTTGGTGGAGGAAATACAAATTAGCCCTGCCGTGAAGCCGCTAAATAATGTGCTAGAAAGACAAAAACAGCTTCTCAACAACAGCGAAGAAGAAAATAAGGTAGTTTATTTGATTTCTGACTTTCAAAAAAATATTGCCACCCCTTTAAGCAATTGGCAGGATAGCACTTTGGAAGTAAATTTAGTACCGCTTCAATCTGTGGAAGAACGCAATATTAGTATAGATTCTGTATGGTTTGAAGCCCCTGTGCAGGCACTTAGCCAGTCCAATTCTTTATTGGTTAAAGTCAAAAATTGGAGTGACCAAGCTGCCGAAAATGTGCGGTTATCTTTGGACTACAATGAGCAGAATAAACCTTTGGGCAGTTTGTCTATTCCTGCAAAAGCCACAGTGATTGATACCGTGCAGATGAGCGTGCTACAAACGGGTTGGCAAAAAGCAAAACTAGAAATTACAGATTTTCCAGTCACTTTCGATGACAGTTATTTTTTTGCATTCAAAGTGGCAGAACGAGTGAATATGCTCGCTATCCATGAAGGCACAGCCAATCGCTATTTGCAGGCAGCTTTTTCTAATACTGATTACTTCAAACTTGACCAACAAGAGAGCCAAACACTTAATTATAATGGATTTACGGATTATCAATTGATTATTTTGAGCGATTTACAGAGTATTTCTTCTGGACTTTCCTTCCAATTGAATGAGTTTGTAAATAAAGGTGGCAACGTGTTGGTATTTCCTAATGTGAATGCAAATTTAGGTACTTACAATAGCTTTCTAGCGAGTTTCCCCGCCAACGATTTTCAACCTTTTGAGCGACAAAGCCGAACGGTGGGTAGTATTAATACTGATGAATTTATTTTTAACGATGTCTATGAAAACGTGAACGCTAACCTGAAATTACCTGTCACACAAGGAAATTATCGCATCACTCAATTCGGAAGTCGCAAACAACAAACCTTATTGGCGTTCAGGGATGGCAATCCTTATTTGGTTAAATACCAAGTGGGTAAAGGCAATTTATACCTTTGTACGGCTCCTTTGCAAGAAGAATTTAATGACTTGGTCCGCAACGGAGCTATTTTTGTACCAATGGTATATAAAATGGCGATTTCGGCAGGTAAAACACCGCCTCTCGCTTATACGATTGGCAGCGATGAAGTTATTGAAGCAAATCATACTCCTTCGGAGACAGAAACTGCCTACAAATTGGCTAGAGTTGGGGAAGAGTTCATTCCTGAACAGCGCATCGTAGGGACTACTGTATTTTTAAGCGTCAATGACCAAGTGCGACAGGCTGGCTTTTATGAATTATTTTTAAAAGCAAATACCTCTTTAGACCAATTTGCCTTCAACTATGACCGCCGCGAATCCGAACTCTCTTACTATCCGCAGGCTGAATTGAAAGACTTGGTGGGAGAAAATATCAACGTGATAGATGCCTCAGCAAAAGCCAATTTCGAGCAATTAATTGGCGAACGCAGGCAAGGCATAGTGCTTTGGCGATGGTGTTTGATACTAGCATTGATTTTCTTAGGTTTAGAAACTTTAATCCTGCGTTTTGGAAGGATGATGAGCAGTATTGCGCAACTGGTTATTGGTTAACTCGGTTGTTTGCGAACCTGATTAGTGTAGTGACCAAAACTACACAACAATCTTTCAGGTGTTTTGTGTCAAAGTAATAAAAAGCGTTCAAAAATAGAACGCTGTCAAATCACCTTTCAAACAAAAAACCAATAATCAGTGGCTTAAAACGAATTATGAGTTTGTTGTTCAAGCAAAACATGGCTCTTGATTTATCATTTAATCTACTCCAAACACTTTCCCTTGTTCGTTCTCAAAAAATAGGATTTCGACTTGCTGTCCGTCAAATCGAGCATAGGAGTTGGTGTGCAACCATTCTCCAGTATTAATATATCGCGTACCTTGATTGTTCAAGGTCACATCAATTGGCAAATGGCGATGCCCAAAGATAAAATAATCTATTGACGTACTGGATTCAGCAAGGGTTTGGTTCGCAAACATCATCAACCATTCTTTATCTGCACCTAAAAACTGGTTTTCCACAGGGTCTGTTTCTCTACTTTTGACAGAAAGATAACGCGCTAAACCAATTCCAAAATTGGGATGTAATCGCTCAAAAAGCCATTGACAAGTAGCGTTGGCAAAAACTTTTTTAATCACCTTATACCCCTTGTCGCCTGGTCCTAAACCGTCGCCATGACCGATGTAAAACATTTTGCCATGCAGTTCTCTTAGAATCGGCGCACGATAGATGGGAATTGCCATTTCTTGTTCCAAATAATGAAACATCCACATATCGTGATTGCCCGTGAAGAAGTAGATTGGAATTTGCGCATCGCGCAATTCTGCAAGTTTACCCAGCAAGCGCACGTATCCTTTTGGTACTACGGTTTTGTATTCAAACCAAAAGTCAAAAATATCACCTACTAAATAAATCGCTTCGGCTTCATTTTCAATACTTTGCAACCAACGCACGATTTGTTTTTCGCGTGCTTGGCTGGTAATTTTACCATCAATACCTAAGTGAAAATCAGAAGCAAAATAGGTATATTTCATGCCAACTGCTGTTATCGAATTTCTATTTTACCGCCTTCTGTTTTCAAGTCTATCAGTACGCCTTCCCCCATAGATACTTCAATTTGGGTAGGGTTACTGGAAAACTGTAAGTAGGTGGTCGTCCCTTTTTGCCCAATCACCTGAAAGCATATTTCATAAATTGCTTGCCCATCAGGTAAGGTAATACCTTTCAAAGCCGCATCGTACCAAGCAAAAGAAAGAACTCCCTCTTTGGTTCGGTTCAATCCGAAGTTGCTGTTATTCATACTCGGCAGCCCAAAGGATTGCACTTTTTGAATTGTAAATGCCTTGCATCCCATTTTAGAGAATACTGCATGGAAAGTATTTGCTTGAAATCCCTGCCATACACACTCACGCAAACTGTTTCGTTAGGTACTACTTTTTTATTGTAAGTTCCTAATATCAAAGGAGTTTGCCCAAATAGATTGACACTAGTCAAAAGCATCCCGCATAAGGCAATCGCAAAAACAAATGAGTATTGATTCATGGTATTGAATATAGTAAATTTTCTTGTTGAATTAATTTTTTGAATGATCCGATAGCTCAAAGGTAAAACAAATATAATCTCTAGGTAAGCTATCCTGTAACAAAATTGACAACATGCTTAAAGTACGCCTTTTGTACTTGGAAGTTCCCTATTTTCTGGGTCGCGTCGAATCGCCATTTTAACTGCTTTGGCAAAGGCTTTAAAAATGGATTCGATTTTGTGATGCTCGTTTTCTCCTTCTGCTTTGATGTTCAAATTACACTTGGCAGCATCCGAAAACGATTTAAAAAAATGAAAAAACATCTCCGTAGGCATTACTCCTATTTTTTCACGCTGAAATGTAGCCTGCCAAACTATCCAATTTCGTCCACCAAAATCAATAGCCACTTGTGCCAAACAGTCATCCATAGGCAGACAATAGCCATAGCGTTCAATACCCATTTTGCTGCCAAGTGCGTTGTGAAAAGCCTCACCCAACGCAATAGCCGTATCTTCGATGGTGTGGTGTTCGTCAATATGTAAATCGCCTTCTACCTGAATAGTCAAATCGCACCCTGAGTGTCGGGCTAATTGATCGAGCATGTGGTCAAAAAAACCTAATCCAGTATGAATGTTGCTTTTTCCCTTTCCATCCAAATTCAAGTCAATAGAAATATTCGTCTCTTTGGTTACGCGCTGCACTTGGGCAGTGCGAGCTTCCAACTTCAAAAAGCGATAAATTTCTTCCCAGTCGCCAGAAGTGAGCGCGATAACATTATCCAAGTTCGCGCGATGTGTTTCCAATTCTTCTATCGCTAAATCGGGAAAATTATTCATCCAAATCCCTTTTGCGCCTAAGTTTTTAGCTAATTCCATATCCGTCAAGCGATCTCCAATCACAAACGAATGGGCTAAATCATAGCTGCCATCCAGATAAGCAGTAAGCATACCTGTTCGCGGCTTACGTGTGGGTGCGTTGTCCTTTGGGAAAGAGCGATCTATATGCACAGATTTAAAAAAAATCCCCTCATTTTCCAACGACTTCATTACTTTATGTTGCACAGACCAAAAACCATCTTCTGGAAAAACAGCCGTGCCCAAACCATCTTGGTTCGTGACCATCACCAACTCAAAGTCTAGCTCCTTGACAATTTTGGATAAATATTGGAAGACCTGGGGATAAAATTCCAATTTTTCGAGGTGATCAATTTGAGGATCGTGTGGAGGTTCGATAATTAAAGTTCCATCGCGGTCAAGAAAAAGCAGACGAGGCATCATTTTAAATTATGAGTTATAAAAAACCGACATTATATTTTACTCATTCTTAACAAAGAATTGAGTACAACCAATTGAAAACGCAAGCGCAATGAATATATTTTTGTTGATGCTTAACGCGATAGTTTTAATCTAAAAAGCGTTTGGTCATGCCCTCATAAGCATCAATTCTGCGGTCTCTGAAAAAGGGCCAAATACGGCGTACCTGTTCCGAGCGTTTCAAATCTATTTCCACTAGCAAGTTTTCTTCTTCATTTGACGATGCTTTAACAACAATTTCGCCCTGCGGACCAGCCACAAAGCTATGCCCCCAAAATTGAATTCCATTGGTCTGCAAAGAAGGGTCAGGTTCGTGTCCTGTGCGATTTACAGAAATAACAGGCAAGCCATTCGCCACCGCATGACCGCGTTGTGAAATCACCCAAGCATCCTGTTGTCTTTCTTTTTCTTCCAAGCTATCCGTTAATTCCCAACCAATTGCAGTCGGATATATCAACATATCTGCACCGCGCATTGCCATCAACCGTGCCGCTTCTGGATACCATTGATCCCAACAAACCAATACGCCAAGATTACCCAAAGCCGTAGGTATAGGCTCAAATCCCAAATCGCCGGGTGTAAAGTAAAATTTTTCGTAGTAAGCAGGGTCATCGGGAATGTGCATTTTGCGGTACTTCCCTGCAATACTGCCATCCGAATCTAACACAACAGCAGTATTGTGATACAAGCCCGGCGCACGCTTTTCAAACAGCGAAGTAACAATCACAACGTTTAACGCCTTAGCTATGCGACCAAATCGCTCCGTAGAAGCACCGGGTATAGTTTCTGCTAAATCAAACACCGACGTATCCTCGGTTTGACAAAAATATAAAGAATTATGCAATTCCTGCAACACGATTAAGTTCGCCCCTTTGCTTGCACAATCGCGAATATTAGCTTCCAATTTGTTAAGGTTTTCTTCGAGATTACTAGAGTTGGTTTGTTGTACCAATCCAACTTTTATGGAAGATGGTCTATTCATATTCATACAATTACTTCTTTTGGATATTGCATCGTGACGCAGTGTAAAGAACCGTGTTGTTTTACTAAAACGCTGCAATCTATGCCAATGATTTCTCGATCAGGAAAAATATTTTCTAATACTTGTTTGGCTTCTGCATCTCTGGGCGAATTATAAAATGGCAACAGCACAGCACCATTGATAATCAAAAAGTTAGCATAAGTAGCAGGCAATCTATGCCCATTTTCGTACATCGGAATCGCCATCGGTAGCGCAACCAAACGATAAGGCAAACCCTCTAATGTCCGAAACGTTTCAATTCCGTTTCCATTTTTTTGTAACGCTTCAAAATGCTCATCTGAAGGGTCATCGCATTTGACGTATGCAATCGTACGCTCGTCACAAAATCTAGCTAAAGTGTCAATATGGCTGTCGGTATCGTCGCCCGCCAAATAGCCGTCGTGCAGCCACAACAAGCGCTTTGCCCCAAAAGCATTTTGAAGATAAATTTCTATTTCAGCCCTGCTGTATCCGCCATTTCGGTTGGGCGACAACAAACACGCTGCTGTGGTTAATATCGTGCCCATTCCGTCCGACTCCATACTTCCGCCTTCAAGGACAAAATTGAGGTGATTTTCGTATCGAATCGGTGCGCTTAACATCCCTTTCTGGACAAGCTGTTGGGTTAGTAAATTATCCTTATCTGCCGCAAATTTCAAACCCCAACCATTAAACTTAAAATCCAGCCATGTTGGGACTCCGTCCTCCAGCACCGTGATAGCCGCATGGTCACGCGCCCAAGTATCATTAGAAGGCAAATTAATCAACACCAGATTTTCGGAAGGACAATTCCCTAGCAATCCCGCTACCATTGCCGTATCTGCACACACCACCAATACCTTTTGACGCGCTGCTATTGCTTCTGCAATGGTAACAAAACAAGCAATAGCTTCCTCCAACACATCTGCCCAATCCGTATCGGCGTGTGGAAAGGTAAGCTGAACCATACTTTGCTCGTACCACTCTGCTGGTAAAACCCTGTTTCGCATATTCATGGAGCAAAACTAGGGTTTTGTATTTTATTTTTGCACAAATAAAAAATTCTGCTGCATTTTTGTGGGAGGGTGGCTTTGAAGGTAAGTGGCTAACAAATTATCGTCTTGAAAATTGTTCTTACAGGCTTTCCAATTTAGTTATCCATTCATTAAAATGCGGGCAACGCTGTCGTAATAGTTCCAAGCCGATGTCCTCAGCTATCATTGGTCCAACTTGTGATTTTTGCTTTTCGTAGTTGGGTAAATACTGAATAATTCGCTTAGATGGAGCTGTTTGTGCTGATTCGTTGATTTCTTCTGGCTGCATGTCCGCAATATTTTGTTTTAGTTTGTTTTATGTTAGTATCTTCATCAGGATACATCACAAGAAGTTTGTCGGGGTCAACCAAAAGAAATGCCTCAAACTCATGCAACTGTACGTATGGAATAAAGTTAGGCTGGTTAATATTGAGGCTGATTTCTTTCTCCAATTCGGCAATTTTTTGGTAAGGATTCACTATACGCTGAATTTGTGAAGTATAAGGACTTTGTGAGTCGGTAGGAAAACCATACAAGTCAACAAAAGTCGAATACCATGTATTTTCCCTTCCTTTGTCCGATTGAATCCAACGCAGAACATCATTTCTAAGTTTGACGTATTTGAGCAAACCACCTTTTGCAGGCTTATTATTTATTCTATCCCATCCTGTTTCTATTCTGCGAACTGAAACGAATTTACCCATAGAAGCAAAATGCTTTCCCAATACTTCTTTAGCAAAAAATTCTTCACAGCTACCTTCTGCTACAATATTTATAAACTTCATGGGCGGCCTCCTATTATATTTTTCTCCCAAATCTGACCAACAGAAAATTCATCTAAATATGCTTGCAGGCTTTCTGAATTTGGCTTATTGTATTCTGAATTTCTACCTTTGCGGTCTATCACCACCAAATCTTCTAACTCAAAATTGTTGACCAAACTAATAGATTGGGTAGCCACAAAAACCTGACAATGAGAAGAAGCAACCTTAATTAACCCTGCCAAAGCATCTACTGCGCTTGGGTGTAACCCCAACTCAGGTTCATCTAAAAACAAAACAGCCGGCAAATCTTTTGGATTTTGCCCTAACAAAGTAACTAAAGCAATTGTACGGAGCATTCCATCTGAAGCTTGACCTGCATTAAAAACTTTTTTTGTGCCTTTTTCTTTCCATCGTAGAAGCACTTGACCAAACTCAGGGAATAAGTCAAAGTCATCAAAGAAGGGTAATATCAAACGGAGGTACTTTACAATACGAATGTAGTAAGGCTTTTCTTCATTTTGGATACGGTACAAAAAACTACCTAAATTCTCTGCATTTTGTTTTAGCCATCTGCCATCAGCTTGTGACCATTTTAGACGCATTGGGGCAGTATCGCTGGTGTTATGAAACTGATAAACAATTAGTTTCCTGAGCAAATTGATAATAGTGCGAGCCGAATCATCATTTGCTTCTGGTAGTTTGGCTTCCTCATGTCCGACACCACAACTTGACCAGTTGCCTCTGTTGGTTAATTTTTGAGAAGAAGAAAAGCGGTATTTTTCTTCCCTGAAAACCAATTTATCGGGCTTTGCAAACATTAAACTAAATTGGTATTCATTGAAGCCTGAATTGGAAACCAATTCAATATGCGCCTCAATTGCTTTCGTTACCTCAGCCCCGTCATGCAAAACATCATTTGCTCCTCCCAAATAAGCAACATATTCCTGTAGCTTACCATCCGAGCTAAGCATCCAACTCAAAAACTTGAAAAAAAGAAATAAAATTAGTTTTTCCTGCGCCATTTGGTCCGATTAAAATATTAATTGCTCTAGGTTCAAAGTTTTCAACCAACTTTATTGTTTTGTATCCTTTGATAGTAAAGGATTTTAATTGTATATCTGACATATTATGAATATGCGATTTGTTTAAACGTTTCTCTTGATAACAAATAAGCTCATAGCTTGAATGTGTATAACGTAGTTAAATCTTTAACCAAATTTAGTGTTAAATGGTTCTTTCCTAATATATTGTAGTCAAGTTCAAACAATCAGCTACAAATTTACAGATGGAAATTTATTCACTGTGTAAATTTCTAGCTGGTCGGTAGAATCTGACTACAATTCACTTGGGAATAACCTGAAAGATCACGATTTGAAACTAAATTCGAGTAAAAATTTGGCTAATTTAGGAACTATTCAAGCTATCAGCGTATTTTAAGAGAAGCATAAATTTAACAGCTAGTTTTTTACAGAGGGATTAATTTTGTGACGAACCGCTGAGGCGACTTGTGTGTAGGTGGTGGTTAAGGTAGAGGAGGTTGGCTTGCTCTACTCGATTCGATGAATTATTCCGCTTTTCGGTTCGTTATATATTCATTGAGCATTTTAATAGTTTTAGAAATTAGAGGTTCTTTAAATACAGTATTGAGTATTTCCAGTTTTTCTTTTCCTGAACGAGCAATTTCCACTGGAAGTGATAGTAAAAGAGATGATTCAATAAGTTTAATTGCGCTTTCTATCTCCTCATGTGTTATGAATTTAGCCAATGCGTGATTGGCTAAATACTGAGGATTATTAGGAGCAGTTTTTAACAACTTTGTTGTCAATTCAAGTGCCCTCTTTGCATTTCTCTGTGACTCTTCTAATTTGCCTAATTTGTTTTGGGCAATTGCTAAATTAATGAATACCCAATAGTTATACCTACCTTCTTCTTTTAAAAAGAGTTTATTCGCTTCAAGTAATAATGATTCTGCTTCTGAAAAATTACCATTAAACAACTGGATAGTGCCATATTCATATACTGCTGGGGGATATTTATCAATCTCCGCAGCCTCTTTTACTACTTTTTCAGCATAGTCTAATTGATTGTTTCTTCTGTACGATTGAGCAAGTCTGTATTTAATTATTTTATCATTGGGTTTTTATCCAATAGGTTCTCTAATTGCTGAATTGCTTCTTGAGGTCTCCCCATATTAGATAGAATCCGATAGAGATGCCGGACAATTACAGGATGATTAGGGTCTATTTTCTGCGCTTCTAAAAAAGCGAAAGAGCCTTATCATAATCACCTTGGTAAAAATTAATTTGACCTTCAATTAATGGGAATAATAATTTCATTGATTTCTTTTGTTCTTCGTCAAAAGAGGTTTTCAGTTTTTCTATTTCCAAGTGTTGCTTTGACAATCCGTCCTTAGAACCAGCTAAAACTTTTTCAAGTTCAAGTCGCATTTTTTCGAATCTCGCTGATTTGTATTCCTGTATATACTCCTGCACCCACTATTAATACTGAAAAAATTGTAAAAATTATTCCCGACCAAGAAATGATTAGGTCTGCTACAACAGATAAATTTTCAGATTTTGCTGTATTTATTTCAATGGACTTCTTAATTTCTTCCAATTGTTTTTCTACGGAAAGTATCCTTTCCTTATTCAAGGTATCAAGACTTTGAGATTTCATAAACATGGGCAAAGCTAAGTATATGAAAATTAGTATAACTTGTTTTTTCATTCTTTTAGTTTATTTAATCGAACGGTTGAATATACGAATGTGCGACGTTTAGGAAGCATTTTCGTATATTCGTTGTTCTCCCTTTTTTTTT
>JAAUTG010000159.1 GCA_012031785.1 Saprospiraceae bacterium | reverse complement strand
GCAGCACTAAATGTAGAAAAAGCACGCCTTAACATAGGCACTACTTCCAAAAAATTAGCTTCTTCTAAATGATGTACCCATTCATCCAACACCTGCCAAAGTTCTTGATGATAAATTAAAACAAGCCCACTACCTTGTAGAAAACCCTCCAACCAGTATGTAGCATATAAAGGTGAATTGCCTTTTGAAAACGTAAACTGCATTCGCTTTTCCACTGCAACAGGAAGTAATCTTTGCTTATCAAACAGCAACCGAATCACGTAACCTTCCACCTGTGGATGTACCTCTGTCGTAGCTTCCAATTGTTGCAACGCCTCATACCAAGCAGTTTGATGCTCAGTTTGTTGAAGTGTTTGGATAGCATCGTGCAAGTTGCGAATATGTGTCACCACTTCTGCCGCCAAGTCGTCATCTATCCTGCTACATGCAGCAGGCAAAGCAACGGTGATACGAACCATCAACTGGTCAATTAAAGTTTGTAAAGATGCCGCGTTCCATGCACGCACAGAACCATATCGCAAAATACGTACCGAAGTGGTGAAAACTTGCATCAATCGAAACACATCTTGAGCGCGCGCTGCTGCTGCTTGTAGCTTATCTATCAGCACAGTAAATGCTTCGTTCAAGTCTGCCAGCATCGCCTGTTCAAGCAATTGCACAATTGCTACGATTTGCTCATTTTGATTTGCTTTTTCTAGCATACAGTTCGTGGCAGTTTCCACAACAGTGTTCCCCCAGCGACTGGCTTCTATGAGTTGAATAGCAAATTCTGGTTGCCATTTCAACTTCCAATATTCTTTGAAGCTGCCTTTATCCTGTTTACCTTCCTGTTGCAAAGTTCCCCAAGAGATATTCAAAATATTTAATCGGTGAAGCAACCTACTTTTCATCAAGTCATTGGCTTGGCGTAAATCAATGCCACCTTTAGGTGTACTAGCAGAAGCCTTTAGCCACTGACTTTCTGGATTTTCCCAGTATTTTTGAGTTTAGCTGCTTTAATTTGTACTTCTAGGTCCTTTTGGAGTGGTACCATTTTTACGCTTTGGGCTACTTTGCCAACCGCTGTTCCCACAATTAGTTTTCGCTCAATCAATTCAAACGCTTCCTTATCTCCGTGACACAATACGGTGATTGCCGCTTCTTTTAACTCGGAGATACCAGGCAAACCTAAATTTCTCATAGCTGCAAGGGCATCTGCCAATCGAATCGCTTCTAGTGCATGAGCAGCAGAAGCATCTAAATCTTCTTGACGCAACAATCTGGCTGCTTGTACCATCCAGCGAATGGACTCTTCTTTGGTGTAGTGAAAAAGTGTTTCGTACCAAGCCGGTGAAACGACACCAGCAAGATAGCCGCTTGAAGTTGCTAACCGCTCGTAAGTCCAAGGAATCCAAGTAGATTCCGTTTTTACTTTATTACTCTTTTTTAAAGCAGCAGCATCCTTTTTGGGTTGATAGCGGTCGAAATGATGAAAAATAGGACTATGCCAAGCACCACATACAATAGCTATTCGCTGAAAACCCTCTTTCAAGGCTTGATGAGCAGTTTTTCGCATGTAAGCCTCACGCAACAGGGTTTCCTGCGTTTCAAATTGAGTCAATGTGGCACGTAGTTCTGTCATTAACTCCAAGACTGCTTCAAACTGTTTCCCACTAGCTTGCTGTTCAAAAGTTACTTCCCACCAACGTTCGCCATCTTCGTAACCCGCCAAAGCAGCAATATAGCCCAAAGGGTCTTTAGCGATATTCATTATTTCGGTTGCCTCATTAGATGAAACTTGGGCAAGTGGCGGTACATCAAAAGAATAACCAAACTGTAAAGTCATAGGTAAGTCCATAAAACGCACTGGCACTTGATGTTGTGCAGCAAATTGAATAGCTACCCATTCAGGAGAAAAAGATGCAAACGGTAAAAAAGTGGCTTGATGAAAATTTTTAGGATTATAAATCAGAAGTGCCACAGGCGGCTTCAAATGCACATCGGATGTCAAAGACAGCATGGCTTCTGCATCGGCTGGTGCTTCTATCAAAATACAATCTGGTTGCAGTTGATGTAAAGCATGAAGCAAAGACTTTGCAGAGCCAGGTCCGTGATGTCGAATCCCAAAAACATGTAGCATAAAACACTTTTTTGCTAGTTGATTATTGGTTGATGTTACGCAATTGGTTATTAATTATTTGTTGATGTATAAAATGCTTGTTTTGGGGCGTTATGCTAGACTATTTACTTACCATCAGCTCCCAACATTATCCCCATCAAAAACATCATTGTATCAAAAACCAATCACGCAACATGAGTTTTAATATTTATTCCTAAATATTTGAAAATAAAGTAACTCAAGACCAAATTACTAAAGATGAACCATGTAATATCAGTTACTTAATCACGAATAGTTTAGTAGTTTGCAACTCGCCATCCATCGTAGCGACCAGTAAATATACGCCTGCCTTTAAATCAATAGCTTCTGTATTAAATAAGTGTTTGCCAGCAGCCAAAGACTTAGGAGTATTTATGATACCTACGGTTTTTCCAGTGAGGTCCACAATCTGCATATTAACCACTGCGTCCTCAGCAAGTTCTACCATTATACTGGTTTGTTCTGTAAATGGATTTGGATAAACAGATAATTGATTTTTAGAAGAACGAACCATTGATTGCGTTCTTGTTTCAATTTTATTTTGCGCCAAAACAGGGTTACAATTTTGAATCCGCGCTGTAAAATCAGCACCACTTTGAGCCGTGAAACCTGCGGTCAAACGAACCAACTGACCAGCCTCAAAAACCACCACAGAATCAACTTCAACTACCCCCGAAGAAACAATAGAATCTTTCGCGCTGTAAGTATCAGAGACAATAGGATTATTGTCAATTACTAAATCATCGGCACATGAGGATTGAGGAACGGTTACACAAATATCCAACTGCCAAGCATTTAGTTGTCCTGTATTAGCAGTCCGATCGTCGGTCACCAGCAAAGTCCAAACGCCAGTGGTTGGCTCTCCTATGAACGCGCTCAATAATTGTTCTGGTTGATAAAAATTACCATCTACTGGAGGACAAGGAATAGAACTGATTGGATTAGCGGCTTCATCATCAAACCCAAGATCAAAATCGTCTTGTGCGTTACAAGGTACATCCAAATCTACTAATCTAACTGTCGTTCCAGATGGGCTTCTAAGCTCGAAAATTAAATCTCTCACCGCCATGTGCGCTCCCAAAAAAGAAACATTCACATCAGTAACAACACCTGTGGTGTTAATAGTAATAGTTGAGCTTACTGTTGTTTGATTAGGAATAGCAATAGGCACGTTAGTGCTATTGGTAGTGACGCAAAAATTATTTGGGTCAACTACAACCAAACTAACTGATTCTGAATCATTTGTTACATCGCCATCCGTACCATTAATCGTAAAATTATAAGTTCCAGGAGCCACATTTCCTGTGCCGTCAATCGTAAGTGTATAATTTCCTTCGGTCACTACTGGATTGGTTGAAAACGTTGCCGTAACACCTATTGGTAAGCCAGCAGTACTTAGCGTAACAGGTGCAGTGAAACTTCCAGAAAAGTTTACTTCAAAATTAAATATAGCTTCTTCAGGTTGAAAAGCGGATACAGGCGAGTTGGTAGCAATTATACGGAAGCCCTCGAAATTACAAGCTGTACTACTCAATAATTCCTGTCTTCTAGGCGACCCCATATTTGTTTCTCCCATTACAATACGCATTCTATCCGTTTGGCATTGCGTAAATATATTCATACAATCATCATCTGTGTAATCCATATAGTTTTCCACTTGATCTCTGCCAGGGTCACTTGGACAACTATCCGCATTTGGACATCCATAGTTGGGGTCTCCCGCGTTGGGTGTATCTGTACAAAAGTCATCCTCAGTGCAGTCACCATCACCCCAAATATGACGTAAGCCAAGCCAATGTCCTACTTCGTGGGTTAGTGTACGTCCCTTGTTGTAAGGTTCAGCACTCGGAAAAGGAAGATCCGTGCTACCCACCGACGAGTACAACACGACCACGCCATCGGTGTTGGCTGCGCCTGGGTTTGGAGTAATTCCTGGTAGCATAGTTTCTGGAAACTGGGCATAACCAAGAATGTCACAACTAATATCCATCACCCAAATATTGAGGTATTGTGTAGGATCCCAAATACTATTTGGCTTGATGTTGGTTTGAATGTACGCATTATCAAATAGGAAGCCAAAAACACAACCACCGTATGGAGGTGCAGTCCAACCTTTTGAATTTCTGTCAATTCGATCAATACCTGGCTCTGCCAGCAACGCTCCATTTTCATCAGTTACTGCCGCACAGAACTCAATCTGAGTATCTACACCTGCACCTTCCCCAGACGACCCCAAAATTTTTCGGAAATCGTTGTTCAATTGCTCAATTTGGGCATTGACATATTGAGCACCGATATTGTAACCCGTTCCAACTGCTTCGCCATTATGAATGACATGAAAAATAATTGGTATCTGATAAATTTGTCCAGTTTGACGATTTAATGCACCCAATTGCGTTTGAATGTACTGCTCGAACCTATCAAAAAGTTCTTCGTACTGATCTCCGTATCTACTTCTTTCTGCTTCGGGCGTGGCACACTTAGTAAAACCTTCATTATTAGATACTTGAGCATTAACATAATAACTTATCATCCAAAATAAATCGTCAATAGGATAGAACTCTTGAAAAGAAAACTGGTTTTTGTTTACGTGTAAAATCATAATTTTAAATTTTTTAATGATTTATTTCTGTGTCATAAAGGATGGCAAACATACAAAAATTAGTAATTAACTCTTGATTTAGGCAACAAATTAAAGATTTAGCTCTTGATACTTGTTCAAATTATAGAAAATACTTATTTTAAACAAATATTTTTTTAAAAATTTGTTAGTTTAAGATGAAGTTTCTATTATTGCCCTCCGATTTGAAAAGGATAAAATCACATGGCATGGTATTCAACGATAATCGGCAGAAGCTAAAAGGCATCTCAAGCACAGTCAAGAGGTTATGCAAAATTAAAAGTGGTCAGTGTCAATTTTAGTAACATATAGACGGACAAATTATCCGATGCTACTGAATGGTCGCTATGTAAAGCAAAACTTTTTTGCACCTTTCTCGTAAATTGGATGGGGTGGCAAACAGGTAAGAGCAAGTACCACTATGACTTATTCATACAAGTTATAATCTTTAAAAAATGAAGTTAGAAAAATTTCTTAGACTATACGTTGCTTAAACCAAACACTACGTTGCAAGATATTATGGCTCTTTGTAAGGATGCAGAAAAGTATAAGCTGAAAGCAGTGTGCATTCCGCCGTACTATGTAGAGGCTGCTGCAAAGATTCTTGGTGATACAAAACCTCTTATCTGCACAGTAGTAGGTTTCCCTATGGGCTACTCTTCTATTGCTTCTAAGGTGGAGGAAATCAAACGCGCTTTGGATCAAGGCGCAGCCGAAGTAGATGTGGTAGTGAACATCTGCGCCGTAAAAATCAGGATTGGAATTATTTAAAAAATGAAATACAAAGTCTTGCCACAGCTACACAACTCAAAGGCAAGTTAATCAAGTTGATTTTGGAGACTGGATTATTAACAAAAGAAGAGATATTAAAACTTTGTGAATTGGCAATTAACAATAAGGTCAATTATGTAAAAAATTCTACTGGCTTTCATGCAGAAGGAGCATCTGTGGCGACTGTAGAATTTCTTAGAGCAAACTTACCTAGCACTATCAAAATCAAAGCAGCAGGTGGTATCAGAACCGCTGACTTTGCGCGACAACTTCTGGAAGCAGGAGCAGATAGATTAGGGAGTTCGACTTGTTTGAAATTGCTATAATTTCCGTTTATCACGCTTAAAAGGTTTCAAGAAACGCTACAATAAACATGAGACAAAATATATCAACTGGTACGGTTTGGGAAAAAGAGGTGGGCTATTCTAGGGCAGTGAGAATTGGAAATTTGGTAGAAGTTTCAGGCACTGTGGCTGTGGATGGTACAGCAATCATTGGTGAAAACAATGTGGAAGAGCAAGCTCGATATATTTTTCAAAAGATTGAACGCGCTTTGGAAACGGCTGGCACAAGCCTAAACGATGTGGTGCGCACTCGAATATACGTAGTGAACATCCAGCGCGATTGGGAAATCATTGGTCGCGTGCATGGAGCGTTTTTCAAAAATATACTTCCTGTAACCACTATGGTGGAAGTCGCAGCGCTTATTGACCCCAAGTTATTGTTAGAAGTAGAGGCGACAGCAGTGATTAGTGGTGAAGTATAACTTGATGTTACGCAGTTCGCTATTTGCGTTCATCTAGCCGCTTTTCAAAAGTTTTTTTCATGTTTATAAAATTGAGTTGTCCATAATAGTTGTATTTGGATAAATGATTAATAGCAAAGAGCAAATTGCGCAACATAAATTAACACGATAAAAGAAATGATAAAATGGACTTTTAATCGAATACTATTTTTTATAGTAAGTGTTGTTTTGCTAATAGCTTGTGCAGAAGAAAGCAAAGACAACGTTGATGAAAATCAATCTGTTGCACCACCTTCGAAGTTGACCTACTTGGCTCTTGGTGATTCTTACACGATTGGCGAAAGTGTAGCTGAAAACGAGCGCTATCCCAACCAATTAACTGAAAAGCTAAAATCTGTTGCATTAGAATTTGAACCAGTTAAAATAATTGCCAAAACAGGTTGGACTACTGGCGAACTGCAAACTGCTATTGACGCAGAAAACGTGCGCGACACATTTGATTTAGTTTCGCTTTTGATTGGTGTCAATAACCAATACCGAGGCTACTCTTTGGTAGAATACGAACAAGAGTTTGATTCTTTACTGCGCCAATCTATTCGCTTCGCGGGCGGTAAGAGCAAGCGAGTTTTCGTAGTTTCCATTCCTGATTACGCGTACACGCCTTTTGGGCAACGTGCGAAACCTACCTTAATCAGTCAAAAAATTGATTCTTTTAACCTCGCCAATCAAACGATTACAAAATCTTACGGTATTTCTTATTTCAACATTACACCAATCTCTCGCAAAGGATTGGAACAAAAAGAATTAGTTGCTACCGACGAACTCCACCCTTCTGGTGAACAATACAAACTGTGGGTTGCTTCTTTTGTGGGAGAAGTAGCTGCAAAGTTACAGTAGCAACTGATGTTACGCAGTTCAATATTTTCATTTGTCTAGAGGTAGCAGTTGATTCATATACCATAAACTTACCATAAGTACACTTTGAATAAGTCTGCCAAAATAACATTTGGCACACCGCTTGTGATGAATAATTCGATGAATTGACGTGACCCAATTTTAGCTCATCTTAATTACAAAGATGCTAATTGCAAGGTCATCTAGTCCAAATTTTTTTTTAGCATAACAAGCACTTTAAAACGATGCAAAAGGGGAACATATCTGTACAAACGGAAAACATTTTTCCGATTATTAAGCAATTTTTGTACTCTGAACGAGAAGTTTTTTTAAGAGAGTTGGTATCTAATGCAGTGGATGCTACCACAAAATTGAATACGCTGGCGAAACGAGGAGAAGTGGAAGGCGAAGTCGGAGATATAACCATTGAGATTTTGTTGGATGAGGCAGCGAAAACATTGACTATTCGAGATAAAGGTATCGGTATGACCGAAGAGGAAGTAAATAAATACCTCAATCAAGTTGCCTTTTCTAGTGCGCAAGAGTTTATCGAAAAATATCAAGGCGAAGCAAATATTATCGGACATTTCGGATTAGGTTTTTACTCTGCTTTTATGGTGGCAAGTAAAGTGGAGGTAGTGACAAAATCGTACCAACCTAATGCTGTACCTGTCAAATGGACATGTTTGGGTACGCCTGAATATACGATTGAAGCTGCTGAAAGGGATTTTCGAGGAACGGATATTATACTTCACATCGAAAATCCGGAGGACAAGGAATTTTTAGAGAACGACCATGTAGAAAGTTTACTACAAAAATATTGTAAGTTTTTGCCAGTACCCATCCAATTTGGGATGCGCAAGGACTACATCGAAGAGGGTGAAGGAGAAGAAGCAACAGAAAAAGAAATTGAAATTCCCAACCTCATTAACAATCCTAGCCCGGCGTGGACAAAACAACCTGCCGAGTTGACGGATGAGGATTACAAAAACTTTTACAACGAATTATA
This sequence comes from Saprospiraceae bacterium, assembly GCA_012031785.1. GTDB lineage: Bacteria > Bacteroidota > Bacteroidia > Chitinophagales > Saprospiraceae > JAAUTG01. Next base: position 2,427 of record JAAUTG010000159.1, on the reverse strand, counting down.
TCCTTACAGTACGCCACCTTTATTTTGGATACACCTTAATATTGACTATCCGTTCAATTTAACAGGGATTCTGTATTTCCCTAAAGTTGGTAACAGCATTGAAGTACAAAAAAATAAAATTCAGCTTTACTCTAACCAAGTGTATGTAACGGATGAGGTAAAAGAAATTGTACCAGAGTTTTTGACTTTACTTCATGGGATAATTGATTCGCCAGACATTCCGCTTAACGTGTCAAGAAGCTATTTGCAAAGCGATAGCAACGTGCGAAAATCACAGGCTACATTACTAAAAAAGTAGCTGACAAACTTGCAGATTTATTTAAAAATGACCGCACGGATTACGAATCTAAATGGAAGGATTTAGGAGTTTTTGTAAAATATGGAATGCTGACAGATGAAAAATTCCAAGAACGTGCTGTAAAATTTGCATTACTTAAAGACATTAACGGCAATTTCTTTACCATAGACGACTATCGAGAAAAAGTACAGGCTTTACAAACCGATAAGCATAATCGAGTAGTAATGCTTTACACCAATCGCCCTGACGAGCATCACAGTTTCGTACAAGCAGCACAAGCTAAGGGTTACGAGGTGTTGGAATTTGATAATGCCATTGATAATCATTTTATGCAGCATATCGAATCCAAGATGAACGACATTACTTTTGTGCGCGTGGATTCCGATACACCAGATATGTTGATTCAAAAAGACGAAAAACTGGAGTCTGTATTGAATGAAAAAGAAGAAGCCACCATTAAAGAAGTTTTTGAAACTTGGACGAAAGATAGCGTTGGAGCTTCTGTTGCACTTAAAGCATTGTCGCCACAGGACGCGCCTGTGTTGATCACTAGACCAGAGTTCATGCGCCGCTGGAAAGAAATGCAAGCACTTCAAGGTCAGCAGTTTGGAATGGATTTTGACTCTTATAACTTAGTAGTCAATACTAACCATCCACTCATCGCAGATAAAATGTTAAAACTAGCAGAAGGAGAAGCGCGTGCTGATTTTGCAAAATACTTATACGATTTAGCACTCCTCAATCAAGGAATGCTAAAAGGCAAGGATTTAAGCAACTTCATCCAAAAAGCGTTGTTGTTTGTAGCATAAAACTAAAGATTGGTTCGTGGATTTACTTTTGAACTACATCAAATCCGAATCCACGAATCAATCTTTTTGTTACTTTACTTACCATTTGCCACCAATTAGGTTGATTTGGTTATTAACATTTTTTGATACATTCAATGGAACTTATTCATAAATACTTCCCCGACCTCACAGCAACCCAGGTTCAGCAGTTGCAACAACTCGAACCACTTTATAGGACTTGGAATGAACAAATCAATGTGATTTCTAGAAAAGACATTGACCAACTTTATGAGCATCACATCCTCCACGCCATGTCTTTAGGTTTAGTGGTACAGTTTAAGCCCAATGCAGATATTCTTGATTTGGGTACGGGTGGTGGTATTCCAGGCATTCCGTTGGCAATTTTATTTCCAGACGTAAAGTTCACGCTTATTGATGGCACAGGTAAAAAGATAAAGGTGGTACAAGAAATTATTGAGTCACTAGAACTTTTCAACGCAAAAGCCCTTCATTTAAGAGCAGAAGATGCACCTGCACACCGCTATGACTTTGTGGTGACAAGAGGCGTAACAACTTTGGACAAACTTATTGTTTGGTCGCAGCGTCTAATCAAAAGAAGCAGCAACATGCCTATCCTAACGGGTTGCTGGCGTATAAGGGCGGTAAAATACAAGCTGAAATAGACGCACTTCCGAATGAAGAATACATTGAAGTTTTTGCTTTAGCCGAGTTGTTGGAAGAACCTTACTATGATGAAAAATTCTTGGTCTATGTGCAGGGGTAAATAGTTGAATGGTTCTGCAATTAGCTATTGGTAGTGAGCTTTTTACTTGTCTAAAAGACCTTACTCGTCGTAAATAGCTAACTGCATTATTCTTATTATTCATATTACGCAATTTGTTAGGCAAAAGTAAATTGCGTAAGGTCATCACTTATCTTTCTTCTCTTCTTTTTATCTCATCTCTTATTGCTGCTGCGCGTTCGTAATCCTCTTCTGCAAGCACTTGATCGAGCATTTGATTCAATTCTTCCAGCGAAATGGACGACAAACGGCGATTGCGCTTAGGGCTACGTGTCTTTGAAGGCTCTTCTTCTTCTTCTTCCGTTTCTTCCAGCACTACTCCCGCCAAATCTAGTACTGTTTCATAAGTGTAGATAGGACATTCAAATCGAACTGCCATCGCTAAAGCATCGGAAGTGCGAGAGTCTATCACTAGCGCATCGCCTTCCTTGAGACAAATCAACTGTGAAAAAGAATACGCCATCTTTTAATTCATTGATAATCACTTCTTTTAAATCTATGTCCAATGTGACCATGCACATTTTTAAACAAATCGATTG
>JAAUTG010000158.1 GCA_012031785.1 Saprospiraceae bacterium | reverse complement strand
CGTTGGATGGTAGGTAGTAAATCAGACGCTAAGAAAAAAGAAGTATTCCGCGATGACAATGACTTGGGATACTGTTAAGTGATGAAGTATGAATGATGGGCTGATGTGATGTCTTTTGCTAGGGTGGGAAACTTTCAGCGTCCAAGACTTTTAGCCCATCAAAAATATTATTGCCTTATGTTTTTTGTCTATGGCTACTTTTATGAAATTCACGATAAATTGACTAAAAATAAAAACGTACAAAAGTGAAGTCACTGTATTTTGCTTAAAAGGCTTAGCAATCATCACACAGCACTAACATCTTCGGAGTTTTCAGTATTCATAATGTTCATTTTCTCCTTTTAACGTCTCCACTCAAATGCTTGTTTTTATATTAAAGCCCTATTTGAATCAAGTAAATCTGTAAACTCATTATCACTACCTTCCCTCATCCTTATTTGTTGAGGTAGCCCAGATGCTACATCGCTGTTGGGCGGATGATTCCCACTCGTAGGTCAATCTATTGATGACTTCCTAAAACTTACTCGGAAAAAAGTAATACTAAAAAAATTATAATCTTCGGGAACTTTTCCAACAAAACTAAAGTTTTTTCAGTTAATAACTATTGTTAACAGTGAAATAACTCTACCTTTATGGTCTTAATGGCAGACAACTTAGAAACATCGAGAAGTATGCGTATCTTCGACAGAGAATTTCTGCCAGAGATTAACGCGCTGTATAACTTTGCTTATCACTTCACGCACAATGAAGAAGATGCAAATGATCTCGTGCAGGAAACTTACCTAAAGGCTTTCAAATCTATTGAAAGTTATCAGGAAGGCTCCAATGCCAAGGCTTGGTTATTTCGCATTTTGAAAAATAACTTTATTAACGAGTATCGTAAAAAAGCAACTCGTCCAACATCCGTAGAATACGAAGAATTGGCTAATTTTCATGAGGAAGAAGAAGACACTCCTTATTCTAGCTACGCTGATTTGCGATTAGAGATGTTTGAGCACATGATGGGAGACGAGGTAACGGATGCTATCAACAAATTACCTGTTGACTTTAGAACTGTTATTTGGCTTTGCGATATCGAAGGATTTTCTTACGAAGAAATTGCTAAAATCATAGACATTCCGATTGGTACGGTTCGTTCTAGGTTGCACCGTGCCCGCATTGGGTTGAAAGAAAAATTAAGAGATTACGCAAAGTCTCTTGGTTTCGACAAATAGCGTTCAAAATCATTTATTAACCTAACTGCTTAAAAAAATTAAATAATCACTCAGAACCAGTTTTCGTTAAGTTGGTTCTAACTAAAAACTTACTAAATTATGCCACAACAACATCAACATACAGTCTCTGCTTGCGTTCCAAATCCAATAGATTGGTATGGCATAGTGTCCTGTTCGCGGTGTATTGGCATGTTTAGCGGGCAATAGCAGGTGAGTAGCCATTGAGCAGTTAAACAACAGTATGTAATAATGGGAAATCAGCACAGTTATCAGGATTTGGTCAACAAAGTCACCATGTACTTGGATAATGCTTTAAGTGAGGCAGAGGAAATAGAACTGCTCAAAGAAATCAAGTTGAACCCCGAATACTTTTCGGTCTTGAGTAAGGAACGTTCTTTTAGGGAATTTTTAAAAAGTCGTGTACACAAACGGAAAGTCTCTCCATCTTTAGTCCAATCAATAAAAGATAAAATCCAATATCAACCGGGTGTCCCCACAAAATAAAATTTGCACAAGCAACAAGCAGTATTGCTAAGATTGCTTAATATTGCGCCGTCGTTCGTAACCATCACTGATTACTTCTAAAACAAGGAGTGCAGTAGAAGTTTTGCTAAACTTCTACTGCACTCTTACAATAGTAGGAAAATCGGCTTCTGAAGTTGGTACTTCGATAATTCACTTTGCAAGTCGAAAAGCTAACCTTTAGCTTTTAGGCAATCAAATGAACGATTAAGCTGGTAAGTGTGGTTGGATTTTATGCATATTAAAATGCCAAAAATGAGTTGGAAATTTTCAGGTTCAGGGGTTGCGTTGGTTACTCCTTTCACCGAACAAGACACTATTAATTACGATAAATTAGCTGAACTCATCAACTATCATGCGCAACACCAGACTGATGCTTTGGTAATTGCTGGAACTACTGGTGAGGCTTCCACTTTGAGCGTAGAAGAACATAAAGAGTTGATTCGCCAGAGTGTACAGATGGCTGACGGTAAGATACCAGTTATTGCTGGCACAGGTAGCAATGAAACGCCATTAGCTATTGAGCTAAGTGTACAAGCAGAAGAAGTGGGTGCAGAAGCCCTACTGATTGTCACGCCTTATTACAACAAAACCAACACCAAAGGACTGATTAAACATTACGAAGCTATTGCAGATAGCGTCCATATTCCTATCATTCTTTACAATGTACCAGGTCGGACGGGTATGAATATTTCTTTGGAAGCGATGGTAGAATTGAGGCAGCACGAAAGAATTGTTGGCGTGAAAGAAGCCAGTGGAGACATTACTTACGCCAGTGAAATTGCGCGGCTGTGTGGCGCAGACTTTATGATTATCTCTGGTAACGACGATATTGTTCTTCCAATCATGGCAATTGGCGGAAGCGGTGTAATATCGGTCGCTGCAAACATTGTGCCAACCGTGATGCACCAAATTGTGGCACATTTCCAGCAAGGGAATATCTTAGAATCAAGGGCTTTACAATTAAAGTATAATGGACTGATACATAGTTTATTTTTTGAAACTAACCCTATTCCTATCAAAACCGCTATGAATTTGATGGGTTGGGAAGTTGGTGGTTTGCGCTTGCCTTTATACGAAATGGGAATTGTAGCATTAGAAAGGATGAAAAAAGAATTACAATCATTAGCGTTGTGGAAAGCGCAGGATTGATAGTTGTTATCGTGCTAATTGGTCTTTAGCCGCACGAAACTAAAAGCAATACATTGCTTTTGTTTCTTAAAGGGAATACTTAAAATCCTTGACTATTCAATTATTTGTATGAATGATGGTAAACTGACTTAACTTCATCAAATTACAACCACACCTAACCAACATGAATTAATACCTTAAACCTAAGAGAAACAAGTAACCTAATTGGCAAAATCAACCATACATTTTAAAAATGAATATAGCTGTTTTTGGATATGGCGCAATGGGGCAATTGGTGAGTGCTGCGCTGGAGACTTCAGAAAATATGACTTGGGTGGGTGCAGTAGAGCCTCGTTTGGCGGCGGCTCAAGCTATGGTGTTTGCTTCGTTGGAGGATATTCCTACCTCGTTTGATGTATTGATTGATTTTTCGCATCCTGCCAATATTCAAGTCATTTTGGACTATTGCCAGCAATACAGTAAGCCTTTGGTCATTTGTACTACTGGACTAAATGAAGCTGACCTAGAGAGTATCCAGCTTTCCAGCCAATTCATACCGATTGTACTGGCTTCCAATACTTCGCAAGGCGTAAATTTGATGCACCAGTTAGTAGCACAAGCGGTAAAAGCATTGGCGCAGGATTTTGATATTGAACTCATCGAAAAACACCATAATCGTAAATTGGATGCACCAAGTGGCACTGCTAATAGTTTGCTAGAAACCATTCAAAGCAGTTTGCCACCCAGTAAGGACAAGGACGTTGTGCATGGAAGAACAGGGATGCAGAAGCGTACTCAAAATGAAATTGGTGTTCACAGCTTACGTGGCGGCACTATTGTGGGGGAACATATAGTGGTTTTTGCGGGAGAAGATGAAATTGTAGAAATTAAGCATACTGCACTTTCTAAGAAAATATTTGCGCGGGGAGCGGTTCGTGCGGCTCAATTTATTGCAGACCAACCGGCTGGTTTGTACAGCATGAAAGATGTTATTCGGCAGTAGCTTCCAAAAGTTGTTGGTACACTATCGCTGCGCTGTTCGTCCAAGAAAACTTTTTGCGTTGTAGTTTTCCTTTTAAAACAAGGTTTAATCTAACTGCCTCATTATTAACTACTTTATCCATTGCTACCACAATTTCTGAAATAATATTTGGATTGACCAGCAGGGCTGCTTCGCCAGATACCTCTGGCAGGGCAGCACAATCAGCAGCAATAATTGGAACTTCGCAGTACATAGCCTCCAGTAAGGGTACTCCAAAACCTTCAAAATGAGAAATATAGGTAAGAGCAGTGGCAGCAGCCATTAGCTTTGGTAAAAGGTTTTCTTCTGTATAGCCTAAAAATAAAATATCTTTTTGGTGTTTGGCTTGCTCGTAAGCAGTTTTTACTTCGCCTGTCTGCCATCCAAACCGTCCAGCAAGCACGAGTTTAATCGAAGAAGCTGTATGAGTTTTAAACTGGTCAAAGGCTTGAATTAAACGATGTACATTTTTGCGAGGATGTATGGCACCCACATAAAAAAATAATCATTCCCTTGCGTGTACTCAGCTTTAATATACTCTTTTTCAGTATCTGAAATAGGCTGAAACACGGTCCGCACTCCATTGTAAGCAACTGCTATTTTTTTGCCAGTCATACCAAATTGCTTGATGATGTCTTGTTTAGTAAATTCAGAAACGGTAATAATTCGATTTGCTCGCTGTATGTAGCGCGGCATAAAGTAGCGGTAATACCACAAATCACGACGACGGGTATGGATGGGAAAATGTAAATAAGCTAAATCGTGAACGACCAGCACCGTAGGTACTTTGGTGCGAATAGCGCAAAAATTATCGGGAGAAAGAAAAACATCAATTTGGTACTTTTTTAAGGCATGTGGCACTAACCCACTCGTACCAAACCATAAAATAGAACGGGATGGCGGGCGGGTGGAAAAAGAACAATAGGCGTAACATGAGGCGCAAACACAAAACAAGTATCAAAAGGACGGTCAAAAAAGAAGAAAAATTCATCTTCTGGATGTTGAGCCACCATGTTTCGTAGTATCTCGTGCGTGAACCACCCCATACCTTCCAATTTATCTTTCAACAAAAGCCTTGTATTTACTGCAATGCGCATACGTTATAAGTTACTTTTTTGGGATAGTAAGTTGATGCAGTGCAAAAGTAAGCCTTAATAACTGATATTGCGCTGTTCTGTATGTAGCTATTTGCTTTTAAAAAGGCTTTTCATGCTTGCGTAAAAAGCCTACCAATTAAGGATGTTTTGGGCAAAATTCAAAGACCAATAGCCATCAATAAGGTGACGGGCTTACGGCAGTCCAGCCACCGTCTATCACCAAAGTTTGACCTGTAATGTGACTAGCTTCGGGGGCAAGAAAAAATAAGGCTGCATGAGCAATATCAGCAGTAGTGGCAGGTCGCCCGTTAGGTGTAATGCGCGACCAAGTGGCTTCATAGTTATCGTCGCCTAAAGTACGCTCGGTCAGCGTTGCTCCTGGCGCTACTACGTTGACAGTAATTTGATGCTTTGCCAACTCGACCACTAAGCCTTTTGCCAGCATTTGCAAACCGCCTTTGGTCATGCCGTAAGCCACCAAGTTTTCGTGTGCTTGCACCCCTGTTACTGATGACATGAACAAAATACGTCCGCCATTGCCTTGAATAATCATTTGTTTAGCCGCTGCTTGGGCTAAAAAAAAGTTCCTTTTAGATTTAATGCCACTAAACTATCAAAAGCTATTGGCGTATAATCAATGAACCGCCCAAAAGTTGTGATACCTGCATTTGCAATCGCCAAGTCCAAAGTTCCAAAATGATGCAATGCGCTTTCCACAAGTTGCTGGATAAAACTGTAGTCGCTGGCATTACCTACTAGAGCTACACATTGACCACCTGCTGCGTTAATCAATTGACATGCCGATTTAGCTTTTTCTGCGTCCATGTCATTTAGAATGATGTTTATTCCTCGCTGTGCCAATTGTTTAGCAATTTCAAATCCAATACCAGTGCCTGCTCCCGTAATGATTGCGCTCTGTGTGTCCATAAATTGGGTTAATAATTTTATGTTTTTGAAGAAATATCGTGCAATTAATGCCATAATTTTTTTAAAACTTAATTTTGTGTATCAATTTGATTTTTAGAAAGTTATTATAGGATTTGTGAGGCTTTTTTTAAGTTACTTATTCACAATATTTTATAATTTAAAAATTGTATTTGCGCAGTTATTTTCCAAGAACTAACCCAGGCAAAGGAATCCTAAAATCTGTTTCATTGTTTTTCTATTTTGTTTGCGGAAAGATATGCAACTTTGTTTGTTATTTATTCTAGCTATATGGTGTTTTAAATTTCCAAAAGGCTAGTTATTTTAATTTTAATCCATCGCATGGAACTCAATATTAAAGATTTAGTAAGAAAAAATATTTTACAATTAGCTCCTTATGCTTCTGCTAGGCATGAATTTGAAGGAGAAGCCGACGTGTTTTGGATGCCAACGAAAGTCCTTTTCAAAACGGACTCAATCGCTATCCCGATCCTCTGCAACAAGCGGTAAAAGCCCAAATTGCAAGAATAAAACACATTCCAGCATCGCATATTTTTTTGGGAATGGTAGTGATGAAGTCATTGATTTACTCATTCGCGTGTTTTGTGAACCTCGTGTAGATCATATCATCACTGTGCCACCCACTTACGGTATGTATCAAGTGAGTGCTTCTATTGCGGATGTGGAAATAAAACAAATTTTATTAACCTCTGATTTTCAGCCTAATGTAGAAGAGATTTTACAGACTGCTAACGCGCAGTCAAAAATACTTTTTCTTTGTCATCCAAATAATCCAACTGGAAATGCCTTAGATGCCCAAGCCGTAACGAGACTAATCAAAGGTTTTCCAGGAATTGTGGTAGTAGATGAAGCCTATATTGATTTTGCAGCAAGTAGCTTTCTATCGCTTGTACCTCACCACTCCAATTTGGTGATTATGCAAACTTTTTCTAAAGCGTGGGGTTTGGCTGCCATTCGATTGGGTATGGGTTTTGCTTCGCTGGAGGTCATTCATTACCTCAATAAAGTAAAACCGCCTTATAATATCAATATTCTTACACAACAAGCTGTTTTACAAGCTCTTGAAAAAGAGGAACAACAACACGAATGGGTTAAAATTATTACAGCAGAGCGCGACCGGTTGACCCAATTCCTTCCACATTTTGAATTTGTGGAGCAGGTATATCCTTCTGATACTAACTTCTTGTTGGTAAAAGTACAGCAACCTGACCACTTATACGAATACCTGGTACAACAAAAAATTATTGTACGCAATCGCTCCAAAGTTCCGCTTTGTGAGGGCTGTCTGCGCATCACAATAGGTACAAAAGAGGAGAATACTAGACTTTTAGTGGCATTAAAAGGCTATCAATAATCGAATGGTGGAGGCATGGAGTGAGTAATTATCCATGCTTCTCAATGCTCGGATTAGAAATCGAAAAAAGAATCGTACTGATTTCTTTGCTCTTCTGAACGCAGTGGACGTTGATAAGGTTTATTCAAATCGAGTGGTTCAATGCCGTCTAAATCCGCTAAAATTTTGGATTTATCTTCCCCCAAAAGCAACGAAATGCTTTCTTTTTCCCACGCTTCCATCATTTTGATGCCTTCTTCTTCAAAAATTCCGTTTTGTAAGTCAATGGAATCCATAAAATTGGCGGATAATTGCATGAAACGTTCCATTTCTCCCACCTTGTTGCTAATATCTACCGTCATTGCCTCCATTGCTTGATCAAACATAGCTCTTTTGTCAGGCGAACCTGCAATAATGCTTCTTGCCGCTTTCATGGCGGAGTTACTGGCGTGAATAGCTTTGCGTTCTTGTTCTTTGATTTCTACTTGGTCTTTGATGTCTTCCATCAAAATTTCAGAGTTTTCATACATTTTAGTCAAAACCTTGTAAAGAATTTCCATGCGATGGTATAAATCTTCCAAACGCATGTTTGATTCTTTCAAACGTCCAGCCTTTCGGCTTTTTAGTATCATTTGGGCTTGCTTATCTTCCTGCCTCGCTTGGCTCGCTAGTTCTAAGTTACTCTTTATGTCTTTTTTATTGTTGTAGATGATTTCTTGCAGTTTGTGCATTTGTCCACGCAATTTGCCAATTTGTTGCTTCATCTTACCTAGATTTTCTTGCAAATCTTTAATGTAAGAGTTCATAATTGCAATTGGGTCAAGCTGTATGAACCAACTTGTAATTTTTCGCATCATGCTGGCATACATATACCCCACCAAATTTCTTGCTTTAGGGTCTAAAAGTACGAAAATGGTACTAAACAAGGCGATTCCAGCCGTAATCATACCTGGCAAAGTCGTAAAGAATACGATTAAATTAGCAACTAAAATACTCGCACCTACCAACAAAGCAGTTAAAACAATGATACCAGTGATTCCTTCTGGACGCTGCCAAAATGTTTTTTTCTTTTCTGTATCCCTCATAACGACGAACTGTCTAAACGTTAAAACTTAAAAGATTTGGTGACTGATGTTATGCTATTGGCTGTTTATGTAAATACTACTGTCTAGGTCAATTTTAATTTGTAGAAGCTTCGAGCAAACATAAGAAAACCTTCGTAAAAAGCAAATAGCCAACTCTACAACGTCAGTTAGTCACTAATACGATTGGTCTTCAACCAATCATCTATTGTAAATACTGATTCATTTTTCAATATCCTGTTCAATAGTAGCCAAAATGGTATTGTAAGATGCAATAAAATCATTTTTGGTGCTATCTATTTTTTGAGTTGCCTCATTCACCTGCTGCTTCAAATTTTCTACCTGTTTGTGATGACTTTCTATCTCTTGCATTAATTGTTGCACTTGTTTGGTTTTTTGTTCTACCAGTTGAGACAATTGATGTACTTCATTGATTTTTGTACCTATTTGTTTTTCTTTTTGTGCTGCTAATGCCTGTTCAAACCGTTTTTCTTCTTTTACCAACGCTTGAACGTAGTGTTGCGCAGTAGCTACTAAGGCTGTCGGAGAAACGCCCATTGTTTGCGCCATCACAAAAGCAGATTTATAACGAGTAGCTTCGTCCATTGGCATAGCTGCCAGCGATTGCAACGATTTTTTGTATTCTAAATAATCAAATCCTTCTAAGTTGGCTTTTTCCATCGCATCAAAGAGTACGTCAGTAAACTGAGCGGATACTTTGCCAGGGCTTCCAGTAGGTGTTTCCTGCACGGTTGCGGTTGGAATGGCAGCAGGCGAAGTTTTTGAAGGTGTTTTTTTTTCTACTTTGGGAGCTTTTGTGTCTGGCTCTTCTATAATGAATAGCGATTTAAGATTTTTTAACATACAGAATAATTATTGCTTGACACTCGAAATGAAAGTTTCACTGTTTGATATAAATAACCGCTGTACTTCACGAATGTTTCCGAAAATACTTTCTTGAAGTGATGAGCGCGATTGATTAATAGGGATTAAGTCGTTTCTTCACTGGATGTGTTCTATTAGTTTTATGCAAATGCAGTCTTGTATTTCTTAAACAATCTAAATTTTATGAAAGTTAATACTCTAATCATCAGGATAAAATAGGCTTTTGGAAACGAGCTCAAACTCTTATTTTTTTCACTACCCTCCGAAGTTCCAACAAAATTTCAACAGTATCCATGTATTCGCTATAAATAGATTCAAGCGTTCCATGACGTGCTTCCAACTGTTCAGGATGTAGCATAAGCCCTCTTAATAAGCATCTATGATTTTCATAACTCATACACGTCCTGGAAAGTAAACTTTGGAGACTAGCCACGAGCCTACTATTTCCAAATTGGTCAATTGTAGTACCACCCTCCAGCTTGTTGATGTACTCTTGAATCACCTTTCTTTTGTCTCCCATGTTGCTATCATGCAATTTGTGGTGAAGGTGTTTCAAAATGATAGCATAATCTTCTTGAGTGAGATGATTATTCACGATTAAGTTTATGAGTTAAATTGGAGCTAAAAGTAGGTATTTGTGAGCTAATTATTTGAAAATAATTTAGTAAATTTATTTTTCATTATTCATAACTTCTCCCCAATTTACTGCTTCCAAGCAAATGTACTGATGAGGTGTAAAAAATCAGTTTTTACAAACTCATAGATTGGTGCAAGGGAATCGTGTTTGGCTTGTGTATTGAAATACAGCGAAGCTCTCAAAAAATGTTTAGTGCTGTCTGTTAAATAAAATTGAAACGGAGAAGCAGCCGGACCTTCAATGTCAAACAGGAATCCACTAACTTGGTTATCTTTTTGGATGCGCGACTCATTGATGTAATCTGCCCGAATGTTATGGTTATCCACTAAATTGAAAGCATCGCTACGCAATTGCTCAAAATCACTATTGTTTGCAATAGGATAGTACGTGCAATGTAATCGGCAATCAAAATTGGGAATAAAAATATCGAACCAACACTCCCCATTGGCAGCGTTAGGATTGGTGCTTTTTATGATAGTGGCATACTTAGGATACTGAAAAGTGAATGCACAAAAACTGGTATCGAACGCTTGATAGGCGCGTTCAGGGTATTCAATTCTTGGATAAGCTCTAGGTTTGGGAGTAAAGACAGGCTCGCTGCATTGCACTGCCAATAACAAGAACATGCTTAGCCATAGATTAACTAGTAACTTCATTATTTTCAGGTAGAGTGACTAAAATAAATTGAATCCGACGTTTGTCCACGCTCGTAATTTTAAAGTCGTAATGTTTGTAACTAATAATTTGATGCTTGGTTGGAAACTTTCCAGTCATTTGTAGAACAAGTCCTGCTAATGAATCTGCGTCACCCCTAATACTATCAAAAAAACTAG
>JAAUTG010000157.1 GCA_012031785.1 Saprospiraceae bacterium | reverse complement strand
GAAACAGAAATTGTGGAGTACCAAAAAAATAAAAGAAGGTTATTTTCAAAAATTGGGTATTAATGCGATATGGTTTACGCCTGTGGTAGAGCAAATACACGGTGCTGTGGATGAAGGCACAGGGAAAACGTATGGCTACCACGGCTACTGGGCAAAGGATTGGACGGCACTTGACCCCAATTTTGGTACACAACAAGAATTGGCGGATATGATAAAAGCCGCGCACCAAGCTGGAATTAGGGTGGTAATGGACGTAGTGCTAAACCATACTGGTCCAGTAACTTCCAAAGACCCTGTATTTCCTAATGATTGGGTGAGGACTTCGCCTAAATGTACTTACACTTCCTACGAAACCACCACCGCTTGCACTTTGGTCGAAAATTTACCTGACATCCTTACGGAAAGTGAACAAGATGTGGCGTTGCCAGAACAATTGCGCATCAAATGGGAAAAAGAGGGCAGATTAGCTCAAGAAATGGCAGAATTGAATCAGTTTTTTGCTACAACGGGCTATCCTAAATCGCCTAAATATTACATTATCAAATGGTTAACTGATTACATTAAAGCGTATGGAATAGATGGATTTCGGGTAGATACTGCCAAACACTTGGAGGAAGAAGTATGGAAAGAATTGCGCAAACAAGCCGATATTGCCTTTGCTGAGTATCAGCTTAAACAGCCGCGCGTACTACCCGATGTTCAGCCATTTTATATGGTAGGAGAGGTGTATAACTACTTCGTGTCAAATGGAAGAGTATTTGATTTTGGCGATAAAAAAGTGGATTTCTACAATTATGGATTCGATGCACTCATCAATTTTGATTTCAAATCCGATGCCAATAAGGACTATGAAAGCATTTTCAATAAATATTCTACCCTATTAAATGACCCACAATTCGCAGGGAAAACGATTTTAAATTACATCAGTTCGCACGATGATGGCAGCCCTTTTGATGCTGACCGAAAAAAAGCAATAGAAAGTGCGACTAAACTACTGCTTTGTCCTGGTGGTGCGCAGGTGTATTACGGTGACGAGGTAGCAAGACCGCTTAAAATCGCAGGAGCTAGTGGAGACGCTAATTTGCGTAGCTTCATGAATTGGGAGGACGTTAAGAACAATGCCAATACTCAAGCTATTTTGGCGCATTGGCAAAAGTTAGGTACTTTTCGCAATCAGCATCCTGCAATAGGTGCTGGTGTCCACGAAATGATAAGTACCACTCCATATCTATTCAAGCGAACCTATAACAAAAATAATATTTCGGATAGTGTAATAATCGGTTTGGATTTGCCTAAAGGTAGCAAAACCATTCCCGTTACTGGTGTTTTTACAGATGGAACATCCGTAAAAGACCATTATTCACAATTCACTACCGTAGTGAAAAACGGTGTGGTTGTGATTACTTCTGATTTTAATATAGTACTGCTAGAATCGGTGATTAGTAAAGGATAGTAAATTTATAACCCTGCCAGCTCAGGTACAGAAACCAATTGAGCCAATTAAAAAATTATGATCCAAACAGATATTTGCATTGTGGGGGCAGGTCCAGCAGGTGCAGCAGCAGCATTAAAGTTAAGCTATTTAGGCATTCCTTGTGTACTGGTAGAAAAAGCAAAATTTCCTAGAGATAAGGTATGTGGAGACGCTATCGGTCCGAAAGTATTGATGTTACTGGGTCGTTTAGATACCTCTATCCGCGACCGCTTTGAAACTGCGTTTGATATTCAGTTAGGAATTTGGGGACTTCGCCTAGGTTCTCCTAATGGTAAGCAATTCGATGTCCCATTCAATGTGCTGGCAAATGTAAATAATGCGCCTGGCTGTGTATCCAAACGAATGGATTTCGATCACTTTTTAGTGCAAGAGGTGCAGCGACGAGCTAACATCACCTACCTTGAAGAAACAGAAATTGTGGAGTACCAAAAAAATAAAGAAGGTTATTTGGTGCGTGCTAAAAAAGATTCCATCGAAATATCATGTAAGCTATTACTAGTAGCCAATGGTGCTTACTCCGCATTTACGCGCCACCATGCAGGATTTGAAAACGATCCTAAGCACTATGCTGCTGCTGTTCGTGCTTACTACAAGTATGTTAAACCAATTTCGGTAGGTAATTTCATCGAGTTATACTTCCTCAAAGATATTCAGCCTGGCTATTTTTGGATATTTCCATTGCCTAACGGATATGTTAATGTGGGACTAGGGATGAGGAGCGACCATGTGAGTAAGAAAAAAGTGAACTTGAGCAAATCGTTACAAGAGATTGTTTCACAGCATCCTGAATTTAAAGCTCGCTTTGAAAACGCCCAGTTGGAAGGTAAAGTCTTGGGCTATGGACTGCCTTTGGGTTCCAAAAAGCGTACCCTTTCTGGCGACCACTATCTGCTGTTGGGAGATGCAGGTCATTTGATAGACCCACTTTCTGGAGAAGGCATTGGCAATGCAGTGTATAGTGGGTTCATTGCTGCGGAACAAGCCAAAAAGTGTTTGGAACAAAACAATTTTTCAGCTTCATTTCTAGCAGATTATGATACTCGTGTAGATAGAGTGCTTCGGTCAGAAATGAAAATCAGTTATTTACTCCAACGCATGTTGAACAACTACACTATTGCAAATATAATTTCTCAATTAGTGGCTGGCAATCCTAAAGTGTTAGGATTGATTAGTTTATTTTATGCAGACGTAAAAATGCGAACCAAAATTTTCAATCCACTATTTTGGATTCAGTTACTCCGCAATAAACAAAGATTTCAAGAAATTATTAGGCGAGAATAAATTTCGTGGGCTATAATATGTGCTTCGCTCTTGGTACTGAACCTTTTAAGATAGGCTAGTATCTGGTAATGCTGATCGCACAGCGTCAAGTAAGGTTGGGAAAGAGTTGGGGAAATCACGAAAAATCATTCCCCAACTCTTTATTCACTAGTTTTGAGTAACAGAAGTGGCTTGTCGCTCGCTCAAAAACGACTTTATCCAGTCAGAAGTAATAGATTTAGGACGTTCGAGCGGAATCCCTAAAGCCCTACTCCAGCAAGTCGCAGCCATCACACCCAAAGCTCTTGAGACACCGAAAAGCACGGTGTAATAATCGTATTCCGTCATGCCATAATGCACCAGCAATGCGCCAGAATGCGCGTCCACGTTAGGCCAAGGATTTTTAACCTTACCGAGGCTTTGCAAAATAGGCGGGACTACATCAAACACCTTCCAGACAATATTGACTACATCATCATCTTCGATGTATTTTTCAGCAAATGCTTTTTGCGCCATAAAACGAGGGTCTGGTTGTCTCAAAACTGCATGACCATAACCCGGTATCACCTGACCTGCCGCGATAGTATCTTTTACATATTGCTCAATTTGTGCGGTAGTAGGTTGACGTGTACCTATTTTTTCCACCATCTCAAATATCCACTTGATAACTTCTTGATTGGCTAAGCCGTGCAAAGGTCCAGCCAGTGCATTCATGGCGGCGGCATAAGAAAGATAGGGATCGCTCAAGGTTGAATTGACCAAGTAAGAAGTGTGTGCTGACGCATTACCGCCTTCGTGATCTGCATGAATGGTAAGATACAACCTCATCAAATTGCGGAAATCTTCAGCATCGTATCCCAGCATGTGTGCAAAATTTGCTGCCCAATCTAAATTATTATTTGGCGCAATATGTACATTCCCTTTGAAAGTTCTGCGATAGATGTAAGCAGCCAGTTTTGACAGTCTTGGGATTAAATTCATTGCATCCTCGTAGGTAGCATCCCAATAGTCTGCTTTGTGCATACCATCTTCGTAGCGTTTTGCAAAAATACTTTCTGTTTGTAGTGCCAAAATACCGATAGAAAATTGTGTCATAGGATGCATGGTCAGTGGCAGCGCATCCATCACTTGATATACATTACTGGGCATAATGGCACGGCGTTCCCACTCGTCCGCCAGCCATTGAATTTCACCTTCTGTTGGAATTTCTCCTGTCAGCATTAACCAAAACAAACCTTCTGGTAAAGGTTCTTGGCTTCCATTAATACGTGGCAACTGTGCTTGTAATTGAGGAATAGAAAATCCTCTGAATCGAATGCCTTCCATAGCATCCAACTCCGAAGTTTCCCAAAGCATCATCATAATACCTCTAGCTCCACCAGTCACTTGACCTAGCGTCACCTCATCTACTTTTACCTCACTATGCAGTTTCAGTATGGTTTTCATTTCTGCATTCAAGTCAGCAGCCTTTTGGCGAAATTTACTTTTGAGGGGATCCATTGTGTTGCTCATAAAATTTATTGTTTATGTAGTTTGGCTAATCCAATTGTTTTAACAGACAAGTACGTGTTAGGATATGACGTGTGGAGTACAGCAGCTTGAACTTCGCTTACTGTTTTAGCTCGCTTTTGCAACTTCCAGTTATCAATATACTATTATTGGGCTAACAGATTAAAAAAAGCAAATGTTTGGCACTTTATTTTTTTTATTGATTGTTTAGTCATTTTTGTAGTTAGCCCTAATTAAAAAACAAACAAGTTTACTACCCTTTGAACATCAAATAGTGATCAATCAATCATCCTTCACCTTAATTTTGAACTTATTTATCTAAATTTGAGGATTTCATTCATGCCTATTGCTTCATTTCTTCAAGCAATTTACTCAACTCCTCTTTGCTTGCTCCTGCTGCTTTGAGTTGCTGGTATTGTTGCTTTTTCGCATCTTTTACAGCTTTTTCTTGCTGGTTAAATATCAAAAGTTGTGAAGCATTGAGCATACTTTTCAGACCTTGTTGGGTTTGAAATATCAAATTGCGCTGCTTTTGTTCATACAATTTTAGATTAGAAGCTCTCACAGATTGTAATTCCAATAGATTTTCTTGTTCTAGTTCCAACAACTGATTCAGTTTTATTTGTTGGGTTTCCGTCAACTGATACATTTGTGTCCACTCCTTTAGCTTTTTCTGTGTATCTTGTCCGTAAGCAGAAAGAAGCATTAAAAAGGAGCAAAGCACTAATAAGACAATTTGCTTGATCATGGTGAATTAAATTTTCGCTAAAGTAAATTTTCCAAATCAATTATTGTATTTTGAGGTCAACAATTTTAATTTTTCGTACTTTAATAGTAGGTTTGGCAAACAGATAAATGAAGATAAAATCAAACGAGGACGTAATATTTTCGTTTATCTACTGGTGTTACGAAGTTCGCTATTGATATTCAAGCAAATGGCGAATCGCAAAAGGCAAATGGCACCACTTTAGTTACTTATCCCCTACCACTACAAAATTATTAAAGCACTAATTTTTTCAAATATGCTTATCATTCAAAACGTATTAGTGAGCGACGAAATTATAGAAAATCAATTTCTTTGCAACTTAAATGCTTGCAAAGGGGCTTGTTGTTGGGAAGGCGACTTTGGCGCGCCATTAGAAAAAGAAGAACTAGCAATTTTAGACCAAATTTATCCACTCGTAAAGCCATTTTTAACGAAGGAAGGCATCAAAGTGATTGAAAGTGAAGGCGCATACAAGTATTGGGAGGAAGCAGAAGAGTATGGTACTAATTTAGTGAACAACGGAGCTTGCGTTTTCATCACTTATGATAATAACGGTATTGCCAAATGTGGTATAGAACAAGCCTATCAAGCACAGGTAATAGATTTCAAAAAGCCCATATCCTGCCATTTATATCCTATTCGAGTGGCAAAAGATGAAGAAAAGAACTTTGAAGCATTGAATTATGATGAATGGGAAATATGTACGGCTGCTTGTCAGGCTGGCAAAAAAGCACAACTACCTGTTTATCAGTTTGTAAAGGAAGCGATTATTAGGAAATATGGCGTTGAATTTTACGAGGAATTGGACGCTGCTGCGGAATATTTACTCTGACCAAGCAAAAAGGTCAGAACAGGTATTCCTATCCTGACCGTAAATGTAATTATTACACGAGCTACTTTAATCTTAAAGTACATGGGATGTTTCAGGGAATTTGTTTAGCTCAAGTGTAAAATACTAACTTACGGGCAGTTTAAAACTGTGAAGGATAATCTTTTCAATACGATACCCGTATCTTTTGTCTGTGATGCAAAAATAGTAAAGGTTACTTACATGTCAAATTTTTTTTATACTTTTTTTGAAAAAGGCTGTAAAATTTAACAAAATCTCAGCCTTTTTCAAAATTTTTAATTAGTTGTTACTAGATAACCGAAGTAAAATACTTAGAATATACCAAAACAACAACATTAATGATGCGAATAGCCCCATAGATGCAGCCACGTATTGCTCTTTATGGTACTCGTGCACCATATTAGAAGTTTGGTACAAGATAGAGCCAGCAGCCAAAGCTACCATAGCTACCGAGAACCATAAACCGAGCGTAAAGCCAAATAACATACCAGCCACAACCAGTCCAATTGCAATAAAAGACCCAACAGTGATGATTGACCTTAAAAAAGAAAAGTCTTTCCTAGTTAATATCACTACTGCTGAAAGTGCAATGAACAGCGTGAGTGTCATAACTGCGGCTTGATTAATTAAGCTAAAGTCGCCAGTGCTTGCAATTGCTATATAAATCAAAGGAATAAAAATAAAGGCTTCTGCCACCACGTATAATCCCAACGCCAGATATTGTTGGTTTCTATTGGTCGAAGTATGCGCCCAACGAGTCGCCATGTTAGTAACAAACATAAATCCACCTAAAACCAACAACCAAGTCCAACCTTGTGCCATTTTAAGCCCAATACTCAAAATGAAAGGCGTGTTTAAAAATAATGCTTCTACCGCAACGAAACCCAGTACCGCCAAAGCTACGTGCCAGTATGTTTTTCGAATAAAATCTGCTTTTTCTATTTCATTTTCGCGTGCAACAGGTAAAAAATAATCCAATACGCGCTCTTGGTCTCTGATTGCCATAAAATCTATTTTTTTGTGAAATAATTGACAAATATTACAGTCATAAAAACGACATATAGCTTAGAAAAGTTTCTGATTTTATTTTAATCTCACCATTTTTTCAATATTGTACAAATGGTTACTTGGTCATTTGATAGTAAGGTCCTAATTTAAAAAGTGTGCTGTTTTGAACATACCGAATGCTTTATCATAAAATGACTATAAGTTAACTTGCGTAACCTCAATTTCTAATCTTCACAACAAATAACCAACTGCTTCACTTTAATTAAACTACTATACACTTTTTAAATTCAGATATTTACAGTCTTGAAAGAAATTAGGTTCAAAAGGGACAAAAGGGTTAATAATTTGAAGCAAAAACTTCGATAAATCATTTAAGTTCAGTATCTTAAGTTTTAAATCATCATAACTATTTCTAAAAATAGAGATAGCTTTTGTTGTACCCTCTTTGTATGTTTTGAGCCTAATGCTCTTAGCATTAATCAAGTGTTCTTTTTGAATCACCACATACAAAAATGCCAAAATAGCCAGCATAATCTGGACTTTTTCTAGGTTCTTTAAATTGATGTCCTCCAAGTTAAAACCGTTAGTCTTGATGTGGAAGAAAAACACCTCAATTTTCCAACGCATTTGATAGTGTTTACTAACCTGCTGCACATCTGGATTGTCAGACAGTAAGATAAGGTACTTTTCCTCACTTTTTCGCTGTTTTCCCACTTGTATAGGCAGTACAATGTAATAAAGTTCTTGCTCGGCAAGTACAATTTTACTGCGAAAGTAGCCGTATCGCTTCACTGCTTTTTCGATTACACTATTCATTTTATCTGCACTTTTGCCACGTTGTTCGCACAATTCGCCAAAATAATCTTTCATGCGCAGCCGTATTACAAATGAAAAACCTGCATCTAAGATGGCTTTAAACCAAGTTATTCCGATAAATTCTCGGTCAGCCAGCAAGACAGATTTTTGTTGCCCTTTTTGTTGCCAAAGTTCGCAAAAACGAGCCAATATATCTTTGCGCTCGTCCGTATTGGAGTTGCCTCGTTTTTCCAAAGGGTCAAATAAAATGGGAATAAACGAACCATTGGGTAGAATCAGACCAATATACAAAATGTTGATATTCACTTTCCCAATTTTCCAGTTCGTTCTATCCATGACGATATATATCGTATTTTGTTCGCCTAATATATTGATGATCAAATAGATGATTCCTAAACAAAAGGCATCTTTACATTTCATCGAAAAAAATCGAATAAAACATTTGTACACATTTTCCTTAACCAAGTCTTTCTTGCCTGTCGCTATACCTGCTTCGTTCCTCATTTTATATAAGATTACCGTGCGGCTTTGAAACAGGCACTGTGCTATCAGAATAAATTTATTTACTAATTCCTTGCGATGGTATGGGAAAAACTGCTTAACTTCGTCGTAGAGTGGTAGTTGCATCATTTCTGTAATTTTGTTTTGCAACTCTAAGTTACAACTTTTGACCAATTATCACTCCTTTTTTTCTTCATTTAAAAATGGGTAGTAGTTTAGTATAAAAGTTTTAAATCCAGTTCAACTGGTTCGTACCGCTGTTGTAATGGTAGAACAAGTTATCCATGTTTTTAGACTTGTTCCCATGCTGTTACAATCGTACTGGATTTCTACGATTTTTTATTGTGCCTAAATTCTGACTGACGGATTGTTATTTGGGAAAACATATTCTTCCTAAATTATCAATTTCAAGTCCATGAATTTTTGTTTTGAAAATATCGCATAAACACATAACCGTAGCGTAAACTACCACGATTTTCTTTGTATCAACCACCATTGTCTTTAAGTCTAAAATTTTTACTTTGATATTTTTCTCTGATAGAATAAAATGGTGAGCTAAAAAATAATCAATACCAAAGTTGATTGACTCTTTCCATTCAGTAGAGGAATATGCCCCAAAATCAATTAATATGCCACCTTCTTCTCGTTCTTCAACAGAGATTTCTATATCCACATAGAATCCGTAACTGTTGATTAGTTTTTTTAAGGCGAATTTGCTTTTCTTAGTCATCATTGTAACCGTTTTAAAGAGACTTTTCTATTTAGACTGCAAAAGATTTAATTAAGTAGGTGTGACTATTAAATCGTTACTTCTAAAATCTGAAACTGCTGTATATTGTCGCATTTTCAATCTGATTAGTGTCGATTAATTAATGATACCTACTCATAAAAAGTTTTTTTTAAAATTTCCTGCGGGTGTGGATTTTTAATCCATCACCATTGTTCTGCAAATCTCCTGATTTGCGTATCCGTAGGTATTTTTGCATAGTACAATGCCGTATTACGACGCAAATCAGGAGATTTGCTTAATCGCATGACGGATGTAAACATCCGCACGGGCAGGGCCTTGCGCGAGGCATCGTTGGCGGTGCTGCCATCGCGTCCCATATCGCGGTTGGGGTCGAGCAGCGAACTGTTCATGCCCTTCATACAGCCTTGCAGCGTGAAGCGGCACTGCCTGCCGTCTTGCTGCGATACGACCAGTTGCACGAGCAGAGTGTTGTAGCGGTATTTTCATAAATCCTCAAAGTCATTGTAAGAACGCTCTTGAGAAAATTTAAATCGCCATTCTCCAATATAATCTCCTGCTATTTCTCCATACTCGAAATCAGAAAAACTAAGACTTTCGCCTTCGGCAGAATTAAACGAGATATTGAAAACAGTTTCATCAATTGCTTTTAAAAACCAAAATATCGTTTCATCTACACAATCTGCAATAATCATTTCCACCACTTCTTGGTTATTAATTGAACTAATTTTATCTCTCCACCTCTTCACACTAGGTGAATTCATGTTACTAGAGTGCAATCTTAAATCACAACTCTTGATTGCCGCGTCTCTAACATGTAGTACAAGCAATTTGGCAAACTGGTCTCTTTCTTCCGTAGAATACGCATTGGATTCGTTATTCCATTTTATTTTAAACCCTTCAACATTCTTTTCTGCATCTTTCAAAACTGATATTGCTTTATCTGCAAATTCACCTAAACAACTTTTGCTTTTTTCAAAATCTTTCCAAATTAAAACAAGGGGTGCTTCAATCCAGCTCGTTAAACAGTCCCATAAGGCATCTAAATTATTTCCATAATGATCGGGAAAATCCAGAACGTTTTTAATTTCCCTATGAAAATCCTCAACAGTCTTTATATTGTTTCCGTCTAGTATTATTTCCATAATAAAGTCATTTTAGTTGAGTAAATGTTTTATAGTGATCTAAAGTTTTGTACACTAGACCATCGTTAGAATACAAAAGACGCTCTCCCCCCCTAAAGCCTCCTGAATAGTTTATATCTGCTTCATACCAAATTCGTCCTTTTGCTTGTGGTAAAAGACCTTCTAGGTTTTTAAAAATATCACCCCCAATACTCTTGCTTGGTGCTACATTATCTAAATTACCAAGATTAGGTTTCCATCCAAGTGCCTTTGCCTGTTCCTTTGTGATATAGTTTGATGGTAATTTTCTATTTATTGAAACATACTTGGCAACATCGTCAAAACTTGTAAGTGCTTCTGCCGCTTTTCCCATCAGCTTCAACGCATCATCCGCCCCCCTCTCAATCACCTCCTCTACTGGCGCACTGGACAACTTACCTGAAACCCTGCCCAGCTTGAACCAACTGGAAATAAATGGATTCGGACCCAACAACGCGGCGGCTTCCACATTCCATCTCGCTTTGTAGGCTTCCATTTGCGCCACCACAAAGTTAGTATAAGCTGGAGAATAAAAATCTTCGATGATGATATTTTCTCCCGTTTCGTCCCTTTGAATTTCGGGGAGCATCAAGATAGGTCCATCTGTTAAGCCGCC
>JAAUTG010000156.1 GCA_012031785.1 Saprospiraceae bacterium | reverse complement strand
GTAATCTTCTACCACTTGCGCCTTTGCAGCACTGCCAGCGTCAAAGCAATAAAAAAAGCAATCAATGAAAAAAAGTAAATTATATCTCTGGTATCCAACACGCCTCTACTCATAGATTCGTAGTGATAATCCACCCCTAACATCTGCACTATACTATCAATTTTACCCACAAAAGAAGGCAAGTTACTAATTGCCAAAAATCCCCAGTGGAATACGAAACACAAGAAAGAAGCAAGAATAAAAGCAACAATTTGATTATTCGTCAGTGCAGATGCAAATATGCCAATTGCTACAAAAGCCGCCGCCAAAAATACTAGACCAATGTAAGAACCACCGATAGCTCCACTGTCCAAATTGCCTTTTGGAGACCCCAACTCATACACCGTCCAGTAGTACAGAATAGTGGGAACTAGTGCGAACACAACCAACGTCAAACAAGCCAAATATTTGCCCATGATAATTTGCAAATCGCTGACGGGACGAGTGGTCAGCAATTCAATGGTACCTGCCTGCTGTTCTTCGGCTAAGGAGCGCATGGTTACAGCAGGTATTAGAAACATAAATATAAATGGAGCCATGCTGAATAGTTGATCCAAACTTGCAAATTTACTATTCAGGATGCTGTAATTTGGAAAGACGAACATCATCAAGCCCATGACGATCAGAAAGATGCTGATTACCACGTAGCCAATTAGAGAGCTAAAAAACGAATTGATTTCTTTTAAAAATATGCTAAACACTGATAGTAAATTATGTTTTGTAAGTATTGAACTAGTATTATCTTTTGAAAAGCCGTATTTAACTGGTTAATTGCTGAAATACAGATTCCATATCCGTTCGTTCTTCATGCAATTCTACTAAGGTCAATTGATGCTTCACCGCGAATAGAAATACAGTTGCTCGAATGTCATCTTCATTTCGACTTAGTAATTGCCAACGATTCTTACCAATTGGTTTTATATTCAATACGCCTTTGATGGTTTTCAGTTGGGCTTCGTTGACAGCTTCTTGAAATGACACATTCGTTGCCCTAGTTCCAATGCTCTGTTGTTGCAAAGTTTCAATAGTGGCATCAGCCACTAATTTTCCTTTGTTGACAATCACTACCCGATCACAAATTGCTTGTACTTCTTGCATAATGTGGCTAGAAAAAATAACTGTTTTCTCCTTCCCCAAATCTTTAATCAATTTTCTAATTTCAAGTAACTGGTTAGGGTCTAAGCCTGAAGTGGGTTCATCCAAAATAAGCACTTCTGGATCATGCAGCATGGCTTGTGCCAAACCCACGCGCTGGCGATAACCTTTTGAAAGCATCCCAATTCGCTTGTGTTGTTCGCGCTCCAGTCCAGTTCTTTCAATCATTTCTAGCACACGTTTGCTTTTTTGCGAGACGCTTGCATGTAAGCGCGCCACAAAAAGAAGATATTCTTTTACATACATGTCCTTATAAAGCGGATTATGTTCAGGTAAATAACCAATTTTCTCTCGCGTGGCTAGAGATTGTTCTTCCACATCCATTCCACAAACCAGTGCAGTACCGCTTGTTTTTGGGATGTAGCTGGTCAGAATTTTCATAGTGGTTGTCTTACCCGCACCATTTGGACCTAAAAAGCCGAGAATTTCTCCTTTCTTTACCTCAAAAGAAAGTCCATCAATGGCTTTTTGGTTAGCATATATTTTTGTAAGTTCTTTGACAACAACGGACATGGAAATGATTAGAAATTAAAAATTGACAGTTGTAAAGTTACCCTCCTATACGATTTGGTACAGAGCTAGATACGCTAACGCAATTAAGCCCTTATCTATTGCGGTCTAAAGTAAATAGCTTGACGTTTAGGGTCTATTTGCTTCGGGCGAATGTTGGGGTCAGAACCTTCAAACCCTCTTTCAGAAGTTACCACAAAAGTATCTATACTCCTAAACTCCAAAATTCCAAATCTATGTAATCCTTTTAATTGCTTTTCTTTAAAAACCATGTCAAAGTGCATGGGAGTAGAATCTGGTTCAAATTTATAGGTGAAAGGCATCGTATCAGTTTGCTCGCCCTGAAAATAAACTAAACGAGCATTCTGTTGGTCAATAAACTCAACATAGTTTTCACTATTCTTTTCTTGCCATTTACCTAAAATGCTTTCCTTTTCAGGTACAAAATCTGAATCGCAAGCTGCCCACACCACTCCTGCTGCCAATAGGATAATTGCTTTTTTCATATTGCTTAAAAAATTTTCGCAAAGTTATAGCTACTTTTGAATATCTAAGCAATTGTGAATAGGTTAATTTTGAGTGGTAAGTAGGTGTAACCATTAAATCGTCACTAATAAAATGTAAATCACGACATAGAAACCGCACGCGTTGGCTAATATGATGATAAAAGTTAATGTTCTACAAATATTGGATAAAGTTTACACAAACCATACATTTTTCTCCCCTACCCTTGTGAAAAAATCTCAAGACTCACAAAACATAGCGAACGCTTTCACTAATCGGTCTAAATCTTTGATAGTGGTATAGACATTGGGCGTAATGCGCACACCATGCACGTTTTCCCAATCAATCGCTACCGTGTGTATTTTAAATTGGTTGAACAGAAAATTGGCGAGTTCTTCGGGTTTTCTATCTTTCACACCCACTAGAGCCAAAGCGCAAGAAAAATCGTCTTTCAAGGAGGTATGTGTGTAAGTGTTCGGCATGTCGAGTACCTTTTCTAGCCAGTAATTTTTTAGGTAGCGCAAGCGTTGTTCTTTGCGTTTGCTACCAATCATTTCATGGAAATTGACAGCTTGCCCGATGGCTTGTTCAATAGCAAAGGAGCGCGTACCAAGATTTTCAAACTTGCGAATATCCTCACTTTCTGGATCAGGCGCGCCAAACAAAGGGTACAATTGTTTAATCTTTTCTTTCTTGACGTAAAGCAATCCACTTCCAAATGGCGCACTCATCCATTTGTGCAGGCTAGTACCAAAATAATCACAGTCCAAACTTGGAATAGTATAGTCCAAATGTGCGAAGCTATGAGCAGCATCTATTAACACTTCTATTCCACGTTCTTTTGCTTCACTAGCAATGCGTTGCGCGGGTAGGATTTGCCCAGTCCAGTTAATAATGTGCGTGATATGTACCACCTTGGTTTTAGCAGTGAAGGCGTTGGTAAATATTGAAGTAATCTCATCTTCATCCTCCAAAGGCAGTGTAAAGTCTAGCCATTTGAGAATAATTCCATCGCGTTTTTCTCGTTGTTTCCAAGCGTTAATCATGTTTGGATAGTCGTATTTAGTCAGCACTACTTCATCGCCTGCTTTTAGGCGCAATCCAAAAATGATAGTCTCTAATGCCTCCGTAGCATTGCGGTTGATGGCTAATTCGTCTGGGGAACATCCTGCTACGTCCGCCAATTTCATCCGCAAAGGCTCGCGCCCCATGTCCAAAATACGCCACATGTAGTAAGAAGGAGCCTCGTTACTCAAGCGATTGTATCGTTCTACTGCTTCTTGTACTACCAGAGGTTGTGGACTTACGCCACCATTGTTGAGATTAATGATACTAGGCGCTACAGTGTAGGCTTGCTGAATGAGATACCAGAAATCTTCATCGTGGGTCAAATCTTGTCCCTTGTTGTTTGCCAGTAACTGGGCTAGAGATTTTCCCTGTGCCGTATGAAAAAAGCTTGGCATCATAACCGTACTAGTACTAGCTAAAAAGCGATTCAAAAAGGTTCTTCTCGTTTGCATCATGTATTTTGTTTATTGGCAAATGTAATATTTTAGTTTCTAAAAAAACGATTTACTTAAAATAAGATTTTTGTATTTTCTAGTACTTTGGCAGCTTATTTTAGATAATCAATCAAAAGAAGTATGAAGTGATGAAAACTAAATAAACTTAAATTTTTTAGTCTATTGCTTCACTTTACGCTTAAAATCAAGTATTTTATTAACTTTGGATTTATTTTAGCGGAAGTCTATTTATACATGCTTTGGGCTTACCGTCATCAATTTAGATTTAATGGGTTAATGCCGATGTCAAATTCAAGAAAAAAAAATAGCTATGCCTGAAAGTTTGACGGGTGCAGTCTTCCAGACGCAACCAGAAACACTTGAAGTAGAATTAAAACCGGGACACTTGAGTATCGGTATCCCCAAAGAAATTATCATGCAAGAAAATCGAATTGCACTAGTCCCATCCTCTGTGATTACGTTGGTAGGGCGAGGGCATCGAGTGATTATAGAATCCACAGCAGGAGAGAAATCTCGTTTTTCTGACCATGTTTATTCGGAGGCAGGTGCAGAAATTGCATACAGTAAAACTCAAGTTTACAAAGCCGATGTTATTCTCAAAGCAGCCCCACCAACAGAAGAAGAAATTGAGTGGATGCGTCCTAGCCAAATTTTAATTTCCCCTTTGCAACTTCCTATCATCACGGAAACATACATTTCAAAACTCTTGGAAAAGCGAGTAATTGCTGTGGCAATGGAGTATTTGATGGATGAGAGCGGAAGTTTTCCAATTGTACGAATTATGAGTGAATTAGCAGGACTTTGTGCCATTACTACGGCGACAGAACTGCTCGCGACCACCAGCAATGGAAATGGGTTATTGCTTGGAGGTATTTCTGGCGTTCCGCCTGCAAAAGTGGTTATTCTAGGAGCTGGCATTGTAGCGGAATATGCTACGCGAACGGCGCTCGGTTTAGGCGCAGAAGTGCGTATTTTTGATGAAAGCATATCTAAGTTAAAACGTTTGCAAACACTCGTGGGAAGGCAGTTATTTACTTCTGTACTCAATCCCGTCTATTTACAACGCGAGTTGCTGGACACGGATGTGGCAATAGGAGCTATTCACTCTAAATTGGGTAGAACACCTGTTGTCGTGACTGAAGATATGGTGGCAAACATGAAACAGGGTGCAGTGATTGTGGATATTAGTATTGACCAAGGTGGCTGTTTTGAAACTAGCGAGGTAACTACACACGACCGTCCCACGTTCACAAAGTATGGCGTGATTCACTATTGCGTACCTAATATTGCTTCCAAAGTAGCTCGAACTGCCTCCATTGCAATTAGCAATATTATTACGCCTTTTCTGCTTCGAGCTGCTTCCACGGGAAGTATTGAGCAGTTGTTGTTCACAGATAAGGGTTTGCGACACGGTGTGTATATCTACAAGGGAAGACTAACTAACGAGTATCTCGGAAGGCGCTTTGACATGAAAGTAACCAATTTGGATTTGTTGATGACCTCTAGTCTTTAGGCACTATTGATTGGTTATTTGTT
Organism: Saprospiraceae bacterium; assembly: GCA_012031785.1. Lineage (GTDB taxonomy): Bacteria > Bacteroidota > Bacteroidia > Chitinophagales > Saprospiraceae > JAAUTG01. The sequence continues at coordinate 5,502 of JAAUTG010000156.1, read as the reverse complement.
AGGATGATTGGAAATGGATGTTATGCAGTTAAACTTTTATTACTTTCCCAACAAATAACCAATTGCATAAGTTTTACCGTCGCATATACGACTCGTCGTGGTTGATAATTGTATTATTTACTACTGCTAATGCGGCAACTTCCGCAAGTGGCAGCGAGGGGTCCAATGGATACTCACCAACTGCAAGAAACTGTTTGGTTATCTCTGGGGCAGCAAGAAAACGACTTTTTTCTTTTTCGTATAGTTCACTCAAAAGTTGTACTTCTTGCAAATTGGGACGTCGCCCTGTCAGGTGGCGAAAAGCAAAACTAATTTGTTCAGAAACCGTAACGCCTCCCTCTTTTTTCATTCGCTCCGCCAATACACGAGCTGCTTCTAAATAGGTTGGGTCGTTCAACAACACTAGTGCTTGCAAGGGGGTGTTGGTAGTTGGTCGTTGCACCAGACAATAACTACGGTCGTTACCGTCCATTGTAATCATGGCTGGATGTGGTGAAGTGCGCTTTAAAATTGTGTACATGGAGCGGCGATAGAGGTTGGCACCTGTATCTTGATGATAAACAAGGTACTTGGGTGAAAAGAAACTTTTTTCACCCCATATATTATCTGGCTGATAAGGTTTGACGGGTTCGCCTCCGACTTTTCTTACCAGTAATCCGCTAGCAGCCAAGGCATTGTCTCGAATCATCTCCGCAGGTAGTCGAAAAGCTGGACCGCGTGCTAACAAAATATTTTGAGGGTCAATGTCATTAAGGTCTGCTCTAGGTAAAGACGATTGTTGATAGGTGGCAGAGGTGACGATAGTTTTAAGTAACCAGCGCAAATCCCAGTTGTGTTCAATAAAACTAGTAGCTAACCAATCCAACAATTCAGGATGCGAAGGCAAAGCACCTTGATTGCCAAAGTCGTGTGGTGTAGCAACGATACCTTTACCAAAACACAACTGCCAATAGCGATTGACGGTTACGCGGGCAGTAAGTGGATTGTCTTTGCTGAACATCCAGGTCGCCAATCCTAATCGGTTTTTAGGTAAGTCGGTCGGAAATGCGCCCATACTACTCGGCGTAGTAGGTACTACTTGTTCTCGTTTTTCAGTGTAAACGCCTCGCTCTAGCACAAAAGCAGGTCGAACACGGTCTTCGTCCATAATTTGCACCTCGACTGCTTGCTCCTGAAGGAAAGTGGCTTCCCCTGAAAGTTGGCGCAAAGTGTTTGATAGCTGCTGATAAGTCGGGTGAGCGTGCAGTAGGTAATGTTCTAGCAAATCAGCCACCTTAGGTTGCTGCGCTATGGTAGCTTGTAAGGTTTGATTGTTAGCTAATGCGTTGACTTCAAGCGCGCTCAATTGCCTATCATAGACGCGCACATCGTCAAAACAGCCCTTTAAAAAAGCAATTTCACCCGAAAAGCCTTCGTTCCATTTGCCAATGCGAAGTGGTCGTGGCTCAGGCTCGTAATTTGGCGACACAGGTAGCATTGAGCGATTAAGTTGGTCGTAGAGGGTTTGTGTATTACAGCGTATGCCGTTTAAAAATATATTCATACCAGAAGCACGACCACTTCCATCGTAGGTCACTAAAACGTGTTGCCACTCGTGGAAACGGACTTTTTCTTGGCTTTGTATTTTCGCTTGGTCATGTGGTAAGGCATGAATTAAACGGAAATTCAACTGTCCAGTTGTATCTATCAGAAAATCCCAACCACGCCAAAGTGAATTTTTATCTCCTGAGTTACAAAAAATTGTTTTTAGCCCTTTACCTGCTTCTGGATTGATCCAAGCTCCAGCAGAAAAAGGTTGATTGCGTTCAAAAAGTCCTACACCTTCAAGAAATAAACTTTCGTACTCATCATCAAAGCAAACTGCTTTTCCAATTTTACCATCTTTCAGTTTGGGTTCTCCACCGAAAGTGGCTTTAAAATTGTTATCTGCTGTTTTTACCATGTAGCCCCAAGCGTTTTTAGTGCTACCAAGTCGTTCGAAGCGGACGTGCGCTTGGGTTTTATCAAGTGATTCAGGCTTTGCTTGGTCGAGCTGTTGAATGAACGCTTTGCTTTGCGCCACCGATTCAGTAGTGGATTTCATTTCTGTTAACACACTACTAATGCGCTTTTGAATATCCATCAGCACCAATTTACTACTATCTTCCAACAGAAGCATGGTCGGTCCAGCATTGCCATCGTCACTATTCATACCCAGTTCATCCACATTGTTGAAAAATGCACTAAATTGGTAAAATTCTTTTTGTGTGATGGGGTCAAATTTGTGGTCGTGGCATTGGGCACACTTCATAGTCATACCCAAAAAAGCTGTTGCGGTAGTGTTTACGCGGTCAAACACATATTCCAGGCGGTATTCTTCATCAATAGCACCACCTTCTGCCGTAATTTGATGGTTGCGATTAAAGGCAGTAGCCAGCAATTGTTCCTCTGTTCGATTAGGTAACAAATCTCCAGCCAATTGCCACTTACAAAATTCATCATAAGGCATATTTTTTTTGAATGCTCCAATCACCCAATCGCGCCAAGGATACATCGAGCGCCAACCGTCGGCATGGTAACCATGACTATCCGCATAACGCGCCACATCCAGCCAATCCATTGTCAATCGTTCCGCAAAAGCATCAGTTTGCATCAACTCGTCTATGATTAGCTCGAGGTTTTGCGCATCAGGTTTTGCTAAAAATCGCTCTATGGCTGCTATGCTTGGTGGCAATCCTGTTAAATCCATATATACCCTACGCAAAAGTCTTTCTGAATCTGCTTTAGGCGAAGGCGCAATACCTTCCTGCACGAGTCGAGCAAACACAAATTGGTCAATAGGATTATTCCCCCAACCTTTGGTATCTATTTCAGGTAATTGGGGTTTAGTCAACGGTAAAAAAGCCCAATGGTCTTTCCAAACAGCACCTTGTTTTATCCATCGTTCTATTAGAGCTTTTTCTTGCGCATTAAGACTGAGGTTACTTTCAGGTGGTGGCATTAGTTGTTCAGGGTCACTAGAAATAATATGTTTAAAAATAGCACTTTTGTGAGGTTTTCCAGCCACCACCAGGCGTTGCCCATCATTTGTCTTGCCGAATAATCCTTCTTGTGTATCGAAACGCAGCCCAGCCTTGCGTGTTTTTTCATCAGGTCCATGGCATTTATAGCAACGATCCGCTAGAATAGGTTTGACGTGGAAGTTGAAATCTATTTGCTCTGGTAATTTTACGGCTTGCACTGCTACTATGTCATCCGAGCAAGAAATAATGCAGGTAATTGTTGCTAAAGCCGCAATCAGCAAGGAAGTTCCGATGTAACGAGTAAGGGATTTTCTCATTGTTGGAATCGTTTTTGTTTCTTGCCTCAAAGTTAGCTAATAAATGCTATTTGATATAATTTTTGAATTTATATTTTGTTATTTTGTGTTAAGATAATAAATCTAACAACTGGATTATTTACACTACAAAAGCGATGAACCTATATAGGTAAGTCGTTCATTTCTTATTAGAAACCTGAACAACTTACCTATTATCAAAACATTATTGCCTCGCATTACACAAACTGGTTATTTGTTGGAATACTTAGGAACTGATGTGATGCAGTTAGTAGTAGCTTTACAACTAAGCCTGCTAAAAAATCAACATAAAATACCGTCAAACAATCGTACTAACAAATAACCAATTATATAAGCTCAACTATTAAAAATCTTCGTCTTCTTCAAACCCACGCACACCACCTTGTGGGATATAGCGTTTTTGGATAAGTTCATCTACACTAGCACCTCGAATGTTCAAAATAGCTCCTTTGAAGTGTAAGTCCTTGCCCGCCATTACATGGTTGAAATCAATGTTCACTTTCTCCTCATCAAAGGTAAGAATTTTACCATGATGTACGCCACCATCTTCATCCGTGAGGGCTACAAAATTACCTTCTTCCACCAAATCTTCAGGTTCTTCGCCGTCTAATCTGAACACAAATCTAGGCACGTCAATAATACTTTCTTCGTCCAAAGGACCGTAAGCGTCCTCTGCTTTCAAGATAAACTCAAAGCCATCGCGTTCTGTTAATCCTTCTAGGTTGGATTCAAAAGCAGGCAATAATGCTCCTGAGCCAAATAAAAAACTGAATGGATAATTTACATCCATTCTTTCCATTAATTCTCCTTCACTATTGCCATCGCGCAATTCGTAATGAATAGTGACCACGTTGTTTTCTTCAACTATCATGTATAAAATTTAATCTCGCCAAATGTATCACAGTCAACCACTCCTTGGTTAGTAAAAAAGCAGTTAGCGGACAATTGGCATGAGTTAAGAATGAATAACTAAGATTGCGCGAATAGCAATTTAATCTTTGCCATTCGCAATGCGACACCATAATTTTATCGTTAAACGTGTAATGCTCGATTGTCAGTAGCTGCCAAAGCAGCTTCTTTAAATGCTTCTGTATAAGTAGGGTGCGCGTGACTCATGCGTGCAGCATCTTCGGCAGAAGCCCTAAACTCCATTAAGGCAACTGCTTCTGCTATCATGTCTGCGGTGCGCGGTCCGACCATGTGTACGCCCAAAATTTCATCCGTTTCTTGATGCGCTAAAACTTTTACTATCCCGTCCATATCCGTGCTGGCGCGGGCGCGACCAAGTGCTTTAAAGGGAATTTTCCTGTTTTATAGGAAATTCCTGCTGCCTTGAGTTGCTCTTCTGTTTGCCCCACTCCTGCTACTTCGGGCCAAGTATAGACTACATTTGGAATAAGGTTATAGTCAATATGCGGTTTTTGTCCTGCCATGGTTTCAACTACAAAAACGCCTTCTTCTTCTGCCTTGTGCGCCAACATAGCGCCTTTAATCACATCGCCTATGGCATAAATATTAGGAATGTTTGTGCATAAATGGGTATCTACTGATAATTCTTCCACGCTCATCGGGCTGAATACCAACGTTTTCTAAGCCCAAGTTTTCTGTATAAGGTACTCTACCAATAGAGATTAAGCAATAATCAGCTTCTAGCTCGAATACTTGTTCTGAGTCTCGCTTTTGCACCGTGACAGTAACTTGTTTATCATTGAATCAACTTTGGTGACAGCGTGCTTGAGGTGAAAATTAACTCCTAGTTTTTTCATAGCGCGCATCAGTTCTTTGCCACAATCCTCATCCATGCCTGGAATAATGCGGTCTAAATATTCCACCACATCTACTTGTGTACCCAATCTGCTATACACAGAGCCTAATTCTAAACCAATCACACCACCTCCAATGATAACCATTTTTTGAGGTACTTCTTCTATTTCTAAGGCTTCTGTAGATGTGATGACGCGCTTACCATCATAGTTGAAAGCGGCTGGTATATTAGGTTTTGAGCCTGTGGCAATGATGATGTATTTTGAAGTTAGATGTTCCGTAGTGCCATCTGCTTTTGCGACTTTAACCGTATTGGCATCTACAAAAGAACCGAAGCCATAAAAAACGTCAATCTTATTTTTTTCATCAAAAACTCCACACCTTTGACAGTTTGGGCAACC
>JAAUTG010000155.1 GCA_012031785.1 Saprospiraceae bacterium | reverse complement strand
CACAACGTGATAACCTCGAACTGGTAACCGTCAAAGAAGCAGCCCTCGCCGTCAAAGTCGTAAACTGCCTCAAATACGTAGAAAACCAAAAGAAGCGTATGCTATGCACCAAAAAGCTTTTATAGCTAAAAAACATAACCACACAAACACCAAATGGATATACGCAGAATTTGCAAAATATAGAGCATCTATCATCGGTTGGGATAAAAAACAAATTGACCAAGCTATCACTAAATACATAGACCAACACGCAGGACACAACCGCAAAAAAATACTCCGTGAAGATTCATCTACCAAAATGAGCGTCATTGATATTAACGAAGCTATCAGAATATCCGTACTCGACATCCTTTTCTCAAATGATACCGATGACAATATCGCCCATAAATTCTCTAAACTTTGCAAAGAGTTCGCATCCGAAATGGAAATTCAAGGAACAAAAAAAAATGAAAACTCTATATTCCAAAATAAAGAACTAGAAGTCCAAAACGTAAAAACAATCCTAGAATAAACAAATACCCTAATTCAATAAAATGAAAACAATAACATTAATCAAAAAGAAAATCAACTTCTATAATTCCGAACTTGAAGCTCTTAGAGAAAACAGAGCCTCCGATTTACCCAACCTACAAACATGGGAAAAAGAAATGTACGCTAACCAAATATGCCTAACACAAAAAATTATATCAGACCTTAATAAAATTCTTACTCTACACGAAAAACAATAATATTTACATGGAATTTAACATAAATAAAAAATAATTCAAAATGACAGAAAAAGAAAAAGAAAAAGAAAAAGCAATTGAATTAATTGATAAATTCAGAAACTATGTAGATTCTGAATTTGACGAAAAACAACAATTTAAACATCGAAAAGAGCAAGAAACTAACCTTTCAAAAAAAATGCGCTTTAATTACTGTAAACGAAATAATCAATTTTATGGAATTAGAAGACGCTGATTCCGAAACTTGCCATAATGCCAATTCTAAATGGATGCTATACTGGTGCGAGGTTAAAAACAAATTAGAAAATTATACATATGAATATTCGTAAAATGAAAAAAAGCATTTTCCTATGAACACACTAAAATTAATTGCCTTTATTACATATAAATATTGTTAGCGTTTCGTTTTTGAGCGGTGGCATTTAAAAACTAAAATTATGAGTTGTTGGACAAAAGAACAATTAGAAAATATGCTCGAAGATGTAGTTAATGAACTTAACTTATCTGATGCAATGATTGAAAAACACGGACAAGAAGGAACTGCACCAGCTACGTTAGTCAGATTAGTTCTTGAACAAAAAGACAGGCAAATGAAAATGCTAAAATTAGAAATGAAACAAATTGAGGGCGTTTCTTAGCATTATGCATAACGGTTGTGTATGGATACGTCCCTATAAAACTACACCGACCAACAAGCGGACTGCAACGCTTCAAATTTGTAGTAAACCCTTATTGGTGCTACACTTTGTTAGGCACAGTACTTTTTTACTAATAAAAAATTAATCAAAATATGAGAATATTATTAGCATGTGAAGAAAGCCAAGCAGTAACAATAGAAATGCGAAAACTTGGACACGAAGCATTTAGTTGTGATTTATTACCTTGCAGTGGAGGACATCCCGAATGGCACTTGCAACAAGATGTAGCCGAACTATTAAAACAAAAGTGGGATTTAATTATTGCTTTTCCGCCTTGCACATATTTAACAGTAACAGGAAATAGGTGGTTTAATATTGAAAGATATGGAGAACAGGCGATACAACGGCATAAAGACCGAGAGTTTGCAATTAGGTTCTTTAAAATGTTTGCTGAATGTGATTGCCAAAAGGTAGCAATTGAAAACCCAGTAGGAATAATGAGCAGTGAGTGGAGAAAACCTGACCAAATTATAAACCCTTACGAGTTTGGTGATGCCTTTGAAAAAAAGACTTGCTTATGGATTAAAGGATTACCGAAACTACAACCTACAAAAATAGTAGAACCACCAAAGCGAACTGAATTTAAAAGCGGTAAAAGTATGCCGACTTGGTATGCTGATGCTTGGAAACTACCAAAAGAAGAAAGAGCAAAATTAAGGTCAAAAACATTTGAAGGAATTGCAAAAGCTATGGCTATGCAGTGGGCTTCTTAGTATTGTGCATAACAGGTCGCGTGTATAATGGATACGTCCCTATAAACTTAAATAAATGTTAAAACCGCTTAATTGGTGTATCCATTATATACGTCGTTAGCATTAGTTGATTATTTATGGAAAGATATTTCAAATGTAATAAGTGTGGTCAAGCGATTGCAAGAGAAAGTTCTAAACCAAATGTATGCACAAGTTCAGCATTTTTACCAGTTCGTGGAATATGTGGTGGTGGGTTTACATTTGAACTTTCAAAGGATGAGGTAGTTGAACAGTTAAAAAAATGGAATTATACACAAGAACGTATAGCCGAGTTTTTTAATTAATTCTGGCAGTTGGCGGTAAATTCTCGTTACCGTATTAAATGCGAGAACTAAACTTTCAAAATAGTAGAAACTATGAACGATGAACGAGGTATAGAAATAGATAAAAGCAATGGAGTTTTACCGTATGTTAGTAACAGTACGGTTTTAGAAAAACCAACGCCGCAAAAGTTCGGTTGGCAAGACCAATGTGGATTTGATGATGAACCAAGCGGATGGATGTTGGGGGGTGGCGAAGAAGCCTATTATGAAGCACTAAGAAAATGGGAGATACAGTAGTAGTATTGTTGCTAACAGTCGGCAATATGATGGGATTCCGATTAAAGGCGGCAAACTATAATTAAAAGAAATAAATTATGAATAAGCACGAAAACGACATCACTTCAATTGACAATCGCATAAAGTCTTGTATAATTGAAAATCCTGAAGAGCCTAATGATGAATATTATGCTAAAATTTGGTTTAGATACAAAGATAAATTTGGAGTAAAACATGATGGACGACATGAGTTTATTGCAGATACAAAACAAAAATTGATTAGCGCAATACAAGACTTTATGACAACCGATAAAGATGGCTGGAGTATTGAGTAATTACGCCTATCGGCTGCCTTTTCTTAATTTAATTATTCACTTAAAAACTTAAATAGATGAATAGACAATTGAAATTTAAAGCACTTTATGAAAATAAACTGCACGATGTATATGGAATTTCATTCCCTGAATTGACAGTAAAAATTCCACTTGAAAGATTCCCTTTTATTCAGGACGTAAAAGCTGATGAATTAATTCAATTTATTGATAAAGCAGATGTAAATGGATCTGAAATATTTGAAGGCGATTATGATAACGACGGCAATTGTGTTGTTTGGTGTAACAATTGTAATTCGTGGCAATTTGCTAAATTAGATGTACCGACTAAGGATATTTGCATCCCATGCCATGCTTGTGATGGTAATTTCTTTTTTGATGAGCATATCCACGAATTTAAAACAGTTGGTAATCGGTTTATTTAGGTTGCCGATAACGTGCCGCCGCTATGAGGCGGTTTTGGAACTACTCACTATCAAATTACACAAATGACAATAGAAAGCACAAACGACAATAACAGCACGAACCCCACCGTTACTTATAGCGAGTGTTACCAGCATCCTTTTGATACTGTCATTCACAGTGATTTTTCAAACAATAATTTACCCGATAAATGTGCAAATTTAATAATTGCAGACCCTCCATATTTTGAAGTTAAAGGGGCGTTTGACTTTGTTTGGAATAGCTTTGAGGACTATTTAAAAGACGTTGAAAAGTGGGCGATTGAATGTAAAAGAATACTTGCGGATAATGGTACTTTGTTTTGGTATGGACACGCCCGAAATATTGCATACGCTCAAATAGTTTTTGATAAACATTTTAACCTTATAAACAACCTTGTTTGGAATAAAGGCTCATTTATGGGATTAGAAGAAAGCGAAGGATTAAGAAGTTTTGCACCTTGTACTGAGCGAATTTTGATGTATGGGAGTAAAGCCCAAGATATAACAGGATTAAAAGCCGTTGAAATGGAATATGTAGCACCAAGAAACCCTTTTGCTATTGAATTAAAAAGAGCAAGAATTGAAAAGGGTGTAAGTGTTAACCAAGTTGCTGAATATGGTAAATTTTACGGTAATGTAAATCACGGCGGAGCAGTTACAAATTGGGAACGTGGTTATAATATACCAAGTGCAGAACAATGGCAAACACTTTGTAAAAACTTACCAATATTAAGAACCGAGTACGAAGCATTAAGAACCGAGTACGAAGCATTAAGAACCGAGTACGAAGCATTAAGGCGACCTTTTGAAAACGTTTTTAAATTGCAGGAAATTATAAGTTACAATAATGAAGCTACAAAAACAGGTGCAAAATATGACCACGATACAGTTAAACCCGAAAAGCTGACAAGAGCCTTAATTTTGACTTGTAGCCGTAAAAACGACCTTGTAGTAGTTCCATTTGCAGGAAGTGGAACAGAGGTTGCAATGAGTATAAAGGAAGGCAGAAAAGCAATAGGGTTTGATATTGAGCAAAAATATGTAGAGATGTCGAACAAACGAATTAAAACTTTCAAAGATGCACCGAGCCTTTTTTAAGGTTGTGCATAACGAATGGCGGTATGAAATCGAAGCGGATTGCGAGCGACGAACTGTCAACATACGCCGAAGATAGAACGGGAAACAAAGCCCCAAAATAGCACTGAAACCGCTTTGTTTTATAACGTGTGTTATGGTTTCGTGCTTTGTTTAAGTATTGATTAATCATTAAAATAAAATCAAAATGGCAGTAAAAAATGGAATAGGCTATTCGCCTTTAACAGACAAAGTTTATTTAGGTAAACAAAACACAGAAAAACGCCTTTGGGTTGGCGAAAAGAAAGATATTACAAACGAATTTCTCGCTGTATCTTCTGAGTTTTTCGAGGTAAACACAGTTAGAGATATAAGTTGTAGCAACGGAAAATCAAACTTATTTATCAATGTCCAAAATGATAAAGAAAGTATCGAAAAAGTAATTAAGAACCTTACGAAGCGGTTAGGCTCTTTAGCATGAACCATAACGGTTTAGCAATGTGCTGTGGCGGACTACGAGCCACAAAACTTGCACTTAGTAGGAATGAGCCAAAAACTCAAACCTCGAAATTACCACAATTCCGCCATAGCTTATTGCTTGTGTTGTGGTGCGTTGTTTTTATTATTTTATGTGTTATATTTTTAATCATTGTTTAATATGCGAGAATTAAATAAAGTTTATGAAATCAAAGAAAAAGACAATTATGATAAACGATGGGGACATTGGTTAGAATACGGATTAGAAACAATCGAAGAATATTACAAATTAAAAGATTTCGTAATCAAGACTGGTCAATTGTCTGAGTTTGTTGTTGTCGAAAATGGAAATCAATAATGTTTATAAAATAATCTTTATTATGTGGGTAATTTTTGTTTATATAAATGTCCCTTTGTGTTTTATCGTATATAGTAGAGTATTGTTTGAGTATTATATTCAATGCGATAGAAGCAAGTTCTTCATATCCATTCAGAATTTTATTGTGTTCATTTTTATACGTACTCATCATAATTATAGAAAATTCATCAATAGATTTGTCAATTTCTGTTTTATAAAACTGATTAAGTTCATCTTTTGATTATCAAGTTTAAGTTTCATTCTTTTTTCAAAATCATCAATATCAAAAAGGCTCTTATATTTTTCAAAGTCCGAAATAATCTTACTTTGACTAGAAACTTGATTATTGAGATTATTAAGAGTTTGTTCCAATATTATCATCTTACTAGCTTGATACCTATAAGTGAAAATATAAGCTGCCGTACAAATGACGGTTATTACTATTTGAATATAAATTGAAATATTATCCATTGTTAAATTTTTAATCTATGTGTAAACTATTCAACAGCAGCTAATTGTCGAGTTTTTTTAATGCACCACAACGTTGATAATATGAAAAGTTGGGGATTAATAAACTACACTCTATCAAAATGCAAATAGGCTTGTAGGCTACCGAAATGTGGATAAACAGTTACACCCCAATTTTTTATATTATGTGTTATCGGCTGCCTTTTCAATCGAATTTTAAACTTAAAATATTAAAACGATGAGAGATTTTAAAGAAATATTAAATGAAGTTCACGAACAAGCAACAAAATATAATTGTCAATCTTGGAATGTTATCTGCCAATTAGCAATGGAGAAAACTGTTGAAGAACATAAATCAGAAATAATCGAACAACTCGAAAAAATATCTAATAATTATGAAGTTATAGATGGTTGTTATGTAATCAGAAAAACAACATTTGATAATTATATCGAAAATTTAGAGGCATTCGGTAGCATCTTTTAAGGTTGCCGATAACTCCTTAATATACTCAACAATTGCGTATATCTTTTTTTTAAATAATTAAATGTCAGTAAAATATAAATCTATTTAACATAATGATACAAAACATAAATTTTGAATCTTACTTAAAAATAAAAGGAATAAGTCCTTCTCAATTCAAGTCAAGCGATATTGAAACACCTTTACATTGGTTGAACAATTTAGAAAACGAGTTTAAAGGCTCAAAATATACAGACTTAGGGGACGCTATTCATGTTAAGATTTTGCAGCCCGAATTATTTGAAAACGAGGTTTACTTAATTACCGATAAAGATTTGCCTTTAAATTACAAAAAGACAATATCGGGCGACCCAAATATGGTTGACGCTGCAAATAAACAAGCGTTTGCTGAAATATCAATGAGGAACTTAGATAAGACACTATTGTTACCATCGCAAACGATAGCTTTAACCAAAATGGAGCAAAATATAAAATCATTAAAGAATTTTGATAAAATTATTGATTTAAGTCGTGGAATTGTGGAGTATTCTTTATTTGCTGTTGCTGAATTTGATAATAGTGGCGATATTCTTTATATACAAAAAGCTCAATCAATACATTTGGAGGCTACTTTTGAAGAGTTGCTCGATAATAATATTTTAAGGTTAAAGACAAGACCTGACTATTTCGATTTGCAGTTTTGTTTCAATTCCGATTTGAAAAGCAGCAATAATATATCGCCTCAAAAATTTTCAATGACATTAGGAGATATGGGTTATAACGCTCAATTGGCTTTTGGAGTAGATTTGATTCATGCAGAATACAATATTATGTGTGATACTTGCTATATATTAGCGGTTGAAAATAAGCCTCCTTATTCCGCTGTAAGGTATGTTTTGGTCGAGGACGCAATAAATGCAGGGCGTATTGATTATTATAATAAGCTAAAATGGATATTTAACGCATTGAAGACAAAAACATTTTTAGGCTATGAGATTTATTCCGATGTGTTAGATTCAGAAGGAAACCCTAGTGGTGCTATTTGGTTAGATTGCACTAAAAACTATTATTATAAACATAATTTACAAAACTTAAACAAAAAATAATGCCGAAAATTATAAAAATACAACATAATAAAAACGAACCTCAATATTTTACAAATGTTATTGATGATGTAATGGTTATGCTTTTTGGTTATGAATTTATTATCGAGTGGTCGGCTGATATGAAGTCGATACCATTGGAAACAATTATAACAGATTATATAGTTCCCGAAGATTCAAACATAAATAATTATATAAAAACAAAAAAATAATTTGTTTATATCGCAAATAGTATTACTTTCGTATTGAATAATAAAAAACAAAGCAAATGAAACCAATATTATTTTCTACTGAAATGGTTAAAGCGATTATCAAAGGTCGCAAAACGCAAACCCGAAGGTTATGCAAGTACTATAAAAGCGTACAACATTTTCCACGATGGGAAGCATGAAGTTGAAGCGGAACAAAGCATAGAAAACATGATACAGTCAAGATACAACATAGGGGATATTTTATATGTTCGTGAAACATGGCAGCATACAAAATGCTTAAACATTAATCCCGAAGACGAAAACTACGGATATGTGTACAAGGCATCTGAAAACGGTTTGTTATTTAGCGAAAATTACGAAAATTGGAACTGGAAACCTTCACTTTTCATGCCAAAAGAAGCTGCACGTATATTTCTCAAAGTAACAGATGTTAGAAAAGAAAGGCTTCAAAATATTAGCGAAGAAGATGCAATTTGCGAAGGGATTGAACAGCTCGAAGGCAACATAACTGAATTTAGTTATAAATCATACACTCATAAACATATACTACTGAACAATGCAATTAATTCTTATAAATCATTATGGGAAAAATAAACGGTAAAAGAAACTGGGATAAAAATCCTTATGTTTGGGTATATGATTACGAAATAATTGAAATAAAATGAAAGAAAAAGCAAACCGCAAATCTTGCATACTATGTTCGCATTGTAAGGTGCTGCAAGGCAAATTAACAATGTCTTTTGTATGCTCAAAAGGCAAATTCGGAGTAACAGTAAACGAAAATGAACTATTAAAGCATAGTGATTGCTTAATGTTTGAATGTGAGAGCTAACAAAAACAATAAACTAAAATGGCAACAATAAATTATAGTGTAAAAAAAGTAAGAGAAGAGAATCGCTCGGTAGAGATAGCCGACAATGAGTTTATTTGCGTAGAACATACAGTAAATGGGAGTAATAGGATTACTGCGTTTATAGGCAAAGGCGAAAGCAATAAAGGAAAAATAGCAATTACTATCAGCCGAAGTGGAGGCATTTTTGAAATTTATAGAATGGCAGGTAGCGCATTTTTCAATGCTAAAATGCTACTCGAACAGGACGACCGAAATAAAATTGTTACAAACGGTTATTTTAAAGAGTTATATAAAGAACAAAAGGGAAACCTTGTTTTAAATTTTTAAATCAACAAATTTTATGAAAACAATAACAATAGACGGCATTGAGTACGAATTGAAATTAAAGGCAAAACAAGAAGAGCCAAAAGTATTTGGGATTACAACTTCCGATTCTATTAAGCTGAAAGAAGGCGATTTTGTGTATGTTGTTAATAACGATTTTAGTTTGATTAAAACTAATGTTGCAACAACGATGAATTACCCTTATAACGCTAAATTTTACGCAATTGAGGATTCAGCACAAAATTATATAAATAAAAATAAGACTTTGAAATGGTATGCTAGGCAATATTTTGATAGTCAAAAAGATATTCGTGTTAGCATTAAAGAAAAATACGAAGATTTCCCTTTTGAAGTACAAGTCGGATTAATTACATTTATTTGCAAGGACTTAGATATGACTTTGTATCAAGCATTTCTTATTTACTTTCAATTTAATGATAATCATGTTACAAAGTCTTACAATAGATTAATGGAAATTTTAGGAGAGGATTTTGCGGTTGATTTTTTAATCAATTCACAGTTTTAAGATGAGAACAATATCACTATCTAAAGTCAAAAAACTAGAGCTTTTTCTGCAAAGCCTTAACCTTGAATCGCATAAAATACCCGAAATAATCAATTATGTTACTTCTGAATATTCCAAAAATAAAACAGATTGGACTTTTATTGATAGCATAATTACTATTTTGCAAACAAGTTTTTTGATAAGCGAGGCTTTGAATATGAATTATTGTATAAAGGCAAAGAAAGACAAGCGGTAGGCAAAATACTACAATTGTACAAAAAGAAATACCCAAACGCTACATCGGAACAAACAACAACCGATATGAGCTTATTCCTTGAATCGTGTTTGTTGATACAAGATAAATACATATATAATAATATTAGCCTAAGCTATATCGCAATAAATCTTAATAAAATAAAAATGTACATTAATGGAAACGATAAAAGACACAGTGCAAAAATTGGTACGACAGACATCGAACTTGCCAACATACTTATCGGACACTTTCCCAAAATTTAAAGAAAGTAATAAAAATAACGAAATTTCTATTTATGTAGGCGAACTTACCCCTGCAATAGTAGCAAAAACAACAAAGAAACTGAAAGACTTGTTTCCATTAACTCCTCCTACATTTTGGCATGAACTTATCGAGCGAATAAAGGAACATAATTTTTCAGATAGTCGATTTATTGATGCTTCAAATTATGTTATTGACAATCATAAATACCCAACATTAATGATAGCTGACTTTATCGGATTTGATAAAACCATAAAATTACATACATACGCTGAAATGAGCCAAGTAGTGTTTGAATTAAAAAGTACTTCTACTAAAGAATTTGTAAGAGTACAAAAAAAAGGTGTAAATTACTGGGTAAAAATGTTGGATTACAATACCAATAAAGGAATTTTTGAAAATGCAAAACTTTAAAACAATGAGTTGTACCAAAACGAAATTTGCTACTAAAGATTTTGCGGAATTTTCGCTAAAAAAAATAGCAAAAACAAATACAAAAGTAAAGCCTATAAGAAGCTATTACTGCGAAGAGTGCAAGTGTTGGCATTTAACCAAAAACGTTGATTCAAAGGATTATTCTAAGCTAATACAGGAAAATAAAACGCTAAAAACAACTATTATAAAATTAAACGAGCAAATCAAACTATTAGAAAAAACGGATACTTCACAAAAAATTATAGCACAACTTAATAAGCAATTAGAGGAAGCTAAAAACAGACCGTCAAAAGCAGATAACGTTCAAGCTAGAGCGGACGAAAGAGTTATTGAATTGAAAAAGCAGTTGAAAAGCAAACAAAGAGAATCAAAGAATTGAAAAGCATTAATTATTCTTTGATGGGACAATTAAATACTTCAAAAGCATGACATTATCTGATTTGGAAATTTACTTTAAAAAACAGAATTGCCAAAGACAATTGAATTGTCATCTTTTGAATTTGTTTCTGACGTTCCGAAAATGG
>JAAUTG010000154.1 GCA_012031785.1 Saprospiraceae bacterium | reverse complement strand
CCTGCAAAGCGACCAAAAACCACCGTGAACATCAAAGACATCAACAAGGGCTGCAAGAAAACCATATCGGACCTAGAATAGTTTGCTTGTAAAGTGCCACAAAGTCGCGTTTCACAACTAAAAACAACAAGTCACGATGTCTCCAAAGCTCCTTTAACTTCAAATCAAAAAGAGGCTTTTTAGGTGTAATAACCGTATCCCAATGTTCTTCCTGCAATGGGTTAAGGATTAATCCTTCGTTTGTTGACGTTGAAATAACTTCCACAATTTATTAGTTTTTTCTTCTTCGTAATAACCGTATCCATAACCGTAGCCATATCCATAATTTCCACCGTAGCCATACGCAGCGTTTCGTTTCACGCCGTTTAACACAATAGAAGGATTAGGTAACTTTTTCTCGGTATAAATATCATTAATGAGGCGCAGCGTTGCTTTCTTTGTTACTTTGAATCGCGTCACGAATATAGTAGCATCTACTAAATCCTTCATCAGAAGCGCGTCGGTAACTAGCCCAACGGGAGAAATATCCACAATCACAAAATCATAGTGCTGTCGTAAATAATCCAGCAATACTTTCATTTTATCCTGCATAATCAATTCCGCAGGGTTTGGCGGTAAAGGACCACTGCCAATATAAAATAAATTTTCGTCCACGCCGCTCGGTAGTACCAATTCCTCCAACGTTTTTTGCCCCACCAAATAATTAGAAAGCCCCTCTTTTGACTTTTCGCCAGTCAGGTAAAACGTCAATTTAGGTTTCCTTAAATCCGCACCAATCAACACTGTTCTTTTTCCAGATAGTGCGATACTTAACCCCAAATTAATACCAGTGAAAGTCTTTCCTTCTCCACTGGTGGCAGAAGTTATCATCACTATTGGTGTTTTGGCGTCTCCTATTACAAACTGTAAGTTTGTTCTTAACAAGCGAAACATTTCAGCAATGGCAGACCTGCTGCTCTTCCTAATCACAATAGGCTTGTTACTTTTTGATTGGGCGATAGCTCCCAAAAATGGGGTTTTGGTCATTTCCGCAATATCATCTTCCGAATAAATGTTATTGTCAGTGCTTTCGCGTACAAAAAGAATCCCTGCTGGAATTCCCATCGCCAAAAAGAATGCTAGTAAGAAAAGTTGGATTTTTTTAGGGAAAACCAAATTTTGAAGCATTGGAGCATCTACCATTTTTGTATCTGGCACTTGCGTTGCCACATTCAGACGAGTTTCTTCTCGCTTTTGAAGCAAAAACCGGTATAATTCGTCTTTTATCTGTCGTTGACGTTCAATGTCAAACAATTCTCTTTCGTTTCTTGGTACAGATGTAATTTTGCTTTCGTAAGGCTTCAACCTAGCTTCCTCTCGTTCCATCAAATTGCGCAGTTCCCTTTTGAGTATCTCTATACCTGAAAAAATGTTTGACCGTAAATCTGCGATACGTTGTTCTACATCTTTTAATATAGGGTTTCGGCTACCAGCCGTCTGTAAGATACGGTCTCTTTCTAATACCAAGTTATTGTATTCTTCAAAAAGTTGAGCAATCGCACTATTGGCAATTTCAGAGGAAATAGGCAAATATTCAAACTCCTGAACTTCCGTGCGTAACATTTTTTCAAACTGTTCTAGTAGCTCTATGCGTGTTTGGTATTGAATAATCTCTCTCTCTAGTGCAGTCAAATCATTCAATAGCAACTGGGTGCTGGATGCCAGCTCCAAAGGAATATCTTCTCTTCTTTTGTACAATTCCACTTGTTGCTCCACGGCGAACAATTCTTTTTCCATTTCTCCAAGTCGCTCCCCAATAAAATCAAGGGTGTTCTGACCTACTTTATTTTTATCGTCCACCACCGAACGGTTGTAAAAGTAAAGTAAGGTATTGATAATATCAATTCCTTTATCTGGAACGCGGTCAACAAGGGTAGCAGCGACTACAAAAGACTTTTGTACAGGGTTGAAACTCACTCGATTGGAGTAGTTGCGAGCCACTTTCAGCGGGTCGTTGAAACGTATTTCGTAGCTTCCAAATTTTCTTGGTTGTCCAATCCTATCAATTTGAAAAATTGTTCTTTTATACTCAAAAGGCACTCCGTACAAGCAGGTCAGCGTATCATTTTCTCCGCGTACTAATTGAAATTTAAGTGAATCTAATGGTTTGATGGTTAGCACTTTATCATTGAACAAAGCGCGTGGAGTGGCTTGTACTACCTTAAAAGGAACTTCACCGCCATAAATTTCAGATTTTTTTAACCTACCACTGACAAAATATTCAATATCAATATCTAAAGAGTCCACTACTTGCATCATCAAGCTCAAGGACTTCATGATTTGCGTTTGGTCAAGGAAGAATTGCTGCATTTTTGCTCCTTGCATCTCTACTACTACCCCAACTTCTTGCGAAAAACTAGAATTATACTGTTCTTCCCTCAACAAAAATGTACCCCGCACGAGGTAAGTGGGAGACGCAGAACGCAAAAATAGCCAAGTCAAAAATAAAATAACTGTTAGACTAATGACAAACCAATACCAGTTTCTCAACATTCTAAAAAACAAGGCTCGCCATTGAAAATTTAACCTTGACAGCGGAGAACGCACCGTCGCTTGTTGTTCTATACCCATTGTTGACATTTCTTCACAAAATTCTAATTTTTAGGTCACACACTATATCTTTCAATTATACGTACTTTCCCTAGTGACGTTACTGCCGCAATCGCTCAAAAATCAAGATAGTACCTACCACTGTACCTACTACTGTACCTACAATGTTGATGTATCTTAGTGGTGCACTGGCAACTGCTGCTGTTTTGGCAGTTAAAGGCTCTACATAAACTACATCGCCTTGTTGCAAGTAAAAATAAGGAGAATCGAAAAAATCGTTTTTTAGTAAATTCAACTCTGCATACTCTCGCTTTCCTTGATTTTCTCGAATGATGAATACTTTTTCTCGATTGGACAATTCAGTAAAGTCTCCAGCAAAAGATAAAAGCTCTAAAATCGTTATATTTTCTTCATCAAATGTATAGACACCTGGTCGTCTGATCTCTCCAAGCGCGCTTATCCTAAAATTGATGAAACGCACCTTCACCACAGCATCTTTCACGTTGCCGTCCCGAAGCAAATTTTCCAGTTTAGTAGTCACTTCTTGCCGAGTCAAGCCCAACACTTCAATCCTTCCCAAGATAGGATAATCAATAAATCCATCTTGACCAACTAAATAGCCCTGTGTCACCGCATCTACTGAATTTCGTTGGGTTTCGCCGGGTACAATGTTGTATGGTGCTGCGGAGTTTGGATCTAAACTATACACAAAAATATAGAGAATATCATCTGGCTTTACACGCAATTCTGGTGGAATATTAGCCACTTGGGTTTCGCCTGCCAAGCTAGGTTTGTCTGGTTTCCCAACAGCGTAAATGTTTTGACTTGGAAACTGCTCCCCAAATAGAACCAATTTCCGATGCGGAACGCAGGAGGTAAGGCAGTAAAGCGCGACAAAAATAGAATAAAACTTGCTTTTCGCATTTTTATTAAATCATTATGCTTTTAGCAATACGGGGCGGCATAGTCGCCTGTATCACGATAAGGTGTAAAATTGACTGAAACCTTAGTCAATTAATTGGATTAGTCTGAATAGGGCGTTACATTATGAAAATCCAAAAGTTTACAAAAACGGCACAAAATTAAAGTAAAGAATTGAGAAATTGATATTTTTCCAACTCCTTGTGAATTTTACCTGAATCAAACCCCTTTTTAACACTTCTGCGTGCTTCAAATGGTGCATATCTGTTCCCACAAGGTCAATCCATCCACGTTTAAGTAATTGATAAGCATTCTGTTGAATAGGCTTCCCATAATATCCTAGCATAGACAGTAAATTAAGTTGTAGCAGGCAACCATAATCTCTGAAAGTTTCATAGCGTTCAAAATTGGAAGTATAAAACAAATATCGTTCAGGATGTGCTAAGATGGGTTGATAGCCTTTGGCGCGCAGCTCAAAGATATAATCCAGTATTTTAGGCGGTTCAAAGAAGAAAGACATTTCCACCAGCACATACTGGTTGCCAAATGTCATTAAATCCCTATTGGAAAGCAAAGTCTCGAAATGCTCGTCCATAAAGTATTCTGCGGCAGCCTCAATTTCAATTTCGATATGTTGTTCCTTCAAGTGCGTCCTCAATTTCTCCAAACCTGCTTCAATAACGGTTTTTGAATTGGGATAATATTCTTGATAAATATGAGGCGTAGTAATTATTTTTTCATAGCCCATCTGTTGCAATGCCAAAATAAGTTCTGTTGCGTCTTCCAGCGTTTTAGCACCATCATCAATACCTGGTATCAAATGCGAGTGCATATCGGTTTTCCAGTTTAGAGGGGTACGTGCCTTCGTAGCGTTTTTCCAAAAACCAAACATAAACAAAATTATTCTTTGTTAATAGTATTTAGACCTTATCAGTCTTCAAATTAGTGAACGTATTAAACTATTTGCTCAAATACAACATAAATTCAAATAGCCAGTGGCTAGGCACAATAGTAATAATAATTCATATTACGCAAGTGATTATTTGGTTATTTGGTTACTTGGTTGTTTGAAGGTATCTTATTTTAAATCTCCCAAATGTTTTATCATAAATCAACTAAAATTTAATTACACACTACCAATTGCCAACTATTCTAATAACATAATCGAGTGACCAATCTAGCAAATAACTAATTTACCTACAAATTTACTTAAAATTCTCGTTTACAAAGTATTCTATGAGTTGTTTATTATCAAATATGGGTTGTCGTGTTTATTGGACGCGACTATTTTGGTTATAAAAACAAAACTATTCTCAAAAAATACTTGTATGATTAAAAAATATATTATATTTGATATAAATTGCAGTTTTGTAAAATTAGTCAAGAAATTATTCTTTATGGGATACTTTATCAATATTTTAGAATTATTTTTAAATTGTTGATGAAATTTAATTCTTGACACATTCGTTGGTCTTAAAACTAACTGATTTAGTTTACCAAAATTATAAGTGCTAAACAATATTTTTTAAGACATCATGTAATTTATTTAGTTTTTATGAGTTAATTTGTAATGGTTTGCTAATTGAAATTTTAATGTAACATTTTGGGTATGTCCTCTTAAATACCTACAAATAAAAGACAAAGTTATAGTTCTGTTAAAAAACACTTAATCAAATATATACTCAACAAAAAGCATCTTATTGCAGTATATATCGTAATCGGTTTTTATTCATTTAATTCAGGTTTATCTACCTGCAAAGAAGTTGAAATATGAAATATAGAAAGCCTATCTTCCTATCAGTGGCAATGGTGGTGGGTATTTTGGTAGCAGCGTTCCTACCCATGATAGATTCAACGGAAAAAGAAGCTGCGCTGATACAAACAATTGTAAATGTTTTTAATAATTATCACTATCAGCCTCTTGATATTAATGATGATTTTTCGGAAAAAGCATACACGCTTTATTTAGACCGTGCAGATAGAGGTCGTCGTTGGTTGACACAGGATGATGTGGCAAAGTTGGAAACCTTTAAAACAAGGCTGGATGACGAAACTAGAGCTGGAACTTATGAGTTCTTTGATTTATCCATCGGGCTTTTGGAAAAAGGTATTGCCAAATCCCAAGTCTATTATAAAGAAATACTTTCCCAACCATTCGATTTCACAGCGGTAGAGGAAGTAGAGATGGATCCTGAAAAAAAGCCTTTTGCAAAAAATGATCAAGAGCTAAAGGAATATTGGCGAAAATCCTTAAAGTACGAGGTGCTAAGTCGTGTAGTAGAAGCATCTAAAGAACAAGAAGATAAGCCTACTGAAGAACAAAAGACCAAAGAACAGTTAGAAAAAGAAGCTCGTGAAAGGGTGCTGAAACTTTACGATGATTGGTATGGGCGCATGGCTAAAGACCGCAGAAATGACAAGGTTTCCGCTTATTTGAATGCCATTACTAGCTTGTACGACCCACATACTTCTTACTTTGAACCTATTGACAAAGAAAACTTCGATGTCAGTTTCAAAGGTAGTTTAGAAGGTATTGGCGCAAGACTACAAGAAGAAGGAGATTTTACCAAAGTTTCCAGTATCGTAGTAGGCGGACCTGCTTGGAAAACGAAGGAGATGGAGGACGGAGATTTAATTGTAAAAGTAGCGCAAGCGGACGAAGAACCTAAAGACATTCAGGGAATGCGTTTGGATGACGTGGTGCAACTCATTCGCGGTAAGAAAGGTACGAAAGTACGACTTTGGGTAAAAAAGAAAGATGGTTCTATTAAAATAGTACCTATTATCCGCGATTTAATCATCATTGAAGAAAGTTTCGCCAAATCTCTTATCCTAGAAAATGTACCAGGTGAAAAAATCGGCTATATCTATTTACCAGGCTTTTATGCAGATTTTGAGGATAGAAGTGGACGTTTCTCTTCTGCGGATGTGGCGCGTGAGATTGATAAACTGAAAGCAGAAAACGTAAAAGGTATCGTTCTAGACATTCGTAGCAACGGAGGTGGTTCGTTGGATGAGGTACGCAAGATGTCTGGTCTGTTCATCAAAGAGGGACCAATTGTACAAGTGAAGTCAAAGGAATACCGTCCAGAAGTGCTAAGTGATGTGGACGCTTCCGTAAAATATGATGGACCGTTGGTGGTAATGACTAATAATTTTAGTGCTTCAGCTTCCGAAATTTTAGCAGCTGCTTTGCAAGATTACAAACGCGCTGTTATTGTCGGGAGTAAGTCAACTTTTGGCAAAGGCACAGTGCAGCGTTTCGTAGATTTAGACCGCGTCTTTAGAGGAAATCCAGAAGTAAAGCCACTTGGTCAAGTAAAATTAACCATCCAAAAATATTACCGCGTCAACGGAGGTTCTGTGCAACTGCGAGGCGTTACGCCAGATATTATACTGCCAGACATGTATCATTACATCGAAACAGGTGAGCGCGATTTAGAATTTCCAATGGATTGGAGCGAAATACCGCCTGTTCGAGTGCAGCAAGATGTTTATACTATCCGACAGTTTGACAAAATAAAGTCAAATAGTGCGCAGCGTATTGCTAAAGATACTGTTTTTCAAAGTATTCTTGAAAATGCGGCTTGGGTAAAAGAGCAACGCAACATCTCAACGATGCCTTTACAGTTCGATGCCTATTCAGAGTTGCAGCAAAAACGTGATGAAAACGCAGAGCGTTTCGATAATCTCTTTGAAAGAGAGGTGATTACGAAAGTGAGCAATCCATCAGTAGATGCAACAGACTTGGCAAACACAGACGATGAATCAAAGAAAGCGCGCAATAGGGATTTTATTGCTGGCGTTAAAAAAGACGCTTATCTCAAAGAGGTGCTACAAATTATGCACGACATGATTACTCTAAACTAAAAATAAGAAATTTGAAGAAATTTTCTTCATTAGCTGTACAAAGGCGAGCAAGTAAATTGTTCGCCTTTGTTTTTTCTTCAGAAACTGGTTAAAAAATAAGAATCAAAATCCTGCGTTATTTCGTAAACACCAAGTAAATGGATACTTTTCCAATTGGTGCGTGATGATTGCTCCAATACTCAACCACACAAATCGAACTTCGATGACAAGAACTTTCTTTTTTCTTTGTTTCACGCTGTTAGCCACTTTTTCTGCAATCGGACAGGACTTTAATTTCACGCAGTTCTACGCTGCACCGCTGCAACTCAATCCTGCGCTTACTGGAGGAACAGAAGGATTGTACCGATTTTCTATCAATTATCGTGACCAGTGGCGACAAGCCTTAGATAATCCTCACACCACTGCTGCTGCTGCTCTCGATTTAAGATTTCCAGTAACTTTCAGCACCTCTTCTACCAAAGACGCGGCTGGCATAGGTATTTCCTTTTTCAACGACCGTGTTCCAAAAATAGGTTTTAGTACCTCCCAACTTGCCATCTCTGGAGCTTTTCATAAATCGCTTAATGACCGCAACAATCAGTATTTATCGCTAGGCTTGCAAATAGGTTTGAATCAACGAAATGTCAACTATCAAAACTTAACATTTGAAGATCAATTTGACGGCTCAAATGGCTACACACAAGCAACCAGCGAAAATTTACCACCCAATAATAATTTCCCCTTTTCCGATATGGCAGTTGGTGCCAACTACACCTACAACCCAAATAAAAAATTTGGTTTATTTTTAGGTGGTGCTATTCATCACCTTTTCCAACCACAGGTGAGTTTCTTCTACGACCGCAGAAACGAAGACCCCGAACGCGGAGATAGTAGAATTTACCGAAAATTCACGGGTCATTTTAGTACCAAAATTCCGATTACCAATAAAATGCAGTTACTCCCTAGAGCGATGTTTACTTCACAAGGTCCTCATACTGCCCTAAATGTAGGTAGTAATATTCGTATTGGACTTGGAGAATACGCAGGTTCTGCAATACACGTAGGTGGCTGGGTTCGCCCTGTAAGCAATGAAGCCAATCAGTACGAGTTGGCAGCGGCTATCTTTATGATAGGTTTTGAGGCTAACAACATAGTCTTTGGATTCAGCTATGATGCAGGGTTAAGCAATATTCAATCTCCTTTCAATCAAGGCGCTTTTGAGCTATCTGTTTCTTATTTAGGAGATTATGATAACGAAACTATTCTTTGCCCTAAATTTTAGGGCTATTATTTCACCTAGGGAAAAAATAAAGTGTTGGTTTATTGGATTACTCTCCATCCAATAAATCTAAAAAATCAACCTATCTGATTGAAAATTTTATATGTTTGTTGTTTAATGTATTTATGTTTTATCTTTTCATTTAAACAACAAATAAGTATGAAATCATTTTCTTTATTGGTGATTTGCTTGTTTCTATTGGTGGGTGCAAAAGCACAAACCAATTTAAAAACATTAGTGGACCAAAAAGCAGATCAATTAGAGCAGCAGGTGATTGAGTGGCGACGTTATTTTCATCAATATCCCGAACTTTCTAATCGGGAGTTTAAAACTGCCGAAAAAGTTACTGCCCACCTAAAAAAACTAGGAATGGAAGTGAAAACAGGCGTGGCACATACAGGCGTTATCGGGATTTTAAAAGGCGCAAAGCCAGGACCTGTTGTTGCCTTGCGAGCTGATATGGATGGTTTACCTGTTGTCGAGCGCGTAGATATTCCATTTGCATCCAAAGAAAAATCCACTTACTTGGGACAGGAAGTAGGGGTAATGCACGCTTGTGGTCATGACACGCACGTTGCCATGCTGATGGGTGCTGCTGAAATTTTGACAGGAATTAAAAACCAACTCGCAGGTACAGTAGTATTCATTTTTCAACCTGCCGAAGAGGGACCTCCTCCAGGAGAGGAAGGCGGTGCAGCATTGATGGTGAAAGAAGGGGTTTTAAAATCTGTGAATGCGGATGTCGTATTTGGCTTGCATATTAATTCTATGTTGGAAGTCGGCAAAATCCGCTATAAGCCAGAAGGGACTTTGGCTGCTGCTGACCAGTTTACCATCAAAGTTAAAGGTAAACAAACGCATGGTTCTATGCCTTGGGGTGGGGTAGATCCTATCACAATAGCTGCTCAAATCATCAATGGGTTACAAACTATTATTAGCCGACAAACAGAATTGACTAAAGAAGCTGCTGTCATTTCGATTGGTAAAATACAAGGAGGTGTACGCAACAACATCATCCCAGAAGAATGTGAAATGATTGGTACTATTCGTACTTTGGATACTGCCATGCAACGTATTATACATGAGAAAATTATATTGACTGCGACTAAAATTGCCGAAAGTGCGGGAGCAACCGCTGAAGTAACTATAAAAACTGCCGTCCCTGTCACGTACAATGATCCTAATCTGACGCGCTTAATGCTTCCAACCCTCTTTACTGCAGCAGGGGAAGACAATGTAATACTAACTCGCGCAGTCACTGGGGCGGAAGATTTTTCTTTTTTCGCTCGCGAAATACCTGGTTTCTTTCTATTTCTGGGTGGAAGAGCTAAGAATGTAGATACTTTGGATGCCGCACCTCACCATACTCCAGACTTTTTTATTGACGAAAGTGGCATGAAGTTAGGAGTACGTACTCTTTGTCATTTGACTTTGGATTACATGAAAATCGGACAGAAGTAAAGTAAGTACGAAACGACGTGCTGGATGATTAACCCGCTGATGTTGCGCAGGTTGCTATTTGCACCTGAGAATGCTTTTTCATGTTTGCATAAAAAACCTATACATTGAGGTTGCTCAAAATACTTATGTTGAAATGAAAAGCGTATAACAAAAAGTAAATTGCGTAGCATTGGCTAGTCTTAGTGCGAACCGATTATGGCTAATCATCCAGCAAAAAATTGATGAAAGACTTTTGATGTAAATTATGAGTGATGATTTTTGAGTTAATTATTTAAAAAATCAATAACGTAAGTGCTTAGTATCCTAAATAGATTTTGAGAAGCTATTAGATGCCCACGCTTTACAGGAGTATGAACTACAATTTCTCTGTTGATGAACTCTGCTTTTACCTCGTCGTTCAGCCATTCGTAGAATACTGCTCTAGCTTGTCTTTCTTTTTGCAAAGCAACTTGTACTTGCTCTATAATTTACGGCGCATCCATCAAGAGGTCAAATAGTTTAGGCTGTATCATCGCCTTGTATTTGAAAAAACAACAATACTCAATTAAAAAACATTAAGAATACTAAATTAGTTATCATACATTATTATTCATGTCTATACACTGTAATGTATCATTAAATAGGCAACTTACAAGAAAATTAGTAACCGCCTACCGCAGACCGTTTTCCATGTATTGCGTACCGATGCGTAATAAGTCTCCATTTTATT
Organism: Saprospiraceae bacterium; assembly: GCA_012031785.1. Taxonomy (GTDB): domain Bacteria; phylum Bacteroidota; class Bacteroidia; order Chitinophagales; family Saprospiraceae; genus JAAUTG01. Next base: position 6 of record JAAUTG010000154.1, on the reverse strand, counting down.
TTTTGT